>NZ_JBICJM010000009.1:0-319943 GCF_043103065.1 Vibrio sp. YQ_11 | reverse complement strand
GCGCGTCCTTAGCTCAGCTGGATAGAGTACCTGGCTACGAACCAGGCGGTCGGAGGTTCGAATCCTCCAGGACGCGCCACTCTTTAGGGTTTCCTTGTGAACTCCAGATATTGGTAATACTGATATCGAAAACTGTGCGTCCTTAGCTCAGCTGGATAGAGTACCTGGCTACGAACCAGGCGGTCGGAGGTTCGAATCCTCCAGGACGCGCCACTTATCAAAAAGCCTCGCTTATGCGAGGCTTTTTTTGTATCTGAAAAACAAACACTCACTACTTATTCTTTAGTCTGCGCTGTCAAAGTAGGTTTCTTATCTGATTGAACTGCAATGTCACTTTGCGTATCTAGTCAATCATCTCTAATAATTCATCATCGGTGCGCCATGCTTTCTTCGTTTCCAGCAAAATGATGACTAACGTGATTTAAATAAAATGTGTTAATCACATGTTATAATGGTGTTTTTGTTTTGATCTTTACTCCTATCTTTTTGTTTTAATAGTTCTTTCTTTTAATCTCACTTGTTTTGTTTTGAAATCTTAATCGCAGTTTTCTCGTGCTCTTTGAATTAACCTGTTTATATATTGAGCATTCATTCTAACTCGATGGTTTAAGTTTGAATTGTGATCTGGGTAGTGAATAAATAATCAATTATGGAGATTATTTAAATCCTTCCTTAAACAAAATTGACAAAATTTAACCAATCGAGATAATCCATTGGTCGGGATTTGACGCTAATAAAGTCCTGCACGTTGTCAGGATGACAAAGAAAGGAAGCAACATGACGAATATAGGAAGCCTGCTAGTAGATGCGGCCACCCTTATGGTTACGGGGATGGCGGTCGTATTTATTTTCCTCACCATTCTTGTTTATCTCGTTCGGCTATTGTCGAAACTGGTACCAGAAGAAGTACCAGAGCCGATCGCAGCACCAAAAACAAATACCAAAGTTCAATCAACCTCTTCAGCTGTTAGTCCACAAGTAGTGGCAGCGATTTCAGCGGCGATTCATCAACATCGCGCTTCAATCGCGAAGTAGCCGAATATAGGATTAAAAAGGAGTTTAAGAGCATGTCTAAACCACTAGCTATTACCGATGTGGTCCTTCGAGACGCCCATCAATCACTGTTTGCTACGCGTATGCGTATCGAAGATATGCTGCCTATCGCAGCTGAGTTGGATAAGATTGGATACTGGTCCCTAGAAACCTGGGGTGGTGCAACGTTTGATTCGTGTATTCGATTCCTTGGGGAAGACCCTTGGGAGCGTCTACGTGAGTTGAAAAAGGCGATGCCAAATACACCAATGCAAATGCTACTTCGTGGTCAAAACCTTTTAGGATATCGCCATTATGCTGATGACGTAGTAGAGAAGTTCGTTGAGCGTGCTCATGCCAATGGTATGGATGTATTCCGTATCTTTGATGCGATGAACGATGTTCGCAATTTCCAAAAAGCGGTGAAATCGGCGGTAGATGTTGGCGCTCATGCGCAAGGCACCCTGTCATACACAACAAGCCCTGTTCACAATACGGATACTTGGGTTGATTTAGCAAAGCGTTTGGAAGATCTCGGTTGTCATTCACTGTGTATTAAAGATATGTCTGGCTTGCTAAAGCCTTACGAAGCGCAAGAGCTAATCACACGCATTAAAGCCTCTTGTGATGTACCACTGGCACTTCACTGCCATGCTACCACTGGTCTTTCTACTGCTACGGCAATCAAAGCGGTAGAGGCTGGTATCGACATCCTCGATACGGCTATTTCTTCGATGAGCTGTACTTACGGGCATACTCCGACAGAAACGGTTGTAGCAATGCTGCAAGGTACTGAGCGCGACACCAATTTGAAACTTGATCAACTAGAACCTATTGCAGCTTACTTCCGTGAAGTACGTAAGAAATACGCGAAGTGGGAAGGGCAACTAAAAGGCGTGGACTCCCGTATCCTTATTGCTCAAGTCCCAGGTGGTATGTTGACGAATATGGAAGGTCAGCTAAAAGAGCAAGGTGCAGCGGATCGTATCGACGAGGTGTTAGAAGAAATCCCACGTGTACGTGAAGATCTTGGCTTTATTCCTCTCGTAACACCGACGTCTCAGATCGTTGGTACTCAAGCCGTCATTAACGTACTGACCGGCGAGCGCTACAAGAGCATCACTAAAGAAACCGCTGGTGTTCTCAAAGGAGAGTACGGTGCCGCTCCTGCGGCAGTGAATGCCGAACTACAAGCAAAAGTCCTTGAAGGTAAAGAGCCAATTACGTGTCGCCCTGCTGATTTGTTAGAGTCAGAAATGGAAGCTCTTACGGTGGATTTAATGGATAAGGCTCAGTCTGAAGGCATTAAGCTTGCGAGTGAACGCGTTGATGACGTACTTACTTATGCGTTGTTCCCTCAAGTCGGTCTGAAGTTCCTTAAAAACCGTGGTAACCCTGACGATTTTGAACCAGCACCTACATTGGAAAGTGCAAAACCAGTTGCAGCGCCTGCGGCTCCAGTCGAGTCTGGTAGCGTAGAAACTTACAGTGTTCGCGTTGATGGACAAGTCTACGAAGTTGAAGTGGGGCCAAAAGGACAATTGACTTCTGTGACGCCAAGTTCAGCTTCTGCACCAGTGGCCGCTCCCGTTGCTCCTGTGACGGCAAATGCGGAATCGGTTCCTGCACCGCTTGCAGGAAACATCTTTAAAGTGAACGTTCAGCCGGGTGCTGAAGTCGCAGAAGGTGATGTCCTACTGATCCTTGAAGCAATGAAGATGGAAACGGAAGTTCGTGCAGCTCGCGGTGGTATCGTTCAAGAACTGAACGTTAAAGAGGGTGATGCCGTTACCGTTGGTGCACCTCTTCTCAGCTTGGCGTAAGGGAGTATCATGGACGGATTGATGACCTTATGGTCAGAAACAGGGATCGCTAACTTTGAGTTTGGCCAAATCTGCATGATGCTGGTTGGCTGTACGCTGTTGTTTTTAGCGATTCGCAAAGGCTTTGAACCATTACTTTTATTGCCAATTGGCTTTGGTGCTATCTTAGCTAACATTCCTAATGCGGGCTTCACTGAGCCAGGCGGTTTGTTGTACTACGTCTACTATATCGGGATCGAATCGGGAGTTTTCCCATTGTTGATCTTTATGGGCGTTGGTGCGATGACGGACTTTGGCGCATTGATCGCGAACCCTAAAACACTTTGGTTAGGGGCGGCAGCGCAGTTTGGTATTTTTGCGACCTTGTTTGGGGCGATTTTGCTTAACTTTGTGCCGGGGATGGAATTCTCGATGGCAGATGCATCATCGATCGCCATCATCGGTGGTGCTGATGGTCCGACGGCGATTTTCTTGGCCAGCAAGTTGTCGCCAGACTTATTGGGGGCGATTGCGGTAGCGGCATACAGCTACATGGCATTAGTTCCGATCATTCAACCGCCAATTATGAAAGCGCTGACTACCAAAGAAGAGCGTGAAATCAAAATGGCGCAGCTTCGTCATGTTGGTAAGTGGGAAAAAGTGTTCTTCCCGATGGCCGTGCTGTTGATGACGATTCTGTTCCTACCTTCTGCGACGCCATTGGTTGGTATGTTCTGTCTCGGTAACCTGATGCGTGAAGCGGGTGTGGTGGATCGTTTATCGAAAACTGCACAAAATGAACTGATCAATATTGTGACTATCTTCTTGGGTTTAGGGGTTGGCTCGAAACTGCAAGCTGACCAGTTCTTAAACTTGGAAACACTAGGCATTCTTGGTCTAGGCGCTGTGGCGTTCAGTATCGGTACAGGCGCAGGTGTTCTCATGGCTAAGCTTCTTAATAAGTTCTCAGAAGAGGACATCAACCCACTCATTGGCGCGGCAGGGGTGTCTGCCGTACCTATGGCTGCGCGTGTGGTGAACAAAGTCGGGCTTGATGCAAACCCTCAAAACTTCTTGTTGATGCATGCGATGGGACCAAACGTAGCGGGTGTACTTGGCTCCGCGGTAGCGGCAGGTATTCTGTTGGCCTTGGTTGGATAAAGACTCTTGTAACACGTAAATACAGTTATCGTGTTGAAGATAAAATTATCAACCAATTTACATGCTTGCCATTAACTTGGTTAAACAAAATGGTTTATAGTCAAAGGGATGCTCCGGCATCCCTTTTTTATTTGTCCCTCAGGGAGTGAGTTATGGAACATAAACAGATTGTTATCACTGAGTTTGGCGACGCCAATGTTCTGGCGATTCAAAGCGCTGAAACTCCGATCCCTAAGTCTGGCGAAGTGTTGGTCAAGGTGCATTATGCTGGCGTGAATCCTATCGATGTCAAAACACGAGCGGGACTTGGCTGGGCTGCTTCCCAGAATAAAGACAAACTGCCTTGGGTGCCAGGTTACGATATTTCTGGGAAAGTCGCCTCTTGTGGTACTAAGACTTCTCGCTTTGCTGTGGGAGATGAAGTGGCCGGTTTTATTGGCTTTCCTCTCCAAGGTGGTGGTTATAGCCAATATGTTTGTGTTCCGGAGTCGGAGCTAAGTCACGTGCCAAGTTCGGTCACGCTAGAAGCGGCGGCGGTTTTACCATTGGCAGGGCAAACCGCTGCTCAAGCATTAAGCAAAGCGAATGTCAGCGAATGCGATAGAGTATTAATTCTCGCAGGAGCGGGTGGCGTAGGGCACTTAGCGGTGCAGATTGCTGTGGCGACAAAAGCCGAAGTGTTTACCACCTGCAGTGAACGAAATTTAGACTACCTCGCCACACTTGGCGCTCATGCAGTGAACTATCAATTTGCACCAGTGTCAGAACGTGTTGAAGGCGTTGATGTTTTAATTGATTTGGTTGGTGGTGATGCGGCTCTAGATGCTCTCAAGTGCCTAAAAGACAATGCCCGCGTGATCACGGTACCAACGATTAGCGCTGAATTAATTTGTGACAAGGCCAAGCTGTTAGGCTTCGAGGCAAGCGGTATGTTGGTTGAGCCAGATCCTTCACAGTTAGACACGTTGTTGTACATGGTAGGTGTGGGATTACTTAAAACAGAAGTGCAACACATTTACCCAATGGCTGAAGTTATCGCCGCACACCAACAAGTGGAATCGGGGCGAACGAGAGGCAAGGTATTACTTGATATGACATGCTAGACGCATTCAATTCAGCTTTTGAACATTTAGCCCTTTGGTTTTCTGATTCAGCATTGTGGGTGCTTTTTTTAACGGGCTTTCTGAGCGCCACCTTACTGCCTGGTGGCTCTGAAGCTGGGCTGATCGCAACTCTCTCACTCAATCAATATGCGGTTTCTTCTATTCTTTTGGTTGCCACAATAGGTAATACGCTTGGTGGCTTAACCAATTACTGGCTTGGGTTATGGATCCCCAATAAAACCCAAGAAGAAAAACATGGTCATACCGCTTTAAAGTGGCTAGCAAAATATGGCTACTGGGGATTGTTTTTCAGTTGGTTACCAATTATTGGTGATCCGTTGTGTCTCGCGGCTGGATGGTTAAGGATGAAATTTCTGCCGTGTGTGATTTTAATATTTTTAGGAAAAGCCGCTCGGTACAGCTTGTTGGCGGCCATTTATCTCGGATTATTTTAAGGAAAGTACATGAGAATGTTTTGGGTTGGCGCGTGCTCACTGTTAGTGATCACGGGCTGTGCATCAAATTCCCCTGTTTCATCGTTGCCAAAAGGGGTGACTTTCGTCGAATCATCGAAAGCAGAAGACGGCAAAGTTAAGATCCCATATCAAAAATACAAACTCGATAACGGCTTGACCGTAATTCTAGCGCCAGAGGGCTCTGATCCATTGGTACACGTTGATGTCACGTATCACGTCGGCTCAGCTCGTGAAGAAATCGGTAAGTCGGGCTTTGCGCACTTCTTTGAACATATGATGTTCCAAGGTTCAGAGAACGTTGGCGATCAAGAGCACTTCAAAATCATCACAGAGGCGGGTGGTACGTTAAACGGTACGACCAATCGCGATCGCACCAATTACTTTGAAACCGTTCCTGCGAATCAGCTGGAAAAAATGCTGTGGCTTGAATCGGATCGTATGGGCTTTTTGCTTGATGCGGTTTCACAGCGCAAATTTGAAATTCAACGATCTACGGTGAAAAATGAGCGTGCGCAACGTTATGACAACCGTCCGTACGGTTTGATTTGGGAACGTATGTCTGAAGCGTTATACCCAGAAGGTCATCCTTACTCATGGCAAACCATCGGTTACGTTGAAGATCTTGATCGTGTTGACGTGAATGATCTTAAAGCGTTTTTCTTGCGTTGGTACGGTCCAAATAATGCGACGATCACGATCGGTGGTGACTTAGATGTCGAGCAAACACTGGCGTGGGTAAACAAATACTTCGGTTCCATTCCTCGTGGTCCAGAAGTTGAAAACGCACCGAAACAACCAGCTAAGTTGCAAGGAGACAAATACATTACGTTGGAAGATCGTATCCAACAACCGATGGTAATGATTGCGTGGCCAACCACATACAGCGGCGAAGAGAGCCAAGCGTCTCTGGATACGCTATCGGAAGTATTAGGTGGTGGCACCAACAGCGTGCTGTACCAAGATTTAGTGAAGACGCAAAAAGCGGTTGATGCGGGTTCCTTCCATGACTGTGCAGAGCTTGCGTGTAATTTCTATGTCTACGCGATGGGAGATTCTGGAGACAAAGGCGATCTTTCGACCTTGTATGATGAGCTTATGAAGTCGATGAGCAAGTTTGCAGAGAAAGGCGTCACTGACGATCGTCTGGAGCAGTTGAAAGGTAAAGCTGAAGCGGATGCGATTTTCGCGCTTGAAAGCGTGAAAGGTAAAGTCACACAGCTAGCGTCGAATGAAACTTTCTTTGGCCAACCTGACTTGATTGAAAAACAATTGGAACAGATTCGCGCCGTGACTCCTCAATCTGTTGAGAAGGTGTACCAAAACTTTATTCAAGGTAAGTCGAAAGTCACCTTGAGCGTGGTACCAAAAGGCAAAACGGATCTTGCTGTTAAGTCTGCGACATTTACAACGCCAGAACGTACCTTGCCAGAGTACAAAAAAATTACCGATGATCAGTTAGCCTATCGCCGCGCAACGGACAATTTTGATCGTTCAGTGCAGCCACCGGTAGGTGAGCCAGTGAAAGCAACAATGCCAGAACTGTACAATGTGCATTTTGACAACGGCTCTGAACTACTCGGTACAGTTAGCAACGAAACTCCGACAGTCATGATGCAGTTCAGCTTGCCGGCGGGCACGCGTTTTGTGGAAAAAGGCAAAGAAGGCCTAGCGCAACTGACGGCCGCTATGTTGCAAGAAGGAACGACCAAACGTAGCGTGGAACAAATTCAAGCTGAGCTCGATAAACTCGGCAGCATGATCTCTGTCGATGCCACAGGCTACACGACGAACATCAGCGTTTCTTCTTTAGAAAAGAATTTAGAGCCAACACTGAAAATCGTTGAAGAGATGCTGCTATCGCCAGCGTTCAAACAAGAAGATTTTGATCGTGTGAAAATGCAGGCACTCGAAGGGCTTGTGTACGAACATCAAAATCCAAGTTGGATGGCATCTCAAGCAAGTCGACAAGTGCTGTATGGTGATTCTGTTTTTGCACGCCCAAAAGACGGTACGCAAGCTGGTGTCAGTGCGCTAACGCTTGATGATGTGCGTGAGTTCTACGCTAAGCACTACACACCGCAGAGCGCACAAGTCGTGGTGGTGGGTGACATTGCTAAACAAGACATTGAGCAGAAGCTTGCGTTTTGGGCTGAATGGAAAGATGAAGCGGCACCACTTTATGCTCCTCAAACAATACCAGCATTAGGTGAGCAGAAAATTCATCTTGTCGATAAACCAGGTGCACCGCAAAGTGTGGTTATGATGGTTCGTCAAGGCATGCCTTATGATGCCACGGGTGACTTTTATCTAAGCCAGCTCGCGAACTTTAACCTAGCGGGTAACTTTAACAGTCGCATCAACCAAAACCTGCGTGAAGACAAAGGCTACACCTACGGTGCTTACGGTTACTTCTCGGGGAATCCTGAAACCGGTTCGGTTGTATTTACCGCGCAAGTTCGTGCCGATTCGACGGTCGCATCGATTATCGAGATGGAAAATGAGCTGAATGAATACGCTCAATCTGGAATGACTGATGAAGAAATGAAATTTATGCGCCAAGCGGTCGGTCAAAAAGATGCACTGAAGTATGAAACGCCGACACAAAAAGCGGAACTCATTAGTGATATTCTCAAATACAACCTCGATCAAGATTACTTGCAGCAAAGAAACGCTATCGTTGAGAAAGTGGATAAGCAAACTTTGAATGCATTAGCTCAAAAATGGTTTGATCCGAATGACTATCAAATCATTGTCGTTGGTGATGCTAAATCACTTCGTCCTCAACTAGAAAAGTTGGGGAAAGACGTAGAAGAGCTTGAAATCATTCGATAGAGTACACATTTAATAGCGGAGAGTGATCTCTCCGCTATTCATCTAGATAAGCGACTTTTAATGGGTTGTTTATCTAGATGCATGAACTATCAATAACTTAGCTTTCACTTGTCCCGAGCGACAAGTGTCCTGCTCCTAATATAAGCGAACCTCATTTTGACTGATTTTGCTGCGCGACTAAAAAAAGTTGCATCAAACCCCGAAGTATTTAAGCAGTTTGGACGCGGTGTTGAGCGAGAAACTTTGCGCTATCGTCAGGATGGACACCTAGCAACAACACCTCATCCAGAGGGTTTGGGCTCAGCGTTCACAAACAAATGGATCACCACCGACTTTTCTGAATCGTTGCTGGAGTTCATCACTCCGGTTTCTCATGACATTCCAGAATTGATGGCGCAACTGAAAGACATTCACCATTTCACTCAAACCAAAATGGGCGAAGAAAAGATGTGGCCGCTTTCTATGCCATGTTATGTCGGCAGTGAAGATGATATTCAGCTTGCTCAGTACGGTTCATCGAACTCGGCGAAAATGAAAACATTGTACCGTGAGGGGCTAAAACGCCGTTACGGCAGCTTGATGCAGATTATTTCTGGTGTTCACTTCAACTTTTCATTCCCTGAGTCATTTTGGGATGCGTTTTATGGTGAGCAGGATGAGCAAGCTCGCCAAGACACCAAATCAGCTGCTTACTTTGCTTTGATTCGTAACTATTACCGTTTTGGTTGGATGATCCCTTACTTCTTTGGTGCATCGCCAGCGTTATGTGGTTCGTTCATTCAAGGCCGTGAGACTAAACTTCCGTTTGAAAGCATCGGTGGGACACTGTATCTCCCTAAAGCGACGTCTCTTCGCTTGAGTGATCTTGGTTATACCAATAGTGCTCAAAGCGTATTGAAAATTGGTTTCAACAGTATTGACCAATATCTTGAAGGTTTAGGTGATGCGATTCGTCGACCATCTGAAGAATTCGCAAAAATTGGAGTAAAAGTGGATGGTGAGTACCGTCAGCTCAATACCAACATTCTCCAGATTGAAAATGAATTGTACGCCCCAATTCGTCCGAAACGCGTAGCAAAAAGTGGTGAGAAGCCTTCAGATGCTTTGAGTCGTGCGGGCGTGGAATACATTGAAGTGCGCTCATTAGATGTGAACCCATTCAGTGCCGTTGGTGTTAGCGAAGAGCAAGTTCGTTTCTTAGATCTTTTCCTAACGTGGGCGGCGTTGTCAGATTCTGACCCCATGGATAACTGCGAACTAGAATGCTGGCGTGACAACTGGAACAAAGTGATCATCTCTGGTCGTGAAAAAGGTTTGATGCTGCAGATCGGTTGCCAAGGTGAACGCTTATCTTTGCAAGATTGGGCGAAACGAGTATTCGTTGAGTTGCGCCAAATTGCAGTAGAGATGGATTCTGCGGCTGGTGGCGACGCTTACCAAGCTGTATGTGACAAGCTAGAAGCATGGATTGATAACCCTGAACTGACGATTTCTGGCCAATTGCTTGAGCTAACCAAAGAACTTGGTGGACTTGGCAAAGTAGGTTGTGCTCTTGGCATGAAGTTCCGTGAAGAAAATCTGGCTCACGGTTACCAACATTACTCGCAAGATATAATGGAAACGGAAGTGGCTTCTTCAGTTGAGAAACAGCGACAAGCGGAAGAAAGCGATACGTTATCTTTTGACGAGTTTCTGGAAAACTACTTCGCTTATCTAAAACAATAATCAATAAGTAAGGATTGGGTGGGATTGAACATTAAGCCGTTGGTTGTATCGGTGCTAGGAAGTGTGTTGCTTGCGGGATGTGCGACAGCGCCACCAAAACAGCAAGATAACCTATGTGAGATATTCCGAGAAAAATCTGGTTGGTATGATGATGCGAAAGATATGGAAAAAGAGTGGGGAACGCCCATTCATGTTGCCATGGCCATCATCAAGCAGGAAAGCAGTTTCCGCCATGATGCCAAACCTCCCAAAGATTACGTATTGGGTTTCATCCCTTGGGGACGCGTAAGCAGTGCGTATGGCTATGCTCAGGCTCAAGATCCAGCTTGGGATGACTTCCAAGATTCCACCGGACAAGGTGGTTCGCGCACCAATTTTGATGATTCGATAATGTTTGTAGGGTGGTATACCCACGAGACTCGTCGCCAGTTAGGCATTTCATTGTGGGACCCTTATAACCAGTATCTGGCCTATCATGAAGGGCGAGGCGGTTATAAACGTGGAACTTACAAAAGAAAGCCTAGTTTGATGAAAGTGGCTCGGCGCGTTGAACAAACCGCAAAGACTTATGGCTGGCAGCTGAAACAATGTCGTCAGGAATTGGAAGACAACAGCAGCTGGTTCTTTTAACCCCATTTGGGTATAAAACCAAACCAATACCTCAAGGTGTTGGAATTACAATCAGGAGAGATGTAATGCCTTTACTCGATAGCTTCACCGTAGACCACACTCGCATGAATGCACCAGCAGTGCGTGTCGCGAAAACCATGCAAACTCCAAAAGGAGATACCATTACGGTTTTCGACTTACGCTTCACTGCGCCTAACAAAGACATTCTTTCAGAGAAAGGCATTCATACACTAGAGCACTTGTACGCAGGTTTCATGCGCAATCACCTAAATGGTGACAGTGTGGAAATCATTGATATCTCACCGATGGGATGTCGCACTGGTTTTTACATGAGTCTCATTGGTACGCCTTCTGAACAGCAAGTCGCAGACGCATGGCTCGCTTCTATGGAAGATGTGCTAAAAGTGGAAAGCCAGAACAAAATCCCTGAGCTAAATGAGTACCAGTGTGGTACAGCAGCGATGCATTCTTTAGAAGAAGCACAGCAAATTGCCAAGAACATTCTAGCCGCAGGAGTGTCTGTTAATAAAAACGACGAGTTGGCTTTGCCAGAATCAATGCTAAAAGAGCTGCGCGTAGACTAAGTTCTTTTGGAACGGCAACACAAAACAAAAAGCCTGACATGAGTCAGGCTTTTTGTTTTGGTTATTTGGACGTTGATTTTTTCTTCTTCGGATAGACTCGAACTAACTTGATTCGGTTTTCTTCGATTTCAACAATTTCCATTGGATGGCCCGCGACACGGACACTTAAATGACTCTCTGGAATATCTTCTAGGTGTTCCAAAATCAGACCATTCAAGGTTCTAGGGCCATCGGTAGGTAAATCCCATTTCAAACCTTTGTTGATATCGCGGATATTAGTGCTGCCTTCAATTAAGAAACTGCCATCGCCTTGTGGGCTGATTTCATCAGACAAACTAGGAGAAATAGACGTTGTGAACTCACCAATGATCTCTTCTAGGATGTCTTCAAGAGTGATTAGACCGATGATATCACCGTACTCGTCTACGATCAGACCGATGCGCTGCTTGTTGCGCTGGAACTTCAACATTTGTACGTTCAGCGGCGTGCCTTCAGGAATGTAATACACTTCATCTGCCGCGCGCAGTAACGTCTCTTTGTTGAACTCGTTCTTTTCTAGCATCAAACGGTACGCTTCACGTAAACGAAGCATACCAACCACTTCATCGATTTGGTCGCGATAAAAAACGATTCGACCGTGTGGCGAGTGTGTTAACTGACGAACAATGGATTTCCAGTCATCGTTAATATCGATACCCGTAATCTCATTACGTGGCACCATAATGTCATTTACAGTAACGTGTTCGAGATCGAGAATAGACACCAACATGTCTTGGTGACGACGAGGGATAAGTCCGCCAGCTTCATTTACGACCGTGCGTAACTCTTCCGAACTCAGATGATCCTCTACCGTGTGATCAGCTTTCACGCCAAGCAAACGAATGAAACCATTAGTAATAAAGTTCACCAGCATTACGAGCGGTGATAGCACTTTCATTAGGATAGTGAGCAAGATGCTGCTCGCGTAGGAAACACGCTCTGGATACAGCGCTGCAACGGTTTTTGGTGTGACTTCGGCAAACACCAAGACAACCATAGTTAGCGCACCCGTTGCGATCGCGACACCTAAATCGCCGTATAGGCGCATGCCGATGATGGTCGCAATTGCTGAAGCAAGAATGTTCACGAGGTTGTTGCCGATAAGAATAAGACCAATCAAGCGATCTGGTCGGTCTAATAACTTTTCGACACGTTTGGCGCCCTTATGCCCACTTTTCGCTAAGTGCTTCAAGCGGTAACGGTTCAAAGACATCATCCCTGTTTCTGAACCAGAAAAATAACCTGATATGACGATAAGACACGCGAGTAGCGCAAATAAGATACCCGTAGATATGTCGTCCAAAACGTAGCTGTTCCTTGTATGTTTTTGGCAATTCAACAGCAAAGTGAGCTGCGAATTCAATGAATTAATGCGTACTGTATTTTATCTGTCCGCGAATATAAAGGATAAAGGATAAAGGAGCCCGAGAGCTCCTTAATTCAAGATGATTTCTTTTACAAAACGACTGCCAAAATAGGCCAACGTTAATAACGTCGCACCAGCAACCGCAAACCACGTTACTTTTCGACCGCGCCAACCTTTATGGTAGTGGCCCCAAAGTAAGATGGAATAAACGATCCACGCAATGAAGGAAAGAATACCTTTATGCGCTTTGCCTTGCGCAAACATGTCTTGTACAAACACAAAACCAGTGATGAGTGTGCCTGTCAGCAGTAAGTTACCAATCAGAATGATTTTAAATAGCTGACGTTCAACCATTAACAGCGGTGGTAAATTAGGGTTAATAGCCAGCGACTTCTTCGCTTTTAATTTGTGATCGAGCCAAGCCAATTGCAGCGCGTACAAAGCGCCGATGGTGAGCGTTGCATAGGAAAATAGTGCAAAAGAGATATGAATGAGCAGCTTCGGGTCATTTTCTAAGTGCTTGACAAACGTGCTTGGTAAAAATGTGGCAGCAGTTAAGTTGATGGCAGCAAAGCTATAAACGACAGGCAATAAAAACCACAGTCGGTTTTTCAACATTGCAATGCTCATGACCAGCGAAATAATAAAACTGATCAAAGACGCGACGTTAAGAATACTCAGGTTTTGACCAGAACCATCAAATATCAGGTCACTCAAAATCCACGCATGAAAAACAAGCGCACAGGCAGCACTGGCAAACACTGTTTTTGCTTTGATTCCTGACTGTTGAGAGAGTCCAGGTATGATGGTCGCAATCGCCAAAACGTAGAGCATGGCGGCCGCGATGGCAATTAAGCTATCCATGAATCCTAAATGTTGTTGTGCACGGTGACGAAATTATACCTTGCATTACTCTTTGGGGCTACGTTATATGCGTCATCAATCATGAGAGATGAGATATTGAAATTAACAAGTTAGCCCTCAACTTAGTTATAAGAGTAGTGTTCGGGTATGACTGTGACGTTGGCTAAGGTATACTCACCCTAATTAATCGCCATTTTAGCGAAGAGACAAAGATGTTTGAGAATTTAACGGATCGATTATCCAAAACGCTGAAAAATATCAGTGGCAAAGGTCGTCTGACCGAAGACAACATTAAAGAAACCCTGCGTGAAGTTCGTATGGCCCTTTTAGAGGCTGACGTTGCACTTCCTGTTGTTCGCGAATTCGTAAACCGCGTTAAAGAAAAAGCGGTTGGCGTAGAAGTTTCTAAATCCTTAACTCCGGGCCAAGAATTCATCAAGATCGTTCAAGCAGAGCTTGAAGCGGTAATGGGTGAGTCTAACGAAGCGCTTAACCTAGCAGCACAGCCGCCAGCAGTACTTTTGATGGCAGGTCTACAAGGTGCGGGTAAAACCACATCGGTAGGTAAGCTATCTAAGCTTCTAAAAGAGCGCGATAAGAAGAAAGTACTTGTGGTGTCTGCCGACGTTTACCGTCCTGCGGCGATCAAACAGTTAGAAACACTAGCATCAGACATCGGTGTCGACTTCTTCCCATCTTCACCAGATCAAAAGCCACTTGATATTGCTAACGCAGCAATCGACCACGCGAAGAAGAAATTCTACGACGTATTAATTGTCGATACCGCGGGTCGTTTGGCTATCGATGAAGAAATGATGGGGGAGATCAAAGATCTTCACTCAGCTATCAATCCTGTTGAGACGCTGTTCGTTGTTGATGCAATGACAGGTCAAGATGCGGCGAACACAGCAAAAGCCTTTGGTGATGCACTACCACTTACTGGTGTGATTCTTACTAAGGTTGACGGTGACGCGCGTGGTGGTGCGGCGCTGTCAGTTCGTCATATCACGGGCAAGCCAATTAAGTTCTTAGGTGTCGGTGAGAAAACTGACGCACTAGAACCATTCCACCCTGATCGTGTTGCATCGCGTATTCTAGGCATGGGTGACGTACTGTCCCTGATAGAAGACCTACAACGCAATGTTGACCAAGAAAAAGCAGAGAAGCTAGCGAAGAAGTTCAAAGAGAAGAAAGGTTTCGACCTTGAAGACTTCCGTGAACAGCTAGGTCAAATGCAAAACATGGGTGGCATGATGGGCATGCTAGACAAGCTACCAGGTATGTCTCAGCTACCATCTGACGTGAAAGACAAAGTCGATGACAAGATGTTCAAGCAAATGGAAGCGATCATCAGCTCAATGACGATGAAAGAGCGTCAACGTCCTGAAATCATTAAAGGTTCGCGTAAAAAGCGTATCGCTGCAGGTTCAGGGGTACAGGTTCAAGATGTTAACCGTCTACTGAAGCAGTTCACCCAAATGCAGAAGATGATGAAGAAAATGCAGAAGGGCGGCATGAAAGGCATGATGCGTAACATGCAAGGCATGATGGGCGGTATGGGGGGAGGCGGCGGCTTCAATCCATTTGGTCGATAATTCATCAATGTGACTATAGTTTCAGGGTGTTAGCTGCGTCACAAACTTGAATTTCGATTTATGTTGGTGAAAAAGTAACTAAACCCTTGCATTGCTCCGGGATAAGAGTAAAATTCCGGAGCTTTATTTTGGCACGAGACCCCAGATTGTTCAGGTTATTGAACGGTTTTTGGGGTTAATTTTATTTTTGAGAAAGCAAAGAGGACGACATGGTAACCATTCGTTTGGCACGTCACGGCGCTAAGAAGCGTCCATTTTATCAAATCGTAGTAGCGGACAGCCGCAACGCTGCAACTGGCCGTTTCATCGAGAAAGTTGGTTTCTTCAACCCAACTGCTAAAGGTCAAGAAGAAGGTCTACGTCTAGACCTAGACCGCGTTAACCACTGGGTTGGTCAAGGCGCGTCTGTATCTGACCGCGTTGCTAAGCTAGTTAAAGACGCTCAAAAAGCGGCTTAATTTTTACTTCAGAAGTAGAAACTAGTTTATGTCGATGAAAGGTAAAGAAACAATGAGCAACGAAAAGATTGTTGTAGGCAAGTTTGGTGCTACTTACGGCATTCGAGGTTGGCTTAAGGTTTTTTCCTACACAGACAATGCTGAAAGCATTTTCGATTACAGCCCTTGGTATATTAACCAAAAGGGCAAGTGGGTTGAGTACAAAGTAGAAAGCTGGAAGCGCCATAACAAAGGTATGGTGGCTAAGCTGGAAGGCATGGATGTTCGTGAAGACGCGCATTTAATGACTAACTTTGACATTGCTATTGACCCTGCAGTACTTCCTGAATTGTCAGAAGATGAATTCTACTGGCGTGAATTGTTTGGAATGCACGTAGTAACCACTAAAGGTTACGATCTAGGTGTCGTTACTGACATGCTAGAAACTGGCTCAAACGATGTTCTGGTTGTTAAAGCAAATCTTAAAGATGCTTTCGGGCAAAAGGAACGACTAATTCCGTTCCTTGAAGAGCAAGTGATCATCAAAGTTGATCGCGAAGCTCAACGGATCGAAGTTGACTGGGATCCTGGATTCTAATCTCCAAAATTACAGAGCGAGATAAACATGTGGGTTGGCGTTATTAGCCTTTTTCCTGAAATGTTCCGTTCTGTTACTGATTTTGGAGTAACAGGTCAAGCGGTTAAAAAAGGTCTTTTGTCGATTGAGACATGGAATCCTCGCGATTTCACTCACGACAAACATTGCACTGTCGATGACCGACCTTACGGTGGTGGCCCAGGTATGTTAATGATGGTTCAGCCTTTACGCGATGCCATTCATACCGCTAAGAAAGCCTCACCGGGTAAGACGAAAGTCATTTACCTCTCTCCTCAAGGTCGTAAGCTCGACCAAAAAGGAGTCGAAGAACTGGCAACAAATGAGAATTTGCTTCTGATTTGTGGTCGTTATGAAGGGGTAGATGAGCGCATCATTCAATCTGAAGTCGACGAAGAATGGTCGATTGGGGATTTTGTAATGACGGGTGGTGAGATACCAGCCATGACGTTAATTGATTCTGTATCTCGGTTTATTCCGGGCGTATTAGGAGATTTTGCGTCAGCAGAAGAAGATTCTTTTGCTAATGGCTTGCTAGATTGCCCTCACTATACGCGTCCAGAAGTATTGGATGACAAAGAGGTGCCATCGGTACTGATGTCAGGCAATCACAAGGACATTCGTCAATGGCGACTAAAGCAGTCGCTGGGCCGAACTTGGCTTAGAAGACCAGAGCTCCTGGAAAACCTAGCTCTGACTGACGAACAGGAACAATTACTTGCAGAGTTCATTAGTGAGCATAATGCAAAGTAACCTAATTTATTTAGTATCAGTTTATTCTAGGAATTTTAAAA
Source organism: Vibrio sp. YQ_11 (assembly GCF_043103065.1). Taxonomy (NCBI): domain Bacteria; kingdom Pseudomonadati; phylum Pseudomonadota; class Gammaproteobacteria; order Vibrionales; family Vibrionaceae; genus Vibrio; species Vibrio sp. YQ_11. The sequence continues at coordinate 302,887 of NZ_JBICJM010000009.1, read as the reverse complement.
ATGAGTAACATCATCAAGGCTCTTGAAGAAGAGCAAATGAAATCAGGCCTACCTAAATTTGCACCAGGTGACACTGTTGTAGTTCAGGTTAAAGTTAAAGAAGGTGACCGTGAGCGTCTACAGGCTTTCGAAGGCGTTGTAATCGCAATCCGTAACCGTGGCCTGCACTCTGCTTTCACTGTACGTAAGATCTCTAACGGTGAAGGTGTTGAGCGTACGTTCCAAACACACTCTCCAATCGTTGATAGCATCGAAGTTAAACGCCGTGGTGCAGTACGTCGTGCCAAGTTGTACTACCTACGTGAGCGTTCTGGTAAGTCAGCTCGTATCAAAGAGAAACTTGCTAAGAAGTAATGCTATAACTAGCGTTCTCATTAAACGGAGTCCTTTAGGGCTCCGTTTTTTTATGTTTGCCTCATAACTGGCTATTTCTCTTTCTACCGTTGTCATCGGTGCTTATGTACTGACGTACACTCCGCGCCTCTTCCCAGGTAGCAAGAAAAATATCTGCGTTCTGAGCTAAACAAATTGCTTGTGTTTAAATAACTTACTTAACCCGCTGATATAGAGTGGAACTGTAACTTGAAAGGTTACAACCCCGATAGTAGTGGAGAAGCCTTCAGGGAAAGTTTTCCGACAGGCAATAAAAAAGTTGACGCTTTCACGCCAACTTCCTCAACTTTTAGAACCTAGAACCTAGAACCTAGAACCTCTAGTATTGATCTTCTGACCAGCCGTCACTGTCTGACATATCTGGGGCGCCAGCAATGGCATTTTCTTCATCTGCCCACTCACCAAAATCGATCATTTGGCATTTTTTACTACAGAAAGGGCGATGAGGACTTTGTTCTCCCCATTCAACGTCGGTACCACATTGAGGGCATTGAACGATAGTAATTTTAGACATGGTTGAATCGTCCCATTGTAATCTTGGTATTAAAGCGAAGTATTTAGAATAATAGCCTGATGTTTTGATTAGCTACAAACGGCTAATTCAAACTCGACATCTTGTGAGCATGCCTGACCATTTTCAAAAGCCATAAATTTAATCGCAAAACGATTTTTATGACCTGAAATCATAGGGTAGACGCCATACTTCATTGGAATATGAAGTCGGAGGATATTTGCTTCATCTGCGTCACTTTGGAAGAATCCTGCGCGCGCGATTTGGGCTTTAAAATGACCGGTTTCACGAGCAAGTTTTAGCCACAAGGTGAGCGCATCGGAAAGCGGTTTCAAACTCTTTTGCCATTGGTTGGCATCATGCTTTTTACGTTCAATAGGCAGATGAAGCCAATAGTGTAATGCAGGTAAATCAAAGCAGCACGAGCCACCGGGTAGATTGAAACGTTGGCGAATAGAGCTAAGGAAGCGATCTTCTTTTAACGCTTGACCAAAACGCTCTGCACCCATTAATTGACTATGAACCACATCAATTTCGTTGAGTAAGGAATTGAGGGCTTCTTGATCAACACCTTCTACATTTAGCCAATGGCGATAGGAGAGGCGCTGTTTCTCAAGATCTTTAGCCAATTCACTTTTTAGTTGGATCTGTTCGAAGATCTCTACCATGTCAAAAAGAGCACGGAAAAAAAGTTGATACTGGTGATTATCGGCAAAACCAGAGGCCAAGTGAGCCTGACGCAGCAGAGACTCTACTCTTAGATAAATACGAGTTTTCTCATTTAACGGATGTTCAAATTTGTGCGTGGTCATCGACATAAGCCTTGGTGAGTTTCATTCCTATTTTCGCAGATTTTTCTTACACATGGCTAGGTACTTTTCGTGCAAATCTGTGATTTGAAGCAAAAGATCTGGGTCATTTGGATTGTTTTTAACCACATCGTCAGCGATATCGAGTCTCTGCTGTCTCGAAGCTTGAGAGGCGAGAATCGCATGTGCTTGCTCTTCACTTACGTTGTCGCGTTTAACGGTGCGAGAAATTTGAGTTTCAGGTTCTACATCTACAACGAGGACACGATCGCACAAACTATCGAGGTTGTTTTCAACGAGTAATGGCACGACCAATAACGCATAATCCGACGTGACCTGTTGAAGGTCTTCTATCATTTTTTCTCGAATGATCGGATGTAACAATGCATTGAGCCAAGCTTTTTCTTCTGGATTAGAAAAAATTTTTTCGCGTAACTTGGCACGATCTAAGGTGTTGTCGTCATGCGTAATGTCTTGACCAAAATGTTGAATGATTGCATTTAACCCGGGAGTTCCAGGTTCGACGACTTCTCGTGCGACAATATCTGCATCGACAATATCAATTTTAAACTGCTGCTTGAACAGATTCGCTACGGTAGTTTTACCGCTGGCGATACCACCCGTTAAACCTATTACCAAAGCCATTTACACCCCTAAAATTGACGTGAAGTACCAACTTAGAATTTGGTCGCCCCAGATTAAGCTTACCCATCCTGCAATCGCTAAATATGGGCCGAAAGGGAAAGCTTTCTCTATACCTTGTTTTTGTAGTCGTAACTGAACGAGCCCGAATATCACACCGACGACGGAAGAAAGTAGGATGATCATTGGTAATGATTGCCATCCTAGCCAAGCGCCAAGGGCAGCCAGCAATTTAAAATCACCGTAACCCATGCCTTCTTTACCAGTAAGCAGTTTGAAACCCCAATATACCGACCAAAGACACAAATAACCGGCAATCGCACCAATTACGGCGTCTTGTAGACTAACAGGGCTTATTTCTGTTAATGCTAACGCAATGCCAGCCCAAGTTAATGGTAATGTTAATTGGTCCGGTAGCAGCATAGTATCGAGATCGATAAAAGTCGCGGCTATTAAGACAAATGTGAAAAAGATTAACGCAACCGTAAAGTAGCTAAAGCCGAAATGATAAGCCACAAAACCAGCGCACGCTGCAGTGAGTAATTCTATCAGCGGATAGCGAGGACTAATTGCGGTATGACAATGATGGCATTTTCCTTTTAACAATAGCCAGCTGATTACTGGAATATTGTCTCGAATACGAATTGGCGTCGCGCAGTTTTGGCACGAAGAGCGAGGCACGCTCAATGTCAAAACTTCTTGAGGTGGCTTAATCTTATATTCAGGGAATGATTCGGCGCATTCACGGCGCCATTCTAATTCCATGATTTTAGGTAGCCGATAAATGACCACATTAAGAAAACTACCCACAATTAAACCGAAGATACTGGCAAACAGAACGAATAGCCAAGGGTAGTACTGGAACACTTCCATATTTGTCTCTTGAGCGATAAGTCAAATCAGCAACATGCTGTTTTGAAGGGATTAACGGCTCATTCTAGCCCAATACACTCATTAAGTTAAAGATTGGCAAGTACATTGCTGTGACCAAGCCACCGACAACGATACCTAAAAAAACGATAATCAATGGCTCTAAGATTTTACTGAGGTTATCGACGGTGTTGTCCACTTCAAACTCGTAAATTGTGGCGACTTTATTGAGCATATCGTCAAGTCGGCCGGATTCTTCGCCGATCATAACCATTTGCAGCACCAACTCTGGGAACACGTTGCAATTGCGCATCGCAACATACATCGGCATTCCTGCTGCGGTATCGCGATAAACCTCTTCGATAGCCAATTGATAATGCATATTTCCGGACGTTTTCGATGTGGTTTTTAAACTGGTTAGAATCGGAATGCCCGCCGTAAAGCTCGTAGCGAGTGTTCGACTAAATTTTGCGATAGCGGCTTTCGATAAAACCGCTCCAAGGACTGGAAACTTAAGTACAGATCGGTTGAGCATTAAACGAAAAGAATCTGAACGCTTAGAGAGTACTCTCGCGGAGATAAATAAACTGATGGAGCCAAGTGCGATAAATGGGCTCCAGTTTTGTGTCCAAGCGGAAAGATCTAAGACTTGCCTTGTAAACCATGGCAATTCAGCGCCAAAGCCAACAAACATTTTTTCAAACTCGGGAATGACCTTGGTTAGCATGATAAACGATACTCCCAGTGCAACTAGAATAACCATGGCTGGATATATTAGAGCCTTGATCACTTTGGCTCTAAGCTGCTCATTTTTTTCCCTGTAGGTAGCTAAGCGTTCGAACACTTCGGCTAAGTTGCCCGATTGTTCTCCTGTCGCAATCAGGTCGGTATATAGCGGGTCAAAATGGTTGCTGGCGGTACGCATCGCTTTGGACATCGGCGTACCCGCTTCAACAGCCCGAGTTACACTCATCAAAATGGATTTCATTTCCGCTTTTTTGTGGTTATCAGAGACCAATTTCAATGCTTGTACTAGCGGCACACCGGTTACTAGCATCGTTGAGATTTGACGAGTGAAAACCGTGATGTCTTTTCCTTTTACGCGATGGCTAAGTTTGGTCAAAAAAGAGATGCTGCTTTTCTTTAGCTTTTTGATTTTGATGTGCTGGGCATCTAAGCGCTCTCGTACTTCGATTTCGCTCATTGCCAGAGTTTGACCAGAGGTCTTTTTCCCTGAGCTGTTGACGCCTTTCCAACGGAAGTTCTTTAATTGTGGTGTCGTAGTTTTCATAGGAGGTAACTGCTGATTTAAGGATTAGAAATAGAGCACTCGTTGTAACTCACTAAAGCTTGTGATGCCTTGTTTGAGTTTTGCTATTCCGGACATTTGCAAGGTGCTCATGCCGTTCGCAATGGCAAGTTTTTCCAGTTCATGTACCGAGGCTCCTTTAATAAGAGCTTCGGATAGAGATTCATCAAAGCGCATGACTTCATAGATACCTGTTCGGCCAGAATAACCATGGGTGCATTCGTTGCAACCATCTGGATTGGCTCTAAAAATGTTGTCAGTTGTTTGAATGCCGAGGTGCTGAAGTTGAACGGTATGCTCTTGCGGTTGTTTACAATATGGACAAAGTTTGCGAGCTAGGCGTTGGGCAATAATCAAGCTAAGTGAAGAGGCGAGGTTAAAACTTTCTACGCCCATGTTTGATAAACGAATGATGGTTTCAGCCGCAGAGTTGGTATGCAAAGTAGAGAGCACTAAGTGACCGGTTTGGGACGCCTTAATCGCGATTTCCGCAGTATCTAGGTCTCGAATCTCACCCACCATGACCACATCGGGATCTTGACGCAGAAAAGAACGTAGAGCTTCTGCAAAGCCAAAACCAATCTTAGGTTGGACTTGAACTTGGTTAATGCCCGATAAGTTAATTTCTACCGGGTCTTCCGCTGTGGAGATGTTGATCTCTGGTTTATTGAGAATATTTAACCCAGTGTACAACGAAACGGTTTTGCCGCTTCCTGTTGGTCCTGTCATCAGAATCATACCTTGTGGACGACGCAGAGCCTCTAAATACAGCTGTTTTTGTTGCTCACTATAACCAAGCTTGTCGATATCCAGTGATGCAGAGCTGCTATCGAGCAGTCGGAGTACGATTTTCTCTCCAAACAAGGTAGGTAGCGTGGATACACGCATATCAATTGCTGTGTCTTGATTCAACTTGAGCTTAATACGCCCGTCTTGCGGTAAACGTCGCTCTGCAATATCAAGTTTAGAGAGAATTTTGATACGAGCTGATAAGCGACGACTCAAGTGATTTGGCGGTTGCTGAGTTTCGATCAAAATGCCATCGCAACGTAGACGAACTCGGTACATCTTTTCATAAGGCTCAAAGTGGATATCGGATGCGCCTTTACGTACCGCGTCCAACAGAATTTGGTTGATGTAGCGGCTAACGGGCGACTCGTCTTGGCTCAAGTCTTCGATATTGTCGATTTCATCTGCACCGACATCCACCAGACTCGCTAGCTCTTCTTGGTTGATCTCTTTGAGTTGGGAGCGTTCCTGACCGATGGCACGCCCGTACAAGCGACGAATTGCCGCGCTGAGTTGACGAAAATCCGCCAACACCAACTCAACCTGTAACCCAGTGGCAAAGCGGAAATCATCTTCTGCTTGTTGGTTCGTGGGGTCGGCAACGGCTAATAACAACGTTGAAGGCGTACGCTGGAGTGGGAGTGCATTATGTCGAGTGATTAATTCACGTAGACCGAGTTGTTGACAAAGCGAAGCGTACTCATACTGAGATAACTCGGGCTGATTTAAACCAAAGAGAGAACTTAAGTGCTCGGCCAGTTCGCTTGACGTGAATAATCCAGAACTGAGTAAAGCTTCCGGCATTGAAATGCCAGAAGCTTTGACTTGCTCTATTAACGATTCTTCTTGGGAAAAGGTCAGTATTCCTTTTTGACGAAGAATGGTTGAGAGGTTTGTTAACATTAGGTTTTATCTACAAGCTTTTGGTACTTCATTGCTTGTTAATTTGCTATTAGTTGTAAATGTACATGCCCACCCACTATTTGACTTGGCAATTTCTACAAAGGCCGTGCTTATAGAAGAAGTATTACCAAATAGGAACTTAATGGTTCCATTTGCACCGCTGATACTCTCGAATGATAGAGTGCCAAGTTTGTTCATCCCTGATGTTGCACCAACAGCAGTAAAGCCCGTTGAATCATTAGTCGGGAAAGCGCCGACTTCTTGAATATGCATATCTATATTAGTGATAAGAGATTTAGCGGTTGCCAACCCAGTAGCTGCTTCTGACTTCTTTACATAGTTTTGATAAGCAGGAATCGCGATAGCTGATAACACCCCAATAATTGCTACCACAATCATCAATTCAATTAGCGTAAAACCCTGTTGTTTTTTCTGTTTACTGTTTTTCATTTTTAACCCTTTCCTAAAAATTAATAATGCTCTTGCATTAGCGAAAGATTATGGAGAGTTAAGGTGGGTTGAAAATGGGGAAGGGATGGGCTCTCGAGTGAGATAAAACTCTTTGGTGAAAAGTTGCATATCGCATGCAGAGTTTTGCGAGTAGTACTATTTTTTAGTGGATAAAAAGAAAGGGCCAAGTGGCCCTTTTAAATGATGAATTACTCACAACTCACTGAGTTGGTTGAAGTAATTTGAGATTTGTTGCTTTTATTATTTGAAGCGCATCGAAAGATCCATCGCTTTTAAATGCTTAGTTAAAGCGCCTACCGAAATGTAATCGACTCCGGTTTCTGCGTATTCAGCGATAGTATCTAGAGTGATGTTGCCTGAGTTTTCTAAAGCGGCACGGCCTGCGTTAATCTCTACGGCTTCACGCATCATTTCTTTCGTGAAGTTATCTAGCATGATGATGTCGGCACCTGCGTCGATCGCTTCTTGTAGCTCAGCCAGGCTTTCTGTTTCTACTTCGACTGGTTTGCCAGGATTGAGATCTTTTGCTGTGGTGATTGCTTGAGTAATTCCGCCACAAGCGATGATGTGGTTTTCTTTGATGAGGTAAGCGTCGAACACACCGATACGATGGTTAAAACCGCCACCACAAGCAACGGCGTACTTCAGAGCACTTCGAAGACCTGGAATGGTTTTGCGAGTGTCTAACAAACGACAATCGGTATGCGCGATTTTTGCTGCATACTCAGCGGTTGTTGTTGCACAGCCAGAAAGGGTTTGAATAAAGTTCATTGCGTTGCGCTCACCCGTTAACAGGTCACGAGCTGGGCCTGTTAGCGTGCAAAGTGTTTGGTTTGGCTCGACTTTATCACCATCTTTTACATGCCATTCGATAGTGACTTTGCCGCCAAGCTGTTTAAATACTTCATCTGCCCAAGCTTGACCACAAAACACGCCGTGTTCACGAGTGATGATGGTTGCGGTATTCATTGCATCAGCAGGAATAAGAGATGCAGTGATATCTTGTGACGCATCCAACGTGCCACCTAGATCTTCTTTTAAGGTATCGGCGACAGAGCGGGTGATTTCTAAAGGAAGTTGTTGCTTGAGGTATTCTAGGCGTTCTTGGCTGTTGTGTGTGTTCTTCATCGCAAATCTAGTCTTGAAAGGGAGATGGCATCGAATGATACTCTCCGGTGTCAATAATTTCAGCAGTTAATTTGCAAACTATAGAGGTTGATATGTCCCCAATTATCGATAATGGATGGTTGACTCACGCAAAGCATGTTCCATCACCATTTTTTGATGCACGCAACAGCGAACACGATATCTCTCTATTAGTTGTTCATAACATCAGTTTGCCACCTGGTCAGTTTGGTGGGACGTATATTGAAGACTTTTTCAGCGGCAATCTTGATCCTAACGCGCACCCATTTTTTGAGGTAATTCACAAAATGGGCGTTTCAGCGCATTGTTTAATAAAGCGCGATGGTGAGATTGTTCAGTTCGTTTCATTTCTTGATAGAGCATGGCATGCGGGGCAATCAAGCTTTGCAGGGAGAGATCGTTGCAATGATTACTCCATTGGCATTGAGCTAGAGGGAACAGAATTTGTGGCGTATACAGAAGAGCAATATCAATCACTTGCTCGATTAACTCAAGCTATCATGCATCAATATCCTCAAATTACCTTGCCACGAATTACCGGCCATCAATACATTGCTCCCTTGAGAAAAAGCGATCCTGGTCTAAGCTTTGATTGGGTTAAATATAGGCAGCTGGTTCAACGTTGATTTGTAGCAAAACTGTAAATTCAAAAAACGGAAATAAATAAGGCATACGATCAGGTATGCCTTTTTTTGATACGAGAAATATTAATGGTTGTTAAAAATTAACTACATTTTTACGACTAATGAGTTCGTTTTGGTGAATAAATAGACTGATCATTTTGTCATTTTTTGTATTTCTTTTCCAAAACCGCTAGCACGTCTAATTCCCATTTGTTTTGTTAATGTAATTGGTCAGACCAATTTTTTTGCCGTTTTAATAGTCAATTGTTATCAGAGTGTTGGTTGCAAGTCCGTTCTATGATTTAGGTCAATTTTTGGCTGGACAGTTGCGTTTTAATTATGTTAATTTCTGCACCAACTTAAAATTGGTATTACCAATTACCTGCAAGAGTAGAAGAACAATAAATTATGGCTTATCAAAGGATTCGTCAGCCAAAGCTCTCTGATGTTATTGAACAAGAGTTAGAAAGGTTGATTGTGGAAGGAACATTGTCTCCGGGGCAACAATTGCCACCAGAGCGCGAACTGGCGAAACAGTTCGATGTGTCTCGTCCTTCAGTCCGTGAAGCCATCCAACGCTTAGAAGCGAAACGTTTGTTAACTCGTCGCCAAGGTGGCGGTACTTTCGTTAGCGAAAACATCTGGAAAAGCTTTTCCGATCCTTTGCTGAATTTGTTGTCTAGCCACTCTGAAACCCAACTTGATTTGCTTGAGTCACGTCATGCAATGGAAGGGATTTCGGCGTATTTTGCAGCTTTGCGTGGTACCGAAGAAGATTTTGCACGCATTCAAGGCTGCCTTGAGCGCATTAGTAAAGAGCAAGCAAACAACGATATCGAAGCGGAATCAGCGGAAGTTATGCAGTTTTTAATTGCGATAACAGAAGCGGCTCATAATGTCGTGTTACTGCACATTGTGCGTAGCTTAGCTCCTCTACTTGAGCAAAACATTCTACAGAATTTTAAATTACTACGTCGCCGCCCTGAGGCGGTCGAGAAAGTGAGTAAACACCGAGCTAACATTGTGGATGCGATTGTTTCTGGTCAGCCTGAAAAGGCTCGTGAGATGTCTCATTCGCACTTGGCTTACATCGAAGAAACATTGTTGGATTTGACTCGAGAAGAGTCTCGACGAGAGCGTTCTCTGCGTCGAATTCAGCAGGGTAACAACTCGTAAGAGTGTTACTTAAATAAGTAGATCCAACCAACAGAAGGATAGATCGCCATGTCTGATATGAAGCATGACGTAGATGCACTGGAAACTCAAGAATGGCTACAAGCACTTGAGTCAGTTGTACGTGAAGAAGGTGTAGAACGCGCTCAGTACCTACTAGAGCAGGTTCTAGACAAAGCACGTCTAGACGGTGTTGATATGCCAACAGGTATCACAACTAACTACATCAACACGATTCCTGCAGACCAAGAGCCAGCTTACCCTGGTGACACAACGCTTGAGCGCCGTATTCGTTCCATCATTCGCTGGAACGCAATCATGATCGTTCTTCGCGCATCTAAGAAAGACCTAGAACTAGGCGGCCACATGGCGTCTTTCCAGTCTTCTGCTGCATTCTACGAAACATGTTTCAACCACTTCTTCCGTGCGCCAAACGAGAAGGACGGTGGTGACCTAGTTTACTACCAAGGTCACATCTCTCCGGGTATCTACGCTCGTGCGTTCGTTGAAGGTCGTCTAACTGAAGAGCAGCTAGACAACTTCCGTCAAGAAGTGGATGGTAAAGGTATCCCATCATACCCGCACCCTAAACTAATGCCTGAATTCTGGCAGTTCCCAACCGTATCTATGGGTCTAGGTCCGATCTCTGCGATCTACCAAGCTCGTTTCCTTAAGTACCTTGAAGGCCGCGGCATGAAAGATACTTCTGAGCAGCGCGTTTACGCGTTCCTAGGTGACGGTGAGATGGATGAGCCAGAATCACGTGGTGCTATCTCTTTCGCTGCGCGTGAGAAGCTAGACAACCTATGTTTCCTAATCAACTGTAACCTACAGCGTCTAGACGGCCCTGTAATGGGTAACGGTAAGATCATTCAAGAACTTGAAGGTCTGTTCAAAGGTGCTGGCTGGAACGTAGTGAAAGTAATCTGGGGTAACAACTGGGATTCTCTACTAGCTAAAGACACAACTGGTAAGCTTCTACAGCTTATGAACGAAACAATCGATGGCGATTACCAAACGTTCAAAGCGAAAGATGGCGCATACGTGCGTGAGCACTTCTTCGGTAAGTACCCAGAAACTGCTGCACTCGTTGCTGACATGACTGACGACGAAATCTTCGCACTTAAGCGTGGTGGTCACGAGTCTTCTAAGCTTTACGCTGCTTACAAAAACGCGGCAGAAACTAAAGGCCGTCCAACGGTTATCCTAGCTAAGACTGTTAAAGGTTACGGCATGGGTGAAGCGGCTGAAGGTAAGAACATCGCGCACCAAGTTAAGAAGATGGATATGACTCACGTACTACACCTACGTGATCGTCTAGGTCTACAAGACATCCTAACTGACGAAGCTGTGAAAGAACTTCCGTACCTGAAACTTGAAGAAGGTTCAAAAGAGTACGAATACCTACACGCTCGTCGTAAAGCGCTACACGGCTACACGCCACAGCGTCTGCCTAACTTCACTCAAGAACTAATCGTTCCTGAGCTAGAAGAATTCAAGCCACTACTAGAAGAACAGAAGCGTGATATCTCTTCTACTATGGCATTCGTACGTGCACTTAACGTTCTACTTAAGAACAAGAACATTGGTAAGAACATCGTTCCTATCATTGCTGACGAAGCGCGTACATTCGGTATGGAAGGTCTGTTCCGTCAAATCGGTATTTACAACCCGCACGGCCAGAACTACACACCACAAGACCGCGACATCGTTTCTTACTACAAAGAAGCAACGTCAGGTCAGGTTCTACAAGAAGGTATCAACGAGCTAGGTGCTATGTCTTCATGGGTTGCTGCTGCGACTTCATACTCGACAAACGACCTACCAATGATCCCGTTCTACATCTACTACTCAATGTTCGGCTTCCAACGTGTTGGCGACATGGCGTGGATGGCGGGCGACCAACAAGCACGTGGTTTCCTACTAGGCGCAACTGCTGGTCGTACGACGCTGAACGGCGAAGGTCTACAGCACGAAGACGGTCACTCGCACATCATGGCGGGTACGGTTCCTAACTGTATCTCTTACGACCCAACATTCGCGTACGAAGTAGCAGTAATCATGCAAGACGGTATCCGTCGCATGTACGGTCCTGATCAAGAGAACGTGTTCTACTACCTAACGCTAATGAACGAAAACTACGCAATGCCAGCAATGCCAGAAGGCGCGGAAGAAGGCATCCGTAAAGGTATCTACAAGCTAGAAACTTACACGGGCGATAAAGCGAAAGTTCAGCTAATGAGCTCAGGTACTATCATGAATGAAGTACGTAAAGCAGCTCAAATCCTAAGCGAAGAGTACGGTGTCGCCTCTGATGTTTACTCTGTAACGTCATTCAACGAACTAACTCGCGACGGTCAAGATGCAGAGCGTTTCAACATGCTTCACCCAGAAGCGGAAGCGAAAGTACCTTACATCCAAACAGTAATGGGTACTGAGCCAGCTATCGCAGCAACTGACTACATGAAGAACTACGCAGAGCAGGTTCGTGCATTCATTCCTGCTGAGTCTTTCAAAGTTCTTGGTACTGATGGCTTCGGTCGTTCAGACAGCCGTGAAAACCTACGTCGTCACTTCGAAGTGAACGCAGGTTACGTAGTAGTAGCAGCACTAACTGAACTAGCGAAACGTGGCGAAGTTGAGAAATCTGTAATTGCGGAAGCAATTAAGAAATTCGACATCGACACTGAGAAAACTAACCCGCTATACGCTTAATTAAGAAGGTAGATAAGAAATGGCAATCGAAATTAATGTACCAGACATCGGTGCGGATGAGGTTGAAGTTACTGAGATTCTTGTAAGCGTTGGCGACAAGGTTGAAGAAGAACAGTCTCTGATCACTGTTGAAGGCGATAAAGCTTCTATGGAAGTTCCTGCTTCTCAAGCGGGTATCGTTAAAGAAATCAAAGTTGCAGAAGGCGACAAGGTTTCTACTGGTTCTCTAATCATGATTTTCGAAGCCGAAGGTGCAGCAGACGCTGCACCTGCTCCTGCGGCAGAGGCGGCTTCAGCAGCGGCTCCAGCTCCAGCAGCAGCGGCAGAACTGAAAGAAGTTCACGTACCAGACATCGGTGGTGACGAAGTTGAAGTTACTGAAATCATGGTAGCAATCGGCGACAGCATCGAAGAAGAGCAATCTTTGATCACTGTAGAAGGCGACAAAGCTTCTATGGAAGTTCCTGCACCATTCGCAGGTACGCTTAAAGAGATCAAAGTAGCAGCAGGCGATAAAGTATCGACTGGCTCTCTAATCATGGTATTCGAAGTAGCAGGTTCAGGCGCTCCAGCAGCAGCTCCTGCGGCAGTAGAAGCACCAGCGGCAGCAGCTCCAGTAACATCTGCGGCAAAAGAAGTTAACGTTCCAGATATCGGCGGCGACGAAGTTGAAGTGACTGAAATCATGGTTGCAGTTGGCGACACAGTGGAAGAAGAGCAATCTCTGATCACTGTAGAAGGCGACAAAGCTTCTATGGAAGTTCCTGCACCATTCGCTGGTACAGTTAAAGAAATCAAGATTGCAGCTGGCGACAAAGTGTCTACTGGCTCACTAATCATGGTATTCGAAGTAGCGGGCGCAGCACCTGCTCCGGTAGCGGCTCCAGCTCAAGCAGCAGCACCTGCAGCGGCAACTCCTAAAGCAGAAGCTCCAGCGGCAGCAGCTCCAGCAGCGACTGGCGATTTCAAAGAGAACGATGAGTACGCTCACGCGTCTCCAGTTGTTCGTCGTCTAGCTCGTGAGTTCGGCGTAAACCTTTCTAAGGTTAAAGGTTCTGGTCGTAAGAGCCGTATCCTGAAAGAAGACGTTCAGAACTACGTGAAAGAAGCGCTTAAGCGTCTTGAGTCTGGTGCAGCAGCATCTGGCAAAGGCGACGGTGCAGCTCTTGGTCTACTACCATGGCCAAAAGTGGACTTCAGCAAGTTCGGTGAGACAGAAGTACAACCGCTATCTCGCATTAAGAAGATCTCTGGTGCTAACCTACACCGTAACTGGGTAATGATCCCGCACGTTACACAGTGGGATAACGCAGACATCACGGCTCTTGAAGCATTCCGTAAAGAGCAAAATGCGATTGAAGCGAAGAAAGACACTGGCATGAAGATCACTCCACTAGTGTTCATCATGAAAGCGGCTGCTAAAGCACTTGAAGCGTTCCCAGCGTTCAACTCTTCTCTATCAGAAGACGGTGAGAGCCTAATTCTGAAGAAATACGTGAACATCGGTATCGCAGTAGATACGCCAAACGGTCTAGTTGTTCCTGTATTTAAAGACGTGAACAAGAAAGGCATCTACGAGCTATCTGAAGAGCTAATGGCTGTTTCTAAGAAAGCACGTGCAGGCAAGCTAACTGCTGCTGACATGCAAGGTGGCTGTTTCACTATCTCTAGCCTAGGCGGTATCGGCGGTACGGCGTTTACTCCAATCGTAAACGCGCCAGAAGTTGGTATCCTAGGTGTGTCTAAGTCAGAAATGAAACCTGTATGGAACGGTAAAGAGTTCGAACCGCGTCTACAACTTCCACTGTCTCTATCATACGACCACCGTGTGATCGATGGTGCTGAAGGTGCGCGCTTCATCACTTACCTAAATTCATGTCTATCTGACATTCGTCGTCTAGTTCTTTAATAGAAGTTAGATGAATGAGAGGCGGCAATTTAGCCGCCTCTGCTAATAATAATTACCGGACAATTTGGTTATCTCCCTTATTCTCTACAGGGTTTTCACAATCGAATTGTTGTCTAGCTCACAGGCTAAATTGATTTACTTTTCACACCATTAACATCTCTGTAAACTGTTGGCGGTCTGAAAATAATTGTTTAAAACGAATAACTCTTAAACAGAAAAAATCGATACCCACTCAGCCTGTTAGGGATAATGACTACAAGAGGTCAAAATGAGCAAAGAAATTAAAGCCCAAGTTGTTGTACTTGGTTCTGGTCCTGCTGGTTACTCCGCTGCCTTCCGTTGTGCAGACTTAGGTCTTGAAACTGTACTTGTTGAACGTTACAGCACTCTAGGTGGTGTGTGTCTGAACGTGGGTTGTATCCCATCTAAAGCACTTCTACACGTTTCTAAAGTAATTGAAGAAGCGAAAGCGATGGCTGATCACGGTGTTGTGTTCGGCGAACCGCAAACAGACATCAACAAGATCCGTATCTGGAAAGAAAAAGTTGTTAACCAACTAACTGGCGGCCTAAGCGGCATGGCTAAGATGCGTAACGTAACAGTGGTAAACGGTTACGGTAAGTTCACTGGCCCTAACTCTATCCTTGTAGAAGGTGAAGGCGAGTCAACCGTTGTTAACTTCGACAACGCAATCGTTGCGGCTGGTTCTCGTCCAATCAAACTGCCATTTATCCCGCATGAAGACCCACGTATTTGGGACTCTACTGACGCTCTTGAACTGAAAGAAGTGCCAGAAAAACTGCTTATCATGGGTGGTGGTATCATCGGTCTAGAAATGGGTACGGTTTACCACTCTCTAGGTTCTAAAGTTGAAGTTGTTGAGATGTTTGACCAGGTAATCCCTGCTGCAGACAAAGATATCGTTAAGGTTTACACCAAGCGTATCAAAGACAAGTTCAAGCTAATGCTAGAAACGAAAGTAACAGCAGTTGAAGCGAAAGAAGACGGTATCTACGTTTCAATGGAAGGCAAAAAAGCACCTGCTGAAGCAGAGCGCTACGATGCGGTTCTAGTTGCTATCGGTCGTGTACCAAACGGCAAACTTATCGACGGTGAAAAAGCGGGTCTAGAAATCGACGAGCGCGGCTTCATCAATGTTGATAAGCAAATGCGTACTAACGTTCCTCACATCTTCGCGATCGGTGATATCGTTGGTCAGCCAATGCTTGCTCACAAAGGTGTGCATGAAGGACACGTAGCGGCTGAAGTTATCTCTGGTAAGAAGCACTACTTTGACCCTAAAGTTATCCCTTCAATTGCGTACACTGAGCCAGAAGTGGCTTGGGTTGGTAAGACAGAGAAAGAAGCGAAAGCTGAAGGCATCAAGTACGAAGTGGCGACATTCCCATGGGCTGCATCAGGTCGTGCAATCGCATCTGACTGTTCAGATGGTATGACTAAGCTAATCTTCGACAAAGAAACTCATCGCGTAATTGGTGGTGCTATCGTTGGTACTAACGGTGGTGAACTACTAGGCGAAATCGGTCTGGCGATCGAGATGGGCTGTGATGCAGAAGATATCGCTCTGACTATCCACGCTCACCCAACTCTACACGAGTCTGTGGGTCTAGCTGCTGAAGTATTTGAAGGTTCAATCACTGACCTTCCAAATAAAAAAGCCGTTAAGAAGAAGTAAGCTCTCTTACTGAAAGAATAATAAAAACCGCTGAACTTCAGCGGTTTTTTTGTATTTGAATGTTCGAAGCGGACAAACATAGAAAAGCCCACCATGTGGTGGGCTTGTTTGTATTCAAATCGGAGCTTTAGTGTTCGCGATTGTAGATGCAAAGCATATCTAGGTAAGCGCTCACGAGCTCTTTCAACTCGGCTTCACCTTTGAAGCGGTTTGCTTGTACGAACAGCGAGTAACAAATACCGTGGAATAGATTTGCCAAGTGTTCTGAATCGTGTTGATCACACACTTCACCGCGTTCAATCGCTTTAATGAACATGTTTTGAACCAGTAATTGGTTAGTGCGGTTGGTAGACACAAATAGAGGCCAAACTTCATCACGAGTTGATGCGCTCCACTCGAACCAAACTTTCAGCCAGTGACAATCTTGGCTTACGAGCTCGATCATCGCATTGGTGATGTTTGCGATGTTTTCACGAGCGTGTATGTCTAGGTCGATATTATCCGAAAGGAAATTCGAGAACTGACGGACAACATGGTTGAGAACTTCATCAACCAAATCTTCGCGAGTTGGGAAGTAGTTAAAAACGGTTGCAACAGACACTTGCGCAATTTCAGCAATATCTGCGTGACCACCACGGCCAATACCACGGCGTGCAAATACTTCTAACGCGATTTCCATGAGTTGTTGCTTACGTTTAAGAGGAGAAAGCCTAGTTCTAGGTCTCTTTGCAATTGAGTCCATATCCATTTTCCTTGCCATTTGAGTTGTTGTTGGGGGTAACCCCCTAATTGATTATTTTAATAATTGCTTTAAGCAGTGATGAGTGTAATGGTGCATATGCACAAGGTCAACATCTGATGGATAATTTATAGACAGTAATGTCATTATTATTGATAAGTTTTGCTGTAAACTTTCGAAAATTTGGCAGCGCTCCCAAGAATTTTCCGCAAAAGGATGTGACTTTCAACCCACTCTTCGTGGTGATACACTACACGCCGTAAGATTAGGTGATCGTTTGCGTGCGATCTACCTCAACCCACAAACTAAATTGAGCACAGTATGAAACATACAATAGAAGTCATGATTTCTGAGCAAGAAGTTCAGGAACGAATTCGTGAATTAGGCAAACAAATTACAGAGCGTTACCAAGGCAGTGAAGACCTAGTTTTGGTTGGCTTGTTGCGTGGTTCTTTTGTATTTATGGCCGACCTAGCGCGTGCTATTGAACTGACTCATCAAGTTGATTTTATGACGGCATCAAGCTACGGCAACACAATGGAAAGCTCACGCGATGTACGCATCTTGAAAGATTTGGATGATGACATTAAAGGCAAAGACGTTTTGCTTGTTGAAGACATCATCGATACAGGTAACACGCTCAATAAAATTCGCGAAATCCTATCGCTACGTGAACCGAAATCTATCGCGATTTGTACGCTACTAGACAAGCCATCTCGCCGTGAAGTAAATGTGCCAGTTGATTGGATTGGTTTCGAGATCCCTGACGAGTTCGTTGTTGGTGTTGGTATCGATTACGCTCAAAAATACCGTCACCTACCATTCATCGGTAAAGTGGTTCCTCAAGAATAATTGAGTTCACTATTCGAAATACAAAAAAAACGCCCATATAAATGGGCGTTTTTTATTTATTCAGATTTTATGGCTTAGCGACACAGAAGCTTATTGTCAGGGTTTAAAATCGTCGACAGTGCTTTCTGGTACGATGCTTCAACGGTCTCTTTAGAATTAGAGCGAATACCTAAATATTCAAGGCGACCATCTTCTATTCCGTATACGACACCATGAATTTCGACATCTTGCCCGCGCTCCCACGCGTTTTGCATGATGGTTGAATTGCCTAGGTTATAAACTTGTTCTGCAACGTTAATTTCACCAAGCTTATCGGCACGATCTTCAACAGGCATTTGGTCTAAGTAAGAACGATGCTTGAAGTAAAGATCTCTGATGTGCAGTAGCCAGTTATTGATAAGCCCGAGTTGAGGGTTATCTATCGCCGCATTAACACCGCCGCAACCATAGTGGCCACACACAATAATGTGCTTCACCTTGAGTACATCAACGGCGTATTGAACAACGGAAAGGCAATTGAGGTCTGTGTGAATGACTTGGTTTGCAACATTGCGGTGAACAAATAATTCACCGGAGTAAAGGCCGGTTAATCGTTCTGCGGGTACTCGACTATCGGAGCAGCCAATCCAAAGAAAATCAGGCTTTTGGCCTTCGGCGAGCTTAGCGAAATATTCAGGACGATCAGATTTGATTTCTTCCGACCATTTTGAATTATTCTCAAATAACTGTTTAATTTCCGGCATCTTGCAAACTACTTCCCTTAAATGACAAAAGCACTCATCGCAATTGAAACATATCAAGCGATCAGTGTTGTAACTATACACAATGTTACAATTTCGATCCCGTTAAATATGCGTCAGACAGGACTCATCTGACGTGTTCTTGGAAATAAATTCGTACAATTCAGACCGCTTATTAGATAACGAATTAAGCCATAATTTATTTATGGTTTAATTTTTCACATTCCTCGTTAAAGTAATGACATTTTACTTATTTAATTTTGAAATTAATGCAGGGAGCTAAACGGTGTTCGGTAGTCGTTTTAAAGATATCAATTTCAAAGGGGATATATTTGGCGGGGTGACCACGGCCATTATTTCTCTCCCTTTGGCGTTGGCGTTCGGGGTTGCTTCGGGGGCGGGTGCAGAAGCTGGCCTTTGGGGCGCCATCATGGTGGGCTTGTTTGCCTCCTTATTTGGTGGCTCAAATACACTTATCTCAGAACCCACGGGGCCGATGACGGTGATCATGACAGCCGTATTGACCAGTATGATGGCGAAGTACCCTGAAACAGGTATGGCGATGACGTTTACTGTTGTCATGATGGCGGGTGCATTTCAGATCTTGCTTGGAACGCTGAAGATGGGTAAATACGTTACCTTAATGCCTTACAGCGTGATCTCCGGCTTTATGTCGGGTATTGGTGTCATACTTATCATTCTTCAATTGTCGCCACTCCTGGGGCACGCTGCGCCTACGGGAGGAGTGCTAGGAACATTATCTGCGCTGCCTGAAACCATTTCTAATCTAAAATTTAACGAGCTTTTCCTTGGCTTGCTGACATTAGGCATTCTGTTCTTTTTCCCAAAGAAGTATCGCAAATATGTACCCGCCCAATTGGTTGCACTGGTTGCAGTGACCTTATTGTCGGTGATGTTGTTTGATACGGAAGATATCCGCCGTATCGGGGAAATTCCGGCTGGCCTGCCATCTTTGGTCGCGCCACATATCGACCCCGATATGTTCGTTGAAATGGTCATCGATGCATTGGTGTTAGGTACGCTCGGTTGTATTGATACCTTGTTAACTGCGGTTATCGGTGACTCACTTACCCGAAAAGAGCACGATTCCGACAAAGAGCTTCGTGGTCAGGGCTTAGCGAACATGATTTCAGGTTTATTCGGCGCACTTCCAGGAGCGGGTGCGACGATGGGCACGGTGACAAACATCCAAGTTGGCGCTCGCTCTCCATTATCTGGTGTGGTGCGAGCCTTAGTATTGGCTCTGGTTGTTTTGGTGGCTGGTGGATTAACCGAACCTATCCCAATGGCTGTGCTAGCAGGCATCGCGGTGTACGTTGGCTTTAACATCTTAGACTGGAGCTTTATTCAGCGCGCGCATAAGGTCAGTTTTTCTGGCATGGCGATCATGTATGGCGTGATGCTACTGACAGTGTTCGTTGATCTCATTGTGGCCGTTGGTTTGGGGGTGTTTGTTTCAAACATCATGATTATTGAGCGCTTGAGTCGCGAGCAAGCTCGTCAGGTAAAAGCCATCAGTGATGCCGATGAAGATGATGTGCCACTGACGGACAGTGAACGAGGATTGTTAGATCGCGCCAATGGGCGAGTGTTGTTCTTCTATCTCTCTGGCCCGATGATTTTCAGTGTGTCTAAGGCTATTTCTCGTCAACACACCAGTATTTCTGATTACGACGTGATGATCTTGGATTTGACCGATGTTCCTATGCTGGATGTTACGGTGGGCTTAGCTCTCGAAAACGCCATTAAAGACGCGTTAGATGCTCGCTGTGAAGTGTACTTGTTGTGTCCGAATCAGCGTACTCGCGAGCAACTCGAGAAGTTTCATGTCATCGACCTAGTGCCGGATAACAATATGTATCAGTTCCGCTACGAGGCCCTGAATGCGGCGGTCGCGCATGTAGAATCGGATCACTACCAGCGAATGACAGCTTAATTTTTACGCTCTGTATGAAAGCGCTGCTCAGTCTGTTTAGCGGCGCTTTTTTTGTTTCCCCTTAACCCCCTCAATTGAAAGCCTTGAAGATTACAAGGTTGATATTTCCAATATTGTCGAAAGGTTTAATTGTAATCATCGTTATTCGACGATAAACTAATGAAACTTTCTCCAGCTTCCTACTAAGCTTCAGGTGATGCTTATCTTGGAACTGGTCATCCCAATTCACTAACAGATGGCAATCATTACGCTATGTACGCATTAGAAATTGAACAATTACGTAAAACGTATGTGGGCGGCTTTGAAGCGTTAAAAGGCATCAGTCTACAAGTTAAAAAAGGTGACTTTTACGCGCTTCTTGGACCTAACGGTGCAGGAAAATCAACCACGATCGGCATCATCTCTTCTTTGGTTAATAAGACCTCTGGAGTGGCAAAAGTTTTTGGTTATGACATTGATACTGATTTAGAACTTGCCAAGCAAAACCTTGGTTTAGTGCCTCAAGAATTCAACTTCAACCAATTTGAAACGGTTGAGCAGATCGTCATTCAACAAGCGGGTTACTATGGTGTTTCTAAAATTCTGGCAAAAGAGCGAGCCGAAAAATACCTGAAGAAGCTCGATTTATGGGAGAAGCGCAAAGAGCGCGCTCGTAACTTATCGGGTGGTATGAAGCGTCGCTTGATGATTGCTCGCGCGCTCATGCACGAGCCAAAACTGCTGATTTTGGATGAGCCGACGGCAGGGGTGGACATTGAGCTGCGTCGTTCAATGTGGGATTTCCTCAAAGAAATCAATCAGCAGCAAGGGATCACTATCATTCTTACTACGCACTATTTAGAAGAAGCGGAAATGCTGTGTCGCAACATAGGCATTATCAATCGCGGCGAGTTGATTGAAAACACAACCATGAAAGCGTTGCTCAGCAAGCTCAGCGTAGAAACCTTTATTCTAGATATCGAGACTGACGGCGAAGTGCCTGAGTTGAATGGTGTCAATCGTCAAAGCTTAATCGATGGCTCATTAGAAATTGAGTTAGATAAAAGCCAAGGTCTCAATGCGGTGTTTGCTCAATTAACGGAACATGGCGTGAAAGTGCTGTCGATGCGCAATAAAGCCAACCGATTAGAAGAACTGTTTGTCAGCATTGTCAGAGAGGGGAGCAAGTAAATGTACCAACTGTATTGGACGGCATTTCGTAGTTTGCTGGGTAAAGAGGTGACGCGCTTCTCGCGTATTTGGGTACAAACTTTGGTACCACCAGCGATTACGATGACGCTGTACTTCATCATCTTCGGTAATCTGATCGGTTCTCGAATTGGTGAAATGAGCGGATTTAGCTACATGGAATACATCGTGCCGGGTTTGATCATGATGTCGGTGATCACCAACTCGTATTCAAATGTCGCATCTTCATTCTTTAGTGCAAAACTGCAAAAGAACATCGAAGAGTTGTTGGTTGCACCTGTGCCAAACTACGTCATCATCGCAGGTTATGTCATGGGGGGTGTAACCCGTGGCTTGCTGGTTGGTGCTATTGTGACGTGCGTGTCGCTGCTGTTTGTAGATCTACAGGTTGAGCACTGGGGCATCATTGTGGCGACGGTATTTATGACGTCGGTGGTGTTTGCTCTTGGTGGATTGATCAATGCGGTTTACGCAAAGACGTTTGATGACATCTCAATCATTCCTACGTTTGTATTAACGCCGCTTACCTATCTTGGCGGTGTGTTTTATTCGATTAGCCTGTTGCCTGAGTTTTGGCAAGGTGTATCGAAAATCAACCCAATTGTTTACATGGTGAATGCATTCCGTTACGGATTTTTAGGCGTATCGGATGTCGGTATCGTGACTTCATTTAGTGTACTGGGTGTGTTTGTTGTGGTGCTATACGCCATTGCCCACTACTTGGTAACAAAAGGGATTGGGCTACGAAGCTAAGCCATGCTCATAAAGAAAAGAGCAGCGATTTACGCTGCTCTTTTGCATGCACAACAATACATACCCATACAATCTTCCGGTTTTTATCATGATAGGTTTCAATCATTTGTAATAAATGAGTGATCCTATGAATATTGTCCCGCCGCCGCTTTTTTCCTATCAGTTACTTAAGCCCAAATATTGGTCTGTTTGGCTGGCATTTGGAGCTCTAGCAATCATTGTTAATGTACTGCCATATGTGGTTTTACGAATCTTAGGTAGAAGCATCGGTTGCGTTGCGATGCATTTAATGAAGCGCCGATACAAGATCGCTTTGCGTAATCTTCAGCTATGTTTTCCTGATTACACAGATTGGCAATGCAAGGATGTGGTACGAAAAAACTTTCAATACACGGGAATGGCGCTCATCGAAACTGGTATCGCTTGGTTTTGGCCAGACTGGCGAATTAATCGCATAACTTCTATTGTTGGCAAAGATCGTCTGCTCACAGAGGAAAAGAACGGTCGCGGTGTATTAGTGGTGTGTAGTCACCATTTGAACTTGGAAATAACCGCTCGTATTTTCAGCCAATTTGCCAAAGGCTATGGTGTTTATCGACCAAACTCAAACCCTGCTTATGAATTTATTCAACATCGAGGCCGAACTCGTTTTGGGCATCAAATGATTGATCGAAAAGACGTTAAATCAATGCTCAAAGTTCTGAAAAATGGCCATCGACTTTGGTATTTACCTGATCATGATTATGGTGCCAGCCATTCTGTTTTTGCACCGTTCTTTGCCGTTGAACAAGCTGCGAGCACTGTGGGGGCTAGCGTGCTTATTGACGCAACAAATTGCGCGGTCATATCAGGTGTCACAGTGAGCAGGAGTCATCACTACACGTTGTATATTGGGAAGGATCTCAGTGAGTATTTTGAAAGGCGTAATGCGATGAAAGCGGCAAGTATCTTGAACCAAGAACTCGAAAAAATGATAAGACGCGACATTCCTGCGTGGATGTGGTTGCACAAACGGTTTAAAACACGTCCTGAAGGATTTGATTGCGTCTATACGTAGAACATAAAAAAGGTCGACACAAGGTCGACCTTTTTCTTTTGAGCGTTTGA
Source organism: Vibrio sp. YQ_11 (assembly GCF_043103065.1). NCBI lineage: Bacteria > Pseudomonadati > Pseudomonadota > Gammaproteobacteria > Vibrionales > Vibrionaceae > Vibrio > Vibrio sp. YQ_11. The sequence continues at coordinate 279,592 of NZ_JBICJM010000009.1, read as the reverse complement.
CTTATTCAGCGTTTGCTGCGGTACCATCATTAGATTCTGCTTCATCTTTCGATTCCACAACCATATCAACAGTTTGGTTGTCGATAAGACGAGCTTGACCTAAGAATGCCGACATCAGAATGACAGCTTGTGTCGTTTCTGGTGTGATCACTTGCAGAGTACGAGCATCACGAATGAAGATCTCATCAGGATGAAGACCGGCAGCGCGTAGCTGATCATTTGCATCTTCAATGATGGATGCGTAATCATCGCGGCCACCACGAATGGCACTGCTGATCCAACGCATTGTACGAGCAAGTACTGGCGCACGTTGACGTTCATCCAGTGTCAGCAGGCCATTGCGTGAACTCATTGCTAAACCGTCCATCTCTCGTACGGTTGGTACACCAATGATTTCAATATCCATTGCTAGGTCATCAACCATCTTGCGGATAACTGCAAGTTGTTGGAAGTCCTTCTCGCCGAAGCATGCTACATCCGGTTGTACGATGTTAAATAGCTTATTCACAATGGTCGTCACGCCACGGAAGTGACCTGGGCGAGACGCGCCTTCTAGAATCGTTGAGAGGCCAGGAACATCGACGAAGGTTTGCTTATCCAGACCTTCTGGGTAGATGATTTCTGGAGTTGGCGTGAATACCACATCGACGCCTTCTGCCGTCAACTTGCTTAAGTCTTCTTCAAGCGTACGTGGGTAGTTATTTAAATCGTCTGCACGATCAAATTGCATCGGGTTTACAAAGATGCTTACGACAACGATATCAGCATATTCGCGTGCTTTACGCACTAAAGTTAAGTGACCTTCGTGAAGGTTGCCCATTGTAGGGACGAAGGCAATTTTACGACCTTCACGTTTAAAGGTTTTAAGGTGTTCACGAACTGCTGAGATTTCCGCAAAAGTTTGCATGCTTTTATCCTCTAGGCAATGGTATGAGCGTCGTCTGGGAATACACCGTTTGCTACATCTTCAATATATTTTGCAACGGCTTTGCGCATATCACCTGTTTCAGCAAGGAAGTTTTTGGAGAATTTAGGCATGTAGTTGGCAGAGATGCCGAACATATCATGCATTACAAGAATCTGACCATCCGTTACGTTACCCGCACCGATACCGATAACTGGTACGTCGAGTACTTTAGTAATGCGTTCTGCCAGTTCTGCAGGCACACATTCTAGTAGGACGATTTGAGCGCCTGCTTCTTGTAGCGCTAACGCATCTTTTACTATGCGATCCGCTTTTTCTTGATCGCGACCTTGGATTTTGTAACCACCAAAAATGTTAACAGACTGAGGGGTTAAACCAAGGTGAGCACAGACTGGCACCGCGCGTTCAGTAAGCATCTTAACGGTATCAACTAGCCAGTCGCCACCTTCGATTTTTACCATGTTTGCGCCTGCGCGCATCAATTTTGCTGCGTTCTCACACGCTTGCTCTGGTGTTGCGTAGCTCATGAATGGCATATCGGCCATTAGTAAGCAATTCGGGCTGCCAGCACGTACACAGCGAGTGTGGTACACGATGTCGTCTACCGTTACTGGTAGCGTATCGTTTTCACCTTGCAATACCATACCAAGTGAATCACCAACTAAAAGAACGGGCATTTCTTGGCTTTCAAAAAGTTGTGCAAAGCTCGCATCGTAAGCGGTTGAAGTAGCAAATTTACGACCTTCTTGCTTCCACTTGATAAGGTCGTTGATGGTCATCTTTTTCATTGTTTTATCCTTACTAGGAGCTGGCTATGACTGCCAAATTCTGAGGCCGTTTCTATCTACTTGTTCCAGTAGTTCAGAGACCTCGGTCCCATCAGGGAGTTGTAAACTTGGTGCAATTTCCGCAAGAGGGTAGAGTACGAATTCGCGCTCTCGCATTCCGTAATGAGGAACAATAAGTCTTTCGGAATTAATCACCTCATTGCCGTAAAGAACGATATCAAGATCCAAGGTTCTTGGTCCCCAACGTTCGTCTTTTCGGACACGCCCTTGCTCTTGCTCAATTGCTTGGGTGCAATCAAGTAGCTCAAGAGGCGTCAAATTTGTTTTGATCGCCACAACCGCATTGATGTAATCCGGCTGATTTTGTGGCCCCATAGGCGTGCTGCTGTATAGCGAAGACGCTTGTACAAACTCAGAGTTTGGTAATGTTTTTAGAGCCTCAATCGCTTGCTGAGCTTGGCTGACAGGATCAGCCAAGTTACTGCCTACCGCAATGTACGCTGTGATCATGATTTCGGCTTACTCTTTTTCTTGCGAAAGGTTTTGCGGCGACGTTGGCCCGATTTTGGTGCTTGACCATCTAGGTCTGCGGCCATCGCTTGGCGCATTTCTCGGCCTGCATTTTGGAAAGTTTCCCACCACTTAGCAAGCTTCAGAGTGTCGCCACCCTCAATTTCACCGCGCATTTCAAGAAAATCAAAGCCAGCTCTAAATTTGTTGAGTTCCATTAGGCGGAACGCACGTTTGCCATTACGTCGTGGAAGGCGCAATTGCAGCTGCCAAATCTCACGGATGGTCGCAGTATGGCGACGTGGAATTGCGATGGTGCGAACTTGATCATCAAGAATGATGTTGCTCGCTTCCATGATCGCGTCGTAATGACACAAGTTATGCTGATCCATGAGTTTGTCTGCTAGTGCACACAGCGGGTACCACAGCATTGCAGCAAACATAAATGCTGGGTTAATGCGCTTGCCATCTTCAATACGCATGTCAGTGGAATCCAACACAAGATCGAGCATTTGTTCAGTATGCGACGAGTAGTCTTCTGTGAAGTGCTCCGAAATGGCTGGGAACAGCTGTTGGAATAAGTTGTATTCACGTAGCAGGTGGTATGTCTCTAGACCATGGCCTGACTGCAAGAGTTTGAGTGACTCTTCGAAAAGACGAGCGGAAGGAATTTCACGCAGTAGCGGCGCCATCTCTTCGATTGGTGCAGCTGTGTCTTCTTCAATATCAAAGTCCAGTTTCACGGCAAAGCGAACTGCACGCAGCATGCGCACTGGGTCTTCACGGTAGCGTGTTTCTGGATCGCCAATCAGACGAATCAGACGATCTTCTAAATCTTCGATACCGCGCGCGTAGTCGTGGATCGAGTAATCAGCGATGTTGTAGTACATCGAGTTGATCGTAAAGTCACGGCGCTCAGCGTCTTCATCAATGGTGCCGTACACGTTATCGCGTAGCAGCATACCTTCTTTGGATTGCTGAGAGATGTTTTTGTTCTTTTGCTCTTGATGGTGACCGCGGAATGTCGCCACTTCGATGATGTCTCGGCCAAACATAATGTGTGCCAGACGGAAGCGTCGGCCAATCAAGCGGCAGTTTCTAAATAGCTGCTTGATCTGTTCTGGCGTTGCGTTGGTCGCAATATCAAAGTCTTTCGGTTTTTGTCCAAGCAGTAAGTCTCGAACCCCGCCACCCACAAGAAAAGCATCGAAACCAGCACCGTTTAGTCGGTACAGCACTTTCAGTGCGTTGTCACTGATCTGCTTACGCGAAATGTTGTGCTCTTCACGAGTTATTACATTGAGAGCGAGCTCTGGAACTGTGGCAGGTTCGCTTGGTGTATAGTCGTTTGTATTCATGTGCATCTGGCAATAACTGGGTTTAATCCAATCTTGCTTTGGTTAGTTATCTGCGCCTCTAGGGCTGATTTTGCGGCTAATGATAGCCTACACAGTGCCATTTGAGAATCGCGGTGTGATCTCGATCTCTGATGGCAGTTGTTCTAAGCGCCAATTTTCGCAGCCCCAACGAAGAATTTCGTTCATGCTGGCGGCTTTTATTTCTTCAGGCACATCAAAGCCTAAAAACGTCATGGCATGCAATAAAGCTGGCTTAGGGTTTTCGATATCAATAGCTGTCGCGTGATTTTGTTTCGACAATTTGTTGCCGTTGTCATCCATCGCCAATGGTAAATGCAAGTAGCTAACTTCAGGTTGTCCAAGGATTTGGTACAAACTGATTTGGCGTCCTGTTGGTTCAATCAGGTCTGCACCTCGAACCACTTCAGTAACCCCTTGGTCGATGTCGTCCAATACTACCGCAAGATTATAAGCAAATAATCCATCTCGACGTTTAATAATGAAATCTTCATTAACCAATTGCTCTGGAATCTCAATCATTCCATGTTTCTGATCGAGGAAGCGGGCGACGGGTTTGGTCATTTTTAGGCGAATCGCGCCTTCTTTCAAGTTTTTATCTCGGCAAGTTCCCGGATAAAAGCCACCGTGCTCTTTAATTTGCTTGCGAGTGCATTGGCAATAATAGGCGTCACCGTTGTCGAGCCAAGCGTCGATCTGTGCTTGGTAAAGGTCATGACGCTCGCTTTGATACACCACTTCTCCATCCCAATGCAACTGGTAAGCTTTAAGCGCTTCTAGAATCAGTTGCGAAGCGCCGGGCATTTCTCTTGGTGGATCAAGATCTTCAATGCGTACTAACCAAATTCCGTTGTTTGCTTTGGCTTGAAAATAACTGCCAAGCGCAGCAATCAATGAGCCAAAGTGTAATGGGCCAGAAGGGGATGGGGCAAATCGACCTACGTAGCGTGCCATGGGTGTATCTCGAATTTATTAGATGTACAGTTTAGTCATCGTAAGTAACGCTTCAGCTAGGTTTTGTAAACACGAAGTGGCAATAGCGTTTTGCCTGTGGAGAGTGTTTGTGGTTCTGAGCGCTTACGGGACTGATATTAGCCAAAACAAAAAGGGAGCCTTAGCTCCCTTCAGTAATCAAATGCGTGGTGATTAACCTTGCATCTGCTTCTCTTTGATTTCTGCAAGTGTTTTACAGTCAATACAAAGGTCTGCAGTTGGACGTGCTTCAAGGCGACGAACGCCAATCTCAACGCCACAAGACTCACAGAAACCAAAATCATCTTCTTTGATTTTGTCTAATGTTTTTTCAATCTTCTTGATCAAACGGCGCTCACGGTCACGATTACGCAGTTCTAGGCTGAACTCTTCCTCTTGAGAGGCGCGGTCAACTGGATCTGGGAAGTTTGCTGCTTCGTCCTGCATGTGGTGAACGGTACGATCTACTTCAGCTCGTAGTTGGTCACGCCAAGCTGTTAAGATTTTCGTAAAGTGTTCAACCTGCGCTGGTGACATGTATTCTTCACCAGGCTTCTCCTGATATGGCTCCACGCCGGCAATGGCTAGGATGCCGATCGTTTTCTTCTTTGCTTCTGGCATACAGCATCTCCTACTTACACCTAGTCAACTGCTACGCAGTCAATTTAAGGCGGGTATCTATAGCAAAAAGAGGCGGTGCAAGCAAACACTGAATCGCAAAGTTGTCGTCAATGTGAAGACGACATCATTTTTTCTCTTAATTGATAAAATCAATAGCGGAAATTAGCTTCATTTCAGTATTGCTCAGTTCGGCTTTATAGCAGAGAACTTCTACTCCGGCGTCTTGTGCTTGTTTGAGTAATAGTGAATATTTCGCGTCTATATGGTGTGCCGCGGATACTTTTTCAATACCTGAATGTAAAACAGTGAATAAAAGTATGGCTCTACTTCCATTTTGTGCCATTTCTGTGAGCTCTCTCAGGTGCTTTTGACCACGAGTCGTGACGGCATCTGGGAAGTATCCTTGTCCAGCTGAGCCTGTCTCATCAAGAAGAGTGACGCTTTTCACTTCTATATAGCACTTTGGCTTGTCGCTTGCGCTGAGCAAGATATCAATTCGACTATTTTCATTGCCATATTTCACTTCAGTTTGAAGTGTGTCATATCCGCAAAGCTCTGAAATGACATTATTTTCAATAGCCTCAACGGCTAATTGGTTGGCGCGGGCAGTATTGATACAAATACGATGCCCTTGCGCGGTTTCACTTAGCTCCCAGCTGTTGGGGTATTTGCGTTTTGGGTTGTCGGACGTTGAAAACCAAACTTTATCACCGGGTGTCGCGCAACCTGTCATCGCACCGGTGTTCGCACAGTGGATGGTGCGCAGCTCACCATTATCAAATTCGATATCAGCAAGGAAGCGTTTGTAGCGTTTAAGTAGAGTGGCTGACTCTAAAGCGGGTTTGAATTGCATTTGCTTATTTAGACGGGAATGTTTTTATGTACAATGTTGCCACCATTACACCACAAGGTATTTCCTTTGTCACAATTGCCGATTGAAGCCGTGATGCCCCAGCTACTTACGGCGGTCAAACATCAACATCAGGTTATTTTAAAAGCCGCGCCTGGTGCGGGTAAATCGACGTATTTCCCTTTACAACTTATCCAAAACCAAGTGGTGACTGGGAAAGTCATCATGCTTGAACCAAGACGATTAGCCGCGCGCAATATCGCGAGATATTTGGCCGAGCAACTTGGCGAGCAAGTTGGCCAGCGAGTGGGGTATCGCGTTCGTGGCGAGACAAAGGTAAGTGCTTCTACTCAGTTAGAAATTGTGACTGAAGGGGTCATGACTCGCATGATCCAAAATGACCCTGAGCTAGATGGCGTCGATTTGCTGATTTTTGATGAGTTCCATGAGCGCAGTATTCATGCCGATACGGCTTTGGCGCTTAGCTTGGAAGTTCAAGAAGCATTGCGAGACGATCTTAAGCTGGTGGTGATGTCGGCAACGTTGGAGCAAGAAGCGTTGCAATCCTTACTGCCGGAAGCTTGTTATATTGAATCTGAAGGGCGCAGCTTTGCCGTGGAAACTCGCTATGCTCCGCTGACTGCCAACGATCATCTTCCAACGGTAATGGCAAAAAATATAGAGAGTTTGATGAATAAAGAGTCAGGCTCTCTGCTTGCGTTTCTTCCCGGTGTGGCGGCCATTAAGCAAGTGCAAGAGCGGTTATCGCACTTACCGGACGATGTTGAAGTATGCCCGTTGTATGGTCAGTTGAGCTTTACTGAGCAACAGAAAGCCATCTCTCCTGCAGAAAAAGGTAAGCGCAAAGTCGTATTGGCAACCAACATTGCGGAAACCTCTCTGACAATTGAAGGTATTCGCCTTGTGGTGGATTCTGGTTTGGAGCGTGTTGCGCGTTTTGACTTGAAAAATGGCCTTACACGATTGGAACAAACGCGTATTGCTCAATCGTCTGCCATCCAGCGAGCTGGTCGTGCTGGTCGGATTGAAGAGGGGATTTGCGTTCGCCTCTATTCAGAAAGTCAACTCAAGCAACAGCCACAAGTGCCACAACCTGAGATTTTGCATTCCGATCTTGCGAGCTTGGTAATGGAGCTGGCGTTTTGGGGGACGACCGATATTCATGAGCTAAAATGGCTCGATATTCCTTCTGCTGCCGCGCTGCAACAAGCTAAGCAGTTGTTGTTTTCATTAGGGCTTATTACCGAGCAAGGACAACTGACTGCGGAAGGAAAGCAGGCTCATGACTTGGGCGTAGAACCTCGCGCGGCAGCGATGTTAATTAAATCGCAATCCCACAGCGATAAGATGGTAAATGTCGCTTTGGCGGCTGTCGCCCTAATTGAAGAGCCAGAGCGTAATACAACGAATATCGCACATAGCTTGCATCGTTGGTTGTCCGGTTCTCATCCGAAAAAATCGTTGTTATTGAAGCGCGCACAATCTCTTGCGCATAAACTCGATACCATGTTTAGCCTTCGAGAAGTGGATGAAGATGTATTGCCGTTGGTGTTGAGCTTGGCGTTTCCCGATAGGATCGCTCAGCAACGCACCAATCAATTTGGTCGCTTTGCACTAGCGAATGGTCATGGTGCAGAATGTCGTCCTGACGATATGTTAGGCGGCTGTGAGTACTTGGTCGCGATTGATCTGATGCGGTCTCATTCCAATTCGAGCCAAATACATTTAGCGTGTGAATTGGACGTCAATATATTGCAAACGACTTTTGATTCGCTATTTTCTACTGAAGAAGTAGTGGATTGGGATGAAAAGAAAGGGCGTTTAGTGGCCGAGAAACAACGAAAACTCGGTCAATTGGTGATTGAAAGGGTGTCATTACCTAATCCGGGTAAAGAAAAAATGACACAAGCTTTACTCACTTATGTCCGCCGTCAGGGCTTAAGCAGTCTAAACTGGACGCCGGCAGCGGAAAGCCTGCTTGAACGTATTCGCTGTGCGGTGGATTGGTTACCTGAGCAAGCATGGCCAATGTTTGATGAAGCCAGTTTGTTGGATTCATTAGACGAATGGTTAGAACCGTACATGACGTCGGTCGCTTCGGTGAAAGATCTGAGCAAGATAAACTTGGTCGAAGCGCTTAATGCTCGATTAGGCTGGCCACTCAATCAACACTTGGATGAATGGTTGCCAGAACATTATCAGTTACCGACTGGGACTAAAAAGCGCATTCGCTATCAACATGGGCATGAGCCCGTATTGTCAGTGCGAATGCAAGAAGTGTTTGGGGAAAGTACGTCGCCAACGGTGGCCCTTGGCCGCAAGCGTTTGGTGCTTGAACTACTTTCTCCCGCACAACGTCCACTGCAAGTGACGTCAGACTTGGCGGCTTTCTGGAATGGAAGTTACAAAGACGTTCAAAAAGAGATGAAAGGGCGCTACCCAAAACACAGGTGGCCTGATGACCCGGCAAACCACGTAGCGACAACGAAAACGAAAAGACAATTGAATAATGACTGACAGTAAGAAGCCAAGCGCTAAGAAAGCGCCTGCGAAGAAAAGTACAGCCAGCAAAGGCACCACAAAACGCCCTCGTCGCACGCCGAGTAAAAAGCCAACCAACGAGAAACGTTCTTGGCTCAAAGTGTTGTGGTCTTTCAGCTGGAAAGCCGGCGTTGCTCTTGCTGCGGTGTTGCTGTTTGTTGGTATTTACCTAGATAGTGTGGTTAAAGAACGCTTTGATGGGCAGCTATTCGAATTGCCTACCGTTGTGTACGCGCGCATTTTGAACCTCAATCCAGGTGAAAACATCACCATTCAAGAGCTTCGCAACGAATTAGATGTACTGAACTACCGCAAGGTAAGTCAGCCTCGTTACCCTGGTGAGTATTCTTCTTCTTCGACTCGTGTTGAACTGATTCGCCGTCCTTTTGAATTTGCTGATGGCCCAGAACCGGATCGCCACGTCATGCTGCACTTCTCAGACAGCGGTTTACAGCGTATTCAATCTTTAGAGTCAAAAGGCGATCTAGGCTACTTGCGCCTTGAGCCAAAGATGCTGGGGATGCTTGAAAAAGATCGTGATGAGCAACGTCTGTTCTTACGTCGTGACCAATTCCCTGAAATTTTAGTTGATGCCTTGTTGGCGACAGAAGACCGAGACTTCTATCAGCATGATGGTGTTTCACCATTGGCTATTGCCCGTGCTTTAGTGGCGAATATCAAAGCGGGTCGCACCGTGCAAGGTGGCAGTACCTTAACGCAGCAGCTAGCGAAAAACTTATTTCTAACCCGTGATAAAACGCTGTGGCGTAAGGTGCGCGAAGCTTATATTGCGCTTATTCTTGACTACCGTTACAGCAAAGACCGCATTTTAGAAGCCTACCTCAATGAAGTGTATTTGGGCCAAAGCGGCGGCGAAGCGATCCACGGTTTTGGCTTAGCATCGCGCTACTACTTTGGGCAGCCAATCCAAGAGTTGCGAATTGATCAACTTGCGATGCTGGTGGGCATGGTGAAAGGACCGTCGTACTACAATCCTGTTCGCTATCCTGAGCGCACTAAAGAGCGTCGAGACTTGGTGCTTCGATTGCTGATGCAACAAAACATGCTCACATCGCAGCAATATGAACAAGCTGTGAGTCGACCTCTTGATACACAAAGCAAACCACGTATTGCGAGCCGTCAGCCTGCATACTTCCAGCAATTGAATATCGAGCTGAAAGAGAAGGTCGGTGATCGCTTCAAGGCTGAAACTGGTCTGCGCGTGTTTACGTCTCTTGATCCTGTCTCTCAAAGTAAAATGGAGCAGGCGATCGCGAAGAAAATACCGGATTTAGCGAAGCGAGGCGGCAAAGAGCTTGAAGCTGCTGCCGTGGCTGTTGATCGCCACAGTGGTGAAATTCGTGCCATGGTTGGTGGTAAACGCGTGGGTTATGAAGGCTTTAACCGTGCGCTTAATGCTAGTCGTCCAATTGGTTCGTTGGTCAAGCCGGCGATTTACCTGACCGCGCTTGAACAGCCAGACAAATACAATTTGGGGACGACGCTGCACGACACGCCTCTAAGTTTGAAAGGTAGCAAAGGCTCGGTGTGGACTCCGCGTAACTACGACCGTAAATACCGCGGTGATGTGCCACTTTACCTTGCGCTTGCGAAGTCACTGAATGTACCAACGGTAAGGTTGGGGATGGAGCTTGGTATTCCAGAAGTGTCTGGCACGCTTGAACGTTTAGGCGTCAACAAAGATGAGATTCGTCCTGTGCCTTCTATGTTCTTGGGCTCGTTTTCATTGACGCCATTTGAAGTGGCGCAAATGTACCAAACACTGACTAACTCGGGTAAACGCGCTAAGTTGACCGCGCTTCGTTCCGTCATCGATATGGAAGGTAACGTGCTTTATCAATCGTTGCCTCGTTCCTCTCGCGCGGTTGATGAACAAGCGGCTTGGCTAACGACTTACGCGATGAAACAAGGTGTCGCACAAGGTACAGGCCGCTACCTTCAAAGCCAATTCGCTTGGGCTGCATTGGCGGGAAAAACGGGCACCAGTAACGATACTCGTGATAGCTGGTTTGTCGGGATTGATGGCCGTGAAGTGACGACCATTTGGCTAGGCCGTGATGACAACAAGCCAATCAACCTTACGGGGTCAAGCGGTGCATTGCGTGTTTACGCGGAATACTTGGCGCAGCGAATTCCTGAGCGTTTGGAGTTGCCTTGGCCTAAAGAAGTGACGACGCTTGGCTTTAAACCGACCTCCAACGGTGGTTTAGAGATGAATTGCCGCAGCGATTACAAACTTCCAGTATGGGATAAAACGGGTCAAATCAAACAACAGTGTGAGAAAAAATCTAACTGGTTGAATAGTTTGTTTGATTGGTAGGATCTCCAAATCAACAACATGGACTTGTTTCACTGGTCAATTCTTAGTACATATTAGTGATCAAGTATTCAGTAAAGGAAGAAGTGGATGTTCAAAACGCTGTCATCAAGCCCGATGTCGCGCTATTTCGCGTTGTGGGTAAGTTTGTTTTTGATAGCCACTCCTTCTGTTGCTCAAGTCAAAAATGAGGATACTCCGACTCGTCCTAAAGTCGCGGTTGTTCTCGCTGGTGGCGGCGCAAAAGGCTCAGCCCACATTGGTGTACTCAAGGCGCTAGAAGAAATGCACATTCCTGTCGATATCATCACAGGGACAAGCATGGGAGCTTATGTTGGCGGCTTGTACGCGACAGGCATGAGCGCCGATGAAATCGAAAGTTTTATCTATTCTGTTGATTGGAACAGTGGTTATCGTGATCGCGTCGATCGCAGTCAGCGTCGCGTTCGTGACAAAGAATATGAAGACCGCTATCAAATCACGACCGACCTTGGTTTACGGTTCGGCGAGGTTCGTGCTCCAACTGGTGTGGTTCAAGGGCAAAACATGTTGCGTGTGTTGCGCGAGACCACAGGCAACCTCGGACGTTTTGACTCCTTTGATGAGCTTGCCATTCCTTACCGTTCCGTTGCGACAGATATTTTAGAACTGGACGAAGTGGTGATCGGCAATGGTTATTTAGTTGATGCCATGATGGCCAGTATGTCTGTACCCGGTGCGCTCCCTCCGTATAAGTTAAATGGCCACATGCTTGTTGACGGTGGCGTGGTCAACAACATGCCAGTGGATGTTGCGCGTGCGATGGGCGCGGATGTGGTTATCGCGGTAGACATCAGTACCGACTACAAAACCGAAGATGATTTTACTGGGCTGTTTACCGTTGCAGACCAACTCTCCAACTATCTGGTGCGTCGCAGTACCCAGCAGCAAGTCGAAACCCTGCAAGAACACGATGTTTACATTCGTCCCAATGTCGGCCAAATGGAAACCGTCGAGTTCGACAAAATGCCTTGGGCTTTTCAATCTGGCTATGACATCACCAAAGAAATGGAGTCGAAGCTAGTGGGACTACGTTTATCAAACGCGGAGTATCAAAAGTACATCGACCATAAGCAGGAAGTTCGCAAGAAGCTCGTTTACGGTGATGATCGCGTAGTGGATGAGATTGTGATTGTAAACAATACCCACTATAGCGATGTTTTGTTGACCAACCGTTTGGAACTGGAAACTGGCCGTAAAATCGAAACGGCTGAAATCGAAAAAGCGGTAGAAAACCTCTATGCATTGGACCGATTTGAGTTAATTACTTATCACTTTGAAGAAGTCGATGGTTCGAATTTATTGGTGTTTGACGTTAACGAAAAATCTTGGGGGCCAAACTACCTTAACTTCCGTTTCTTCCTCGAAGATGACTTTGATACCGACAGCCAATACGGCATAGGGATGTCGACTAACTTTACCAACTTAAACTCGCACGGTGCTGAAATGGCACTCAACGTTGAGATGGGCACAGATAAGCTCATTGAGGCGGAGCTGTATTCTCCGGTTCTGTCGAGCCAAGAGTTTTTTGTTGCTGGTAAGGTGGCGTACAGCAGTGAAGGGCGAAACTTGCCGGTCAGTGATGATGACTCGAGTTTAAGTTCGGTGAACGATTTTTTGCCAGTGTCTTATACCGAGTTTGTTTCCGAGATAGCGATTGGTATTCAGCCTACGTTGTGGCAAGAGTTGAGATTGGGCGGTCGATACTCTTCGGGTAGCATTGAGTTATCGACATTGGCGTCTGTAGGCAATCTAGATTTTGAGCGAAGAGGCTTGTTTGCCAATTACCGCTTAGACACCCTCGATGATTTTGCTTTTCCTACGCGAGGTTTGTTGGTCGACCTAGAATATTTGGTTTCTCACGATACCAGCCCTCAAGAGATAGGTCAGTCCAAGCCTGAAGATATTGTGGAAGATACAGTGTATGAAATTGACGCTCGATTTAAGGGGGCAATGAGCTATCAGCGTCATACTTTAGTCGGACAAGCAGAATACAGCTTTGTGCAAAGTAAAAATTCGTCGATAACGCTGGACCCTCGTGAGTTAGGGGGCTTTTTGCATTTGTCAGGCATACCGAGAAACAGCTTGATAGGGCAAAACTTATTCTTCAGCAGCTTGGTATATCGCTACAAATGGTTCGACAATGATTTTGGATTGTTTGAAGCGCCAGTTTATGTTGGCGCGTCGCTAGAACATGGCGGTACATGGTCAGACAACGATCTGAAATTGAATGAAGCACCATTGTATAACGCCGCATCAATTTTCTTTGGTGTGGACTCGCCAATTGGACCTATTATGTTGGCATACGGTCGTACGGAGCAGAATATGGAAGCTGTGTATTTGATCGTAGGAACGTCGTTTAAATAATTGGGCTGTAGAAAGCAAAACCTTGGCATATTTGGTCAAAATTAGCAGGACTTTAGTCGTAAGTTGCTATGTTGGTCAAAATGATAAGATTTTAATTTAAGGTTAAATTTGCTATTCTTTTGCCCACAGTTTGGCCTCTACGGCGCTGTTTCTCAATCAGAATTGAATGAAAACAAGGGCAATGGAGAGCCAAGTTTCCAAGGATGTTCACTCCTTTACTTTAACAATAGTAATAATAGAGGAGGAACCGCAATGAGAGGAAAAAGTCGTGCTTGAAGCCTACCGTAAACACGTCGAAGAGCGTGCTGCCGAAGGAGTTGTTCCTAAACCGCTAGACGCAGAACAAGTTGCTGGACTTGTAGAACTTCTGAAAAATCCCCCGCAAGGTGAAGAAGAGTTCATTCTTGACCTACTAGAAAACCGTATTCCACCAGGTGTAGATGAAGCTGCTTATGTTAAAGCTGGTTTCCTGACTGCAGTAGCAAAAGGTGAAGTGTCTTCACCGCTTGTAAGCCGAGAAAAAGCGGCTGAGCTACTGGGTACAATGCAAGGCGGTTACAACATTGCACCGTTAGTTGAGCTACTAGACGATGAAGCCTTGGCTGAAATCGCTGTGAAAGCTCTGTCTCATACGCTACTGATGTTTGATGCTTTCTATGATGTAGAAGAGAAAGCGAAAGCAGGCAATGCTCATGCACAAAAAGTGCTTCAATCTTGGGCGGATGCTGAATGGTTCCTATCTAAGCCTAAGCTTGAAGAAAAAATCACGCTGACTGTCTTTAAAGTGACAGGTGAAACGAACACGGATGATCTTTCTCCAGCTCCTGATGCATGGTCTCGCCCTGATATTCCAGTACACGCGCTTGCGATGCTGAAAAACGAACGTGAGGGTATAAACCCTGACCAGCCAGGCACCATCGGTCCAATCAAACAAATCGAAGAGCTAAAATCAAAAGGTCACCAGCTAGTGTACGTTGGTGATGTTGTTGGTACTGGTTCTTCTCGTAAATCTGCAACTAACTCAGTGCTATGGTTCATGGGCGATGATATCCCTTACGTACCTAACAAACGCGCTGGTGGTTACGTGCTTGGCGGTAAAATTGCGCCTATCTTCTTCAACACAATGGAAGATGCGGGCGCGCTGCCTATCGAAGTTGATGTAACGAAGTTGAATATGGGCGACGTTATCGACGTTTACCCATACGAAGGCAAAGTATGTAACCACGAAACAGGTGAAGTACTCGCTGAGTTTTCTCTAAAAACAGACGTGCTGATTGATGAAGTCCGTGCTGGCGGTCGTATCCCACTGATCATCGGTCGTGGTTTAACAGATAAAGCGCGCCAAGCTCTAGGTCTTGAGTCTTCTGATGTATTCCGTAAACCTGGTGAAGTCGCTGATTCTGGCAAGGGTTACACGCTTGCACAGAAAATGGTTGGTAAAGCATGTGGTGTAGCAGGTGTTCGTCCGGGCACTTACTGTGAGCCTAAGATGACAACCGTAGGTTCTCAAGATACAACGGGTCCTATGACGCGTGATGAGCTTAAAGACCTTGCGTGTCTTGGCTTCTCAGCAGACCTAGTTATGCAGTCGTTCTGTCACACATCTGCGTACCCTAAACCAGTTGACGTGAATACTCACCATACACTTCCTGATTTCATCATGAACCGTGGCGGTGTTTCTCTACGTCCAGGCGATGGCATTATCCACTCGTGGCTAAACCGTATGCTACTGCCAGATACTGTCGGTACTGGTGGCGACTCGCATACTCGTTTCCCGCTAGGTATTTCATTCCCAGCTGGTTCTGGTCTGGTTGCATTCGCAGCGGCAACAGGCGTTATGCCATTGGATATGCCTGAATCAATTTTGGTTCGCTTTAAAGGCAAGATGCAACCGGGTATCACACTTCGTGACCTAGTTCATGCCATCCCTTACTACGCGATTCAACAAGGTCTACTGACTGTTGAAAAAGCCGGTAAAGTGAATGAATTCTCTGGCCGTATCCTTGAGATTGAAGGTCTAGAAACACTAACGGTTGAGCAAGCATTCGAATTGTCTGATGCGTCAGCTGAGCGTTCTGCTGCGGGTTGTACCGTTAAGTTATCTCAAGAATCAATCGAAGAGTACCTAAACTCGAACATCGTGATGCTTAAGTGGATGATCTCGGAAGGCTACGGTGACCGCCGTACAATCGAGCGTCGTATCACTGCGATGGAAGAGTGGTTGGCGAAACCTGAATTGATGTCAGCGGATTCAGATGCGGAATACGCGCATGTGATTGAAATCGACATGGCCGAAATCCACGAGCCAGTACTGTGTGCACCAAACGATCCAGATGATGCTCGTTTGCTATCTGAAGTACAAGGCACTGCGATTGATGAAGTGTTCATCGGTTCTTGTATGACGAACATTGGTCACTTCCGTGCTGCAGGTAAATTGCTTGATAAGTTCAATGGTCAGTTAGCGACGCGCCTTTGGGTAGCGCCTCCAACGAAGATGGATAAAGACCAACTGACAGAAGAAGGCTACTACGGCATCTTCGGACGTGCAGGGGTTCGTATTGAAACTCCAGGATGTTCACTATGTATGGGTAACCAAGCACGCGTTGCTGACAAATCGACAGTCATGTCTACGTCTACGCGTAACTTCCCGAACCGTCTAGGTACTGGCGCGAATGTTTACCTATCTTCTGCGGAGTTAGCAGCAGTAGGTGCAATCCTAGGTAAGATTCCAACCAAAGAAGAATACCTAGAATACGCGAAGCAAATCGACGCAACGGCAACAGATACTTACCGCTACTTGAACTTCCATAAAATGGAACAGTACACCAAGAAAGCTGATGAAGTTATCTTCCAAGAGCCAGCATAAGCAAAGCTAAACGACGAAAAGCACCTCACTTGAGGTGCTTTTTTTATGGACGTAATTCGTTATACTCCGCACCAAATTGATACGAAAAGGCAACCTCGATGGAATTTGAATTCATCCGTAATACGTTGATGGGCGAGTACTACGTAAAATGCAGCATGGGGCATGAGATCGTAGGGCGCTGGTTACAAGAAGAAATCGGGAAAGATCCAGCGAAGATTGCTCAAGTAGAAGCCTTAATTGATAAGGCGTTTTCTCTTCCTTCTCAAGAGTATACTTTAACAGGCACTGAGATCAGCTTGATGATTCAAGGGGATGAAGTTCTGGTGCAGGAGAACGCTCTATCGCACGATTACGATGTAGAGATGGAAAGTGAGTTTGATTTCTATGATGCAGAGAGTACAGCAAGCTGCGGCATTGAAGACTTTGTTGCACTGATTGAGCAATGGAAAGACTTTTTGAGCATTTAATGCACACTTTTGGGTAATCCCATCGGGATTGCTTTATATTTGTGAAAAAGGCGCACCATATCGGTGCGCCTTTTTTGTTTATAAACCTATAAATTACTATAAATCTATCTAATTCAATGGCTTAAAAACTTGGCACGCAGATTGGATTATTAGAAGTGTTTCAGGATGAAAGCTTCGGAGAGAATTGCATGAAAATAATCAACGCCATTATTAAGCCGTTTAAGTTAGACGATGTTCGCGAGGCATTGGCTGATGTCGGTATCGAAGGGATGACAGTATCAGAGGTGAAAGGCTTTGGTCGCCAGAAGGGTCACACTGAGTTGTACCGCGGTGCGGAATACCAAGTGGACTTTCTACCGAAGGTCAAAATAGAAATTGCGACACATGCAGACAATGTTGATCGCGTTGTAGAGGCGATCACAAAAGCGGCGCAGACCGGAAAAATTGGCGACGGTAAGATTTTTGTGTACGACCTGAACCAAGCGGTGCGCATCCGTACGGGTGAAATGGACGCAGAAGCACTTTAAGTATTCAAGGGATTGGAGACACTATTATGGAATTAGCAACAACAGTAACCGAGTTACGTTACGCACTCGACACCTTTTTCTTCCTCATTTCCGGTGCGTTGGTAATGTGGATGGCAGCAGGTTTTGCCATGTTAGAAGCGGGTCTAGTGCGTTCTAAGAACACAACTGAGATTCTAACCAAAAACTTTTGTTTGTACGCGATAGCGTGTACCACTTACCTTGTTATTGGTTACAACATTATGTACGTCGATAACGGAGAAGGCGGTTGGTTACCATCGTTCGGTGGGTTGATTGGTACCCAGGGTGAAGGCGCAGACCATTCTCTTGAATCCGACTTTTTCTTCCAAGTGGTATTTGTTGCAACAGCGATGTCTGTTGTTTCGGGGGCCGTTGCAGAGCGCATGAAGCTTTGGTCATTCTTGCTGTTCTCAGCTGTTTTGACCGCGTTCATTTACCCAATGGAAGGCTACTGGACATGGGGCGGTGGCTTCCTATCTGAAGCTGGCTTTAGCGACTTCGCGGGTTCAGGTATTGTTCATATGGCAGGTGCGTCTGCGGCGCTAGCTGGCGTGTTACTGCTTGGTGCTCGTAAAGGTAAATACGGTAAAAACGGTGAAATCTACCCAATTCCTGGCTCGAACATGCCATTAGCAACACTGGGTACGTTTATTCTTTGGTTCGGCTGGTTTGGCTTCAATGGCGGTTCTCAATTGATGGTTTCAGACTTTGAAAACGCAACAGCGGTTGGTCAAATCTTCCTTAACACGAACGCGGCTGCGGCTGCGGGTTCGATTGCTGCATTGTTTGTGTGTAAAACCACTTGGGGTAAAGCAGATTTAACCATGATCCTTAACGGTGCGCTGGCTGGTTTGGTCGCTATCACGGCAGACCCACTATCACCATCACCTTTGTATGCTGTAGCAATCGGTGCGGTATCGGGTGCGCTAGTGGTATTTAGCATCATCGGTCTCGATAAACTGAAGATTGACGATCCTGTAGGTGCAATTTCAGTTCATGGTGTTTGTGGTTTCTTCGGTCTAATGGTTGTTCCTCTAAGCAACGGTGAAGCGACGTTTGGTGCGCAGCTTCTTGGTGCCGCAGTGATCTTTGCTTGGGTATTTGGTGCAAGCCTAGTGGTTTGGGCGATTCTTAAAGCTACGGTTGGTATTCGAGTTACGGAAGAGGAAGAAATGGAAGGTATGGATATGCACGATTGTGGTGTTGGTGCTTACCCTGAATTCGTAACTGTGAAGTAAATATGCCTTGTAATAAATAGTTACATTCTCGGTATGTAAAAACCTGCTCCGATGAGCAGGTTTTTTTATTTTGGTCGTTGTTTTCTTATTGAACATACATATAATAACGCAACTGATAAACGTTATCATTAGCATGGTAAAGGATTAAACAATGAAAAAACTGCTAACTCTTTCAGCACTGACTTGCGCAACTCTAGCTCCAACAGCAATGGCAGCTGAAGAAGTGAACGTCTACTCTTACCGTCAACCTTTTCTAGTTGAACCAATGTTCAACGAGTTCACTAAAGAAACTGGCATCAAAGTAAACGTTAAATTTGCGAAGGAAGGTCTAGCAGAGAAACTAGCTCAGGAAGGCGAATACAGCCCAGCGGACGTTGTCCTGACTACTGATATCAGCCGTCTAGCAGAACTGACAAACAAAGGTCTAGTTCAGAAAGTTGATAGCAAGATCATTGAAGAAAATGTACCAGCTCAGTACCAAGACAAAGAGAATGAGTGGTTTGCACTTACGCTACGTACTCGTAGTGTTTACTCTTCTCGCGACCGTGTTGGCAAACTAGGTGCGGACTTTAACTATGCTGATCTAGCCAAACCAGAATACAAAGGTAAGATTTGTACTCGCAGCGGCAAGCACCCATACAACGTATCTCTTGTTTCTTCGATGATCGCTCACTACGGCGAAGCAGAAACGAAAGAATGGTTGGAAGGCGTAAAAGCGAACCTTGCTCGTAAACCTCAAGGTAACGACCGTGCACAAGTAAAAGCGATTAAAGAAGGTCTATGTGATGTTTCTTTGGGTAACAGCTACTACCTAGGCAAAATGGTTAACGACAAAGAGCAAAAAGCTTGGGCTGATGCGGTTTACATCAATTTCCCGAATCAAGAAACAACAGGCACGCACGTGAACATCTCTGGTATGGCGATGGCGAAATACGCTCCAAACCGAGATAACGCGCTTAAGCTAATGGAGTTCTTGACTGGCGAAACCGCTCAGAAGATGTACGCAGAAGTGAACTACGAGTACCCAGTAAAAGAAGGCGTTAAGCGTTCTGAACTTGTGGAATCTTGGGGCGACTTTAAAGCAGACACGCTTTCTCTAGATGATATCGCTTCTCACCATGAAGCAGCGATTAAGCTACTAGATGAAGTGAAATTTGACCTTTAATTCCTTGTGGGGGTATAACTATACCCCCATTTGATTAAAGGATATGAGATGTATTTGCACCAGCATTTGTATTTCATAAAGCCTTGCAGTAATTAGGCAATGAAAGATAGACATTCTCTATGGAAAACCAGTAGTGGAGCGATAACTCTGTTACTGGTTTTGCCGATCTTAGCGATCTTCTACACCGCAATTGGTGAAACGGATAACCTGTTTACACATTTGATGTCGACGGTGATGCCAACCTATATCTATAACACCGTCGTCTTAACGATTGGGGTTATGGTCCTGTCTCTTATTTTCGGTATTCCAAGCGCTTGGTTGATGGCAATGTGTAAGTTGCCAACGGAAAAGTGGTTACAGTGGGCGCTTGTATTGCCATTGGCAATGCCGGGTTACATTATTGGTTACATATTTACGGATTGGTTCGACTTTGCTGGTCCAATTCAAATATTCCTGCGTGATGTCACCGGGTGGGGACCTGGCGAGTATTGGTTCCCTGATATTCGAACCTTACCGGGGGCGACCTTTGTCCTGTCTCTAGTGTTATACCCTTACGTGTATCTACTGTGCCGCGCGGCGTTTATGGAACAGAATGTTTCACTGCTGCAAAGTGCCCGCTTGCTGAAATGCTCACCTTGGGAGAGCTTTTGGCGTATTTCGATGCCTTTGGTGCGGCCTTCTATTGCCGTGGGTTTGTCGCTGGTGGCGATGGAAACCATTGGGGACTTCGGCACTGTCAGCTATTTCGCCGTTAACACATTAACGACAGCGGTTTACGACACGTGGCTTGGTTATTCTAACCTTAACGCGGCCGCTAAAATTTCCGCAATTATGCTGTTGATTGTTGTGCTGCTACTCAGTACAGAACGTTATAGCCGCAGAAAGCAGAAACTATTCCAAAGCCAATTTAACAGCCATGAAGATTTTCGTTACGAGTTAAGTGGCTGGAAAAAATGGGCGGCACTGGTGTGGTGTTGGGGGCTGGTTGCTGTGGCGTTCATTTTGCCATTACTTCAGTTGATTGATTACTCCATTACTTACTTTGAGCAAAGCTGGACACCAGAATTCCGTGAGTACGCGTGGAACAGTCTTGTTGTGTCTGTCATTGCTGCGATCATCGGCGTGGCCGTTGCTCTTGTGGTTAACTTTACTCACCGAGTCAATGGCAAACGTGAAAGCCTTGCTTTTATGCGTCTTTCCTCAATGGGCTACGCAGTACCTGGAACGGTATTGGCGATCGGCGTGATGGTTGCCGTGCTGTTTATGGACTATCGCGTAAACGATATTGCGAAGGCGATGGAATGGGGTAGGCCGGGACTGATTTTCTCAGGCTCAATGTTTGCGTTGATCTTTGCGATGGTGGTGCGTTTCTCAGCTGTTGCGATTGGTAGTATCGAAAGTAATCTAAATAAAATTTCTCCATCGTTAGATATGGCGTCACGCACGATGGGATGTACGCCAAATACGATGCTGTGGCGAGTGCACTTTCCACTGGTAAAACGTGGTGCACTGATCGCGGCATTGTTGGTGTTTATTGAGTCGATGAAAGAGCTCAATGCCTCTCTACTTCTGCGTCCATTCAATTTTGAAACACTGGCAACATACGTATATAACTTTGCCTCGGATGAGCATTTAGAATTGGCAGCTCTGCCTGCTGTATTGTTGGTTCTTGTTGGGTTGATCCCGCTTGTTGTTGTTAACCGTTCACTGGAGCAAAATCACTGATGAGCTGCGCACTATCAATTAAAAACCTAACTTGCCAATACGATGCTCAAACCGTTTTAGAATCTTTGTCGCTTGAAGTGGAACAGGGGCAAATTGTTTGTCTTTTAGGGGCGAGTGGTTGTGGCAAAACGACATTATTGAAAGCGATTGCTGGTTTGCTGCCTCTTACTTCTGGTCAAATGAGCTTAAATTGTCAGACGATTGATGATGGTGAAAATTGGTTGCCGCCAGAAGAGCGCAATATCGGAATGATCTTCCAAGATTATGCACTATTTCCTCATCTGACAGTTGCGCAAAATATAGCCTTTGGCCTGAAGCATCAATCTGCACAAGAAAAACGCGCGAAAGTCGATGAAATGCTAGAACTCGTGCACCTTCAAGGTTACGCCGACCGTTATCCACATCAGCTTTCTGGTGGTCAACAACAGCGCGTTGCGATTGCCCGTTCTCTGGCTTACAGCCCTGATTTACTGCTTTTGGATGAACCGTTTTCGAATATTGATACTCAGGTTCGTCACGAGTTAATCAGCGAGATCCGTAAGATTTTTAAGGCACAAGGCGTTACAGCGATTTTCGTGACTCACAGTCGTGAAGAAGCATTTGCGTTTGCCGACAAAATGGCGGTGATGAACCACGGTGTTATTGAGCAATACGGCACGGCTTCAGAACTCTACTACCAACCTTCGAGCAAGTTTGTTGCAGACTTCTTAGGTGGTGGTAGCTACCTAGCCGCAACGCGCATTTCAGATACGGAATACGAAACCCATATTGGTGTAGTTGAGGCGAGTGCACAGCAAGAGATTCAAATGCAATCTGCTTGTTCATTACTACTGCGACCACAACATGTCCAAATTCAGTCGGATGAAGACAGTGCGGTCACTGTGCTTGAGCAGCACTTCATGGGTGATCATTGTCGTTATGTGATTGATGCTAATGGTGATCGTCTACTGGCTATCGCATCACAGCCGCTTCATATCGGTGAGCGTGTTGCTGTGAAGATCGAAACTCAAGGCGTGCTAGCGTTCGCTTAATGTCTCTGCATACGGGATTGCGAATCCATTCTCGATTTATAGATACAAAAAAGCCCGGCAGTGATGCCGGGCAAGTGCTCTTCTCCTGTTGATGATCGCCTTTTCCAGACAGCGTCGGCTCTCATCATTGTGCTCGAAGCGGGCACAAGGTCAGTTATAGAGACAAGAAGTCTTTAAACTGTTGAAGAACACGTTCCGCAGTGTCCTTATCTTGCATTTCTGCAAAAATACGTAGTAATGGCTCAGTACCAGAGAAGCGCGCGATGATCCAACCGCCGTTCTTGAAGTAGACTTTCGCGCCATCTTCGTAGCTGACTTTTTCAATATCGAACTCAAACTCAGGCAGTTGTTTTTCAACATATATCTTGTTGAATAGGACTTCTTTTTGCGCTGGTTTGAATTTGCAATCACCTTCTGCCATGTACGCGTAGCCGTACTTGCCATAGATTTCATCCAGTAGCTCAGACAGCTTTTTGCCCGTTACCGAGATCATTTCAACCAGTAAGCTTGATGCGAACACACCATCTTTACCTTTGATATGACCGCGAATAGTTAAACCACCAGAGCTTTCTCCACCAATCAGTGAGTCATCTGCTTCCATTTGCGAGCTGATGTGTTTGAAGCCCACTGGAACCTCAAAACATTTCTCACCGTGATCTTCGGCGATTTTGTCTAATAGGTGTGTTGTCGCGATGTTACGTACGACTGAGCCTTTCCAACCTTTGTATTTCAATAGGTAGTAATACAGAAGAATCAGCACTTCATTTGGATGAATGAAGTTGCCTTTCTCATCGATGATACCAAGACGGTCTGCATCGCCGTCAGTCCCAATACCGATGTCGTAGCCTTCTTGCTCGACAAGGTGCATCAAGCGGTACAGGGTCGCAGCACTTGGAGAAGGCATTAAACCGCCGAAGTCTGGGTTTTTTCCGTCGTTGATCACGTCTACTTCACAGCGGCCGTTGATTAGGACGGTTTGCAGTGCGTTTTTCGCGACGCCAAACATCGGGTCAATCAGCACACGAAGGTTGGCTTTTTTGATTGCTTCAATGTCGATAAAGTCGATGATTGAATCAACAAACTCGTTCATCGGGTTGATGATTTCAATTAACTTGTCTTCAACCGCTTGGTCAAAATCGACACTTTTCACATCTTGTGCGGTAAGTGTAGAAATTTGAGTTTCAATTTTCTCGGTAATGATTTCATCGGCATCACGACCACCTTCAATGAAGACTTTGATGCCATTGTAATCGGCAGGGTTATGCGATGCGGTGATGCACGCTGAATATGCACAGCCCATCTCTTTTGCTTTGAACATCACGATTGGCGTTGGAACAAACTTATCGATAAAGCTGACTACAATGCCATTTGCCGCTAAAACTTCGGCAAACCAACGGCCCGCTTTATCAGACAGAAAACGTCGGTCATAGCCAATGACAAAGCCACGATCTGCCACTGATTCTCTGTTAGTGATGTTTGCTACTGCCTGAGCAACCAAACGAACATTATCTTTAGTGAATTCTTCACCGATGAATGCGCGCCAACCGCCTGTACCAAATTTGATCATGATTCGAACCTCAATAAGGGCGGCAATACACCGCGCCTTAAAATTTTGCTAGCGAACCCAATGCACAAGCTAAAGAGCAAAAGTGCATTGGGGCATTTTTAAGCGATTAACCTAGTGTTACGATCACTTCGTTCACGGAGCCTTCCGCTTGAACTGGTACTGATGCGCTAGTGATAGCTTCGCCGTTCAGAGTGATAGATTTCACGCCTTTGCTGACTGAATCAGGGTTAACAACTTTGATGTTGTAAGTCGCGCCTAGCCACTGACGAGTGACTTCAAATCCAGGCCAGTTAGTTGGAATACATGGATCGATAGTTAGACCATCAAAACCTGTGCGCACACCAAGGATAAAGTTGGTCACTGCGAAGTAAGCCCAACCAGATGTGCCAGTTAGCCATGGGTGGTTTGCACGACCGTGATCTTGGTGGTCTCGACCCATAATGAACTGCACGTAGGAGTACGGTTCTGCGATACGTTTTTCGATGATGTCGTTTTGGTTGTATGGGTTGAGTGCATCGTAGAACTTCATCGCACGGTCACCGCGCCCCAATTTTGCTTCAGCAACCCAAGCCCATGGGTTTGGATGTGAGAAGATCGCACCGTTTTCTTTTACGCCTTGGTAAACGCGCGTTACAAAGCCGATATCATCATTTGGTGTTGCGAATGATGGTGAGTTCAGATGTAGGCCGTATTCAGAGAATAGATTCTCGTCGACTGCGTCCATTGCCTTTTCACCGCGCTCTTGAGATACCGCACCAGACAGCACCGCAAGAGTGTTTGACTCAAGGTGTACACGACCTTCTTTTTGTTGCGCTGTGCCAATCTTGTCGCCGTTTTTCGTTAGACCACGGATATACCAGCCGCCTTCTTCGTCCCAAAGGTGTGTTTCACACGCTTCACGCACGTTTGCTGCCATCTCGGTGTATTTCTCAACGTCAGCTTCTTTGCCTAGATATTTTGCAAGGTCGATGAACTCTTGTAGCGCCCAGAAGTGTAGGAAAGACACCATTGAAGACTCGCCGCCACCTAGGTTTAGACAGTCGTTCCAGTCGGCACGTAGACCTTTACAGATGCCCGTTTGACCCACGTATTCAGCTGAGAAGTCTAGCGCAGCTTTCATGTGGTCATACACGGTTGCATCACCGCCATCCGCGTAAGGAATCACTTCGTCGAAGAAGCTGTGCTCACCGGTTTCCATCACGTATTTACAGATGGTTGGTACTAGCCATAGGTGATCATCAGAGCAAGTGTCTTCAATACCGTGGATCTTATCTTCATCGGACGGAGTAGGAACAACCGTTGGAGACTTAGATGGTTTAACATCTGCTTTTTCAGGATCGAACCAATCAGGATCGAATAGGTGTAGGCCGTAACCCGCTTTTACTTGACCACGCAGTAGATCAACGATGCGCTTACGAGTCATTTTCGGGTTCGCGTGAGGAACGGAAATTGCGTCTTGCGCCGTATCGCGGTAACCAAGACCAGTACGACCACCCACTTCGATGAACGAAGCAAAGCGAGACCAAACCACACATGTTTCTGCTTGGTATAGCGTCCAAGCATTGATCATGGTGTCTAGGCCTTCGTTTGGCGATTTCACTTGGAACTTGCCACAACGCTCATCCCAGTGTGCTTTGATGCCAGAAAATGCATTGTCGACTTCTGCAAGGTCTTGGTACTTAGCACGCAGACGTTCACCGTTACCTTTACCGATACCCAGAATGTAAGCAAAGCGAACTTCTTCACCTGGTTGGATAGTAAATTGCTTGTGCAGAGAGCCACAGTGGTTGTAACACGTTTGTGCGGTGTTAAAACACTTACCTTGTTCTACTGCTAATGGGTTTGCTTCGTCGCGGTATAGACCTAGGAAGCTATCACGTTGACCGTCGTATGAATCTGGATCAAACGTTGACGCTAGGTAGTAGAAGCCTTCGAAATCGTTAGTGTTGTAGTACAGGTCGTATTCAATCACACCTTCGTTGTATGACGTACCAGCAGAGTAGAGAGACATCTGGTGGTTTTGGTTATCTGATTGAATGTGGCTGAACGAGAACTCAACAAATGAGAATGCACTGATCGTACGCGGTTTGTCAGAGGTGTTCTTGATGACCACATCCCAAATTTCTGCATCTTCGCCTTTTGGTACAAAGAGCGTTTTGGTTGCGCTAATGCCGCTGTATTCACACTTGAATTTAGAGTACGACAAACCATGACGAACTTCGTAGTTCGCTTCGTCTAGGCTTTTGGCAACTGGTTGCCAAGAGATTGACCAGTAATCTCCCGTCTCATCATCACGTAGGTAAACGTAGTGTCCTGGGCGATCGAATGTCGCATTTGGACGGAACTTAGTAACACGGTTGTATTCTGGAGAGTTGTAGAACGAATAGCCACCTGCGTTATGCGAGATAACGGTACAGAATTTTTCTGTACCTAGGTAGTTGGTCCAAGGAGCAGGTACATCAGGGCGAGTAATGACGTATTCACGATTCTCGTTATCGAAATAGCCGTATTTCATTTGTGTATTTCCTTTTTACAAAGCTGCGTCTGCAGCCAAAATTTAAAAACTCTTCAAGCGTGATGTTTCTACATCAGCTCTGTATTACTTCCACGGTTTACGGTAATTCACTCCCTGCAAATCAAGCAGCGGTAGGTGTCCTTTCAAACGTGATAAATAGTCGGTCCAGTCTCGGTGTTGCTTGTCTGTCCAACATGCTTCTGCCATTGCGGTTAAGCGCGGGAAGACCATGTAGTCCATGCGAGACTGGTTGTTGATGATTTCACACCACAATGCTGTTTGAATGCCCCAAATGCGTTTACGTATTGGATCGTCGGCTGGCACTTCAGCGAGTGGTTCATAGTTGTAAGCTTTTTCTAGCGGCAACGGGTTAGCCCAATCCACGCCCGGTTCTTCTGGTGCGTAATCTTGGGTCATATCTAGGTAGGTGGTTTGCGCTGGTTGTAGCACCA
Source organism: Vibrio sp. YQ_11 (assembly GCF_043103065.1). Taxonomy (NCBI): domain Bacteria; kingdom Pseudomonadati; phylum Pseudomonadota; class Gammaproteobacteria; order Vibrionales; family Vibrionaceae; genus Vibrio; species Vibrio sp. YQ_11. The sequence goes on along the minus strand of NZ_JBICJM010000009.1, from coordinate 252,673 downwards.
CATCGAAACCTTGGCGCGCGCAGTTCAACGCCGCTTCTTCGCTTAACCACGAATAGATCACTGTGTCTTTGCTAACTTTGTCGCCATGCTGTGCTTCTTCCCAACCGAGCATACGCTTGCCAAGTTTGCGCAGTTTGTCTTCGGCATGACGCAAGAAGTGCCCTTGTAACTCTTTGTAGTCGCTGTAACCCAGTTGTTCCATTAGTGCTTGGCACGCTGGGCTTTTTGACCATACGCCGTTAGGTACTTCATCCGCACCGATATGAACATAAGGGGCAGGGAACAACGCGGAGACTTCCTCCAACACTTTGTCGATAAACTCATAGCTCCCCGGCAGAGCTGGGTTAATGACATTGTCGTTGTAATGCTGAATGCTGCGGTATTCGGTGGTATCTTCTGCTTCTACCAATAGGTGTGGTAATGACTTGATGGCAGCTCGGCAGTGGCCTGGTACATCGATTTCAGGGATAACAGTGATGCCTCGTTTAGAAGCAAAGGCAACCACGTCTTTGATGTCTTCTTGAGTGTAAAAACCGCCGTAACGCTCAGCAAGGTGCGTGTACTGTGGCTCATTGGTTTCATCCAACCCACGCCATGCGCCAATATCGGTTAGTTGAGGCAATGATTTGATCTCAATTCGCCAACCTTCATCATCGGTAAGGTGCCAATGGAATGTATTGAACTTGTAGTGAGCCAACTGGTTGATCAAACGTTTGACTTGCTCAACGGAGTGAAAATGGCGAGCACAATCTAGCATCATACCGCGGTAACGAAAACGTGGTCGGTCTTTGATTGAACAGCAAACCACTTCCATTGAGGCTGGTTGATCGCCAACTTTGATCAGTTGCAATAACGTTGCACAAGCATGGGTAAAACCAGACGAAGAGCCAGCTTCAATTTTGATAGACTCTTCTGCTACCTTCAGCTTGTAGGCGCCTTCATCCAAGGTTGGGTTGCCTTTGAAGATGATCTGACTGCCATTGTCTGATGCGAACTCAAATTGATGAATGCGCTTAAGCTCTTCAAGTAACCACTCTTTAGCTGAATTGGCTAAGTTTGAATAAACCGCAACGCCAGCTTGATGATTAAAGCTAAAGTAGTGATCGCTGACTTCTATATGGTTTGGTTTTGGCAATAAAGGCTGCGCATGCGTCAAGCTGGAAGGGATCTCACTACGTTCACGGTACGGCGAAGCCAATACGATCGGCGTGACATCGACTTGAGCTCGCTGCAGGTTGCCGTTGACTTCAAAGTTGACCAAGGCTTCATTGAATCCATCAGAATAGTAACGGAATGGGTTCGAACCAATACTGAACTCGCAGTAAAAATGATGGTTAGCTGCCAGCACCAACCCTTCTGGTTTGAGGGTGCAGTAGCTGCCAATTTGCTTGAGCTGACCATTCGAAATACTATCCGGCAGAATGTAGCGATCAAAAGCAAAAATCAGGCTCCAATTGTGGAGATCTTGATCGCTCAAGTTATGGAAAGTCAGTCCGAAACGGCAGTTTTGCTTTTGTTCTGATAGGACGACGAGATCAACACGATATTCCATATCTACTCCTACGCCGCACTGAGCGAGTAAAGGTTATGTTCAGGTTTACCTGCAAACATAATTGCGCCTTCAATCGCGTCAAACTGTGGCTCAACAACCCATTGCTGAACTGGTGGCGAAAGCCAACGTAAAATACGTTCAGCAATGCTGCCCATTAAACAAATACGCGTTGCGCCGCGCTTGTTTAATGCCACGAGAAACATTTCTATATCAGCTGCAGTTTGCTTCAGCATCTCAATTGCCAGTGCATCACCTTGTTCTGCATGTTGGAAAATAGCAGGAGAAAACTGGCCATAATCACGAGGAAGCGCTTGTTTAGACCAAGCCACCACGTTATCAACGTCATTTTCGAAATGCGCCATGACGTGTTGTGCTAGAGGCGTTTTCTCCCTGATGCCATCTTCTGCTAACAAAACTTGTTGAACTAGGCGAAGCCCCATCACTGCGCCGCCACCTTGATCCGAAATCGGGAATTCACGACCACCGACAACGTGCTGCTCCAATCCTTTAAGGTAGATGCCACAAGAGCCCGTTCCTGCGATCATGATTGCGCCATCTTCGCCATTGTGTGCACCAACGCACGCGCCGTAAGCATCAGTATTAAGAGTCATACTGGCAAACGGATGAGGAAGAGACATAAAGGCTTGCCAAGATGCTTTGTGCTCAGCACCTGCAAGGGCTAAGCCGACATGCATTGATGCGAAATCTTGTTGTGTCAGACCGCCTTGCTCGGCAGCCGAAGTGATGGATTCAAGAATCGAAGCCATTGCAATTTCAGCACCTAGCATGATGTTGGCGCTGCCGCTTTTGGCCTCGCCAAGAAAATTACCTTGTGAATCTTTAATCCTGGCTCGACATGACGTGCCGCCACCATCGATACCAACAAAATACATCCCCATGATTATTGTTCCTTAATATTTTTAGAGGTTGCCAACTGAGAAATATGCTGAGCTTGACTCATTATCGCGAGTAAGTACCAAGCGCCATGCGGGATCCATTGTTCGCCCCAGCGCCAGTTTTGTAGCATGTCGTCTTTTTGTGCTGGTGGGTTAAATGCGATGTCTTCCTCGTCTTCAAAGCCGCCAGTGATTCCGTTACATACACCGCCTTTAGCGTTGAAGAAACCATATTGAGGAAGGTAATCAGGGTTGTTACGACCGTGGCCATCAAGCATGCACATGTCGTACGGGTTTAAGCCTACAATCCAGTTCAATGCATCTTGAGCAAACACGGAAAGTTGTTGTTGTATTTCTTGCGACGCTATATGCGGTTGAGCGAGATACGCCATGGTCGCGAGTGAGCCCAATCGAGCATTCTCGCCTTGCCACCAATAGCCGGATTCATTGTTGTGTGCGACAAAAAATGCATCGCGTTTTGACTCGTTTACGCCTTTAACATACTGGCGAGGGTAACCGAATGGGTTGGTCACTTTATTCGATATTTTGATCTCAAACTCACACGCTCGGTTAACGATGCATTTTACTGATTCTGTCTGTACGGAGTCGTCTTCAATTGCTAGGTATTCGCATAGGGCAATAACTGGTAGACCTGCTTCGGCAGCGTGAAAGTATGGACGACTGCCGTCTTGGTTTGCTGACCAAAAGTGTTGAATCTGCTCGTCGCTCATTTGGCGGGCAACTAAGCGTTGTGCCCACAAACGGCTCTCTTCCAAGTAGCGAGTTTCTTTGGTGGCTTTAAACAGTTCTACACTAGCTAGTAGCGCACAGTATTCGTCGATAATGTTTTCTTCACCATCATTGAGGTACTGCGTATTGTGCTCTTTTAAGTGCCAGTAACCATTTTCAGCAGCGTTGCGGTATTTCTGTTGATCGTATTCGCCGTGAACACCTAAACGCGACGCCGCGGCCAGCGCTGCGATGGCGACACCGCCACCTTGTCGAAAGCCTGCTTGGTAGTCGTCAAATTTGTGACCAAGTTGCGTTTCATAGGCACAAATTTCTCGTTGTGCGGTATCTTTGCTCCACTTATCAAAGACCGTCATGTAGAAGAAGCCTTTTTCGTTTTGCATACGAACAAGGAAGTCTGCACCGAACAGGGCTTCTTCAATAAGACGTGTACGTGTGAAGGCTGCGATGTCTTCGCTTCCTTCAAGCAATGAAAGCCCTTTTAGGATGTTCCAAACCACCATTGGAGTTTGTTGAGGGTTCAAATAATTAGCGTATGAAAGATGACTTAAATACTTACTAACGTCTCCAGATGCGTCGTACCAGCCTCCGTGAACATCAACTGTTTGGTTGGCGTTGAGCACTGGCACTTGTCGATCTTGTTGATCGAAAACCCCACCGCAACGTTGTGATTTGAAGTAGTGGATCACATCTGACAGGGTTTGATTCAACAGAATATGTTCGCCAACAGTGAAAGAGGAAGAACGCGAATCTTCCACTTGTAGGAAATAGTCGCCTGAATCTGTGAAAGATGAAAAGTCGATGAGGTAGAAATAGCCCTGATGCCAGTTCGCCACTTTACCTTGTTCTTCAACCGCAAAAGTTGCCACTGTTTGCTCGCTAGTGGCACAAATCAATTGAGCAGTGTAAGAAGACAAGTGTGGTTGTTCGGTCTGGATAATGGCTTTTTTGGGACCCAGACGTTCATAACCAATGTGGTTAGTCAGTAGCAGCATTCAATGTCTCCGGGAAACGATAAAACAGGAATGGGCCAGGCTGAACCTGACCCTCGTTATGATTAATCTTCAAATAAGTAACAGCGGACAAAGTGGTTGTCGGACAGTTGAGTGACGCCCGGTAGTCGTTCGCGACATTTGTCGGTAGCGTGTACACAACGTCCTGCAAATGGACAGCCGACAGATTCTGGTGTCCAAAGTGGGATTTCCCCTTTGTTGCCTTTCAGCTTCTCGTGAATAGACTTCGATGGATCTGGAACCGCAGATACCAACAGTTGAGTATATGGGTGTTGAGGATCGTGAATGATTTCTTCAGTATCGCCCCATTCAACCATGTGACCTACGTACATGACCGCGAGATCTTCAGCAATGTAACGCGCTGTTGCGATGTCGTGAGTGATGTAAAGCAGAGACATTTGTTTCTCGAACTTCATCTCTTCCATCAAGTTCAGAACACCGGCACGGATTGATACATCGAGCATCGATGTTGGCTCATCCGCCAATACCACTTCTGCACCTACTGCGATGTTACGAGCTAGGTTTACACGTTGACGCTGGCCGCCAGATAGCTGGTGCGGGAACTTTTGCGCCGTTTCTTTTGGTGGAATAAGACCAACTTGTTCAAGTAGGTCGTACACACGCTCTTCCAGTTCTTTCTTGTTGCCCGGTGCTACTTTCTTATGAATCAGCAGCGGGCGCGCAATATGGTGGAAGATATTGTGCGTTGGGTTTAGCGAGCCAAATGGGTCTTGCCACACCATTTGTACGCCTTCACGATATGCCATCAAGTCTTGTCTTGAGGTGATGTCTTGAATATCACGCCCTTTGTACTCAATGATGCCGTCAGTAGGTGCGTACATTTTTGCAATCATTTTAGCGGTGGTCGATTTACCTGAACCAGATTCGCCCACTACTGACAAACCGCGGCTTTTGTACATTTTGAAAGATACGTCGTTGATAGCACGCATCTTTGACTGCTTGATTGAGTTACTGTTTAACGGGAAGTCCTTAACGACGTTTTTACCCTCAACCAGCAGTTCGCCGAGTTGTTTGCTCATAATTCTCTCCAGTGTAATTTTGTTCTTAGCTAGCGTGACTTCTGGTTTTAAACCTTGGTTTGAGCAATCGTATCGCCGTACAAGTGGCAGTTTGAATAACGACCAGGTTCAATTTGACGCAGCTGAGTCGGTACTCGTGTACAAGCTTCGTGGACACGGTCACAGCGAGCTTGGAAGCGGCAGCCTTGAGGAATCTCTAATAGGTTCAAAGGGTTGCCTGGAATACCAGTCAATTTGGTCTTAGGGCCAGTTAGTGGAGGGAAAGAGCTACCCAAACCTTTGGTGTAAGGGTGGTAAGGACTTTCCAGAATTTGTTTCGAAGGTGCGACTTCAATCAATTCACCTGAATACATGATGCCGATACGGTCAGAAAACTCGACCATCAGCGACAAGTCATGAGTAATGAACAGAATCGAGAAGCCAAACTCTTCTTTAAGCGCGTAAATCTTTTGCAGAATTTCACGTTGGACCACCACGTCTAGTGCCGTAGTTGGTTCATCCATGATGATCATCTTCGGATTCAGAGCCAGAGCAATAGCGATAACCAAACGCTGACGCATACCACCAGAGAACTGGTGCGGGTAATCGCTCAAGCGGCTAGGATGAATATCAACAATTTCCAATAGGCCTTCAGCGCGAACTCTTGCTTGAGCTCGAGTGAGTCCTGTGTGGCGCATGATTACGTCGCAGAACTGTTCTTCCATAGTGAGAACTGGGTTCAGCGCGTTCATCGCACTTTGGAATACCATCGACATTTCACTCCAACGGAATGATTGCATGCGTTGATCACTGTATTGGAGGATGTCTTCGCCATTGAAGATAACTTCACCTCCGGTGATAAACGCTGGCGGCTTATGTAAGCGCATTAGTGAGAAAGCAACGGTTGATTTACCACAGCCTGATTCACCAGCCAGACCAAAGACTTCGCCCGGTGCAATATCAAAGCTTACGTTGTTACAGGCACGGACATCGCCCGCATCTGTAATGTAGTCTACGCATAGGTTACGGATAGAAATTAGTGGTGCAGTCATGATTATTTATCTCCGCTCCATAGTGCATTTTGCGGTGCCAATTCAGGCTCACGCTCTTTCTTGTCTTTTGCTGCTAGTTTTTTCCAGCGTTTCATGCCTTTGTGAGAACGAAGCTGAGGGTTCGCAATTTCGTCAACGGCAAAGTTCAACAGAGCAAGACCAGTAACCAGTAGTGTTAGTGCAATACAAGGTGCGAGTACTTCCCACCATGCGCCAATCAACATTGCTGAAGATGTTTGTACGTTGTACAGCATGATGCCCCAGCTGATGGTGTTTGCGTCGCCAAGACCCAAGAACGAGATAACGGCTTCGGTGTTGATTGCCAGCATTACTGAACCGATGAAGCTTGCACCTACGATAGGAATTAGGTTTGGCAGAATTTCAACGAAGATGATGCGGAATGGAGATTCACCCAAAACTTCGGCTGCTTTAACGAACTCTTTCTCACGCAGTGCCATGGTTTGCGAGCGAACAACACGAGCGCCCCAAGCCCAGGAAGTACCTGCAATAATTAAGGCAATGGTGAGAGGACCTGCCTCGCCAATGAATGCCGCCAATACAAACAGCAATGGATATTGAGGAATTACTAGCATGATGTTCATTGCAGCACTCAATACGTCATCCACTTTACCGCCGAAGTAACCTGCCGAGATACCAATGACCGTAGCTAGGAAACACACGATGATGCCAGCACCGAAGCCTACCCCTAGTGATACGCGGGCACCGTAAGCCACTTGTGACCAGATGTCGCGGCCCATACGGCTAGTACCTAATACGTGATCTGCTTTTTTAGACATAATCAGCGTGCGACGATCGTCTGCTAGGTTCTTAGCCACCCAACCATCAGGGTTACTTTGCGCTTGTTTCACAACAAAGCTTGGGTACTCATGAGGGTTACCAGTACGCTTGTCTGGTGCGTGTTTTGTAATTAATGGTGCTGCCACTGCAACGAAGATGAAGATCGTGATAATGGCTAAACCAATACGTGCGAACGAGTTGCCTAAAATCAGTTTGAATAAGTTTTTCATGATTATTTGCCTCCCTTGCGTAGGCGAGGGTCTAGAATCATGTACAGCATGTCAGCCATTAAGTTGAAGCACAGCATGAACATCGTCATGATAATTAGTTGACCTTGAAGTACTTGGTAGTCACGAGCGTGGATAGCGTTCAGTAGAACAGTACCTAGGCCTGGGTAGTTAAAGATCATTTCGATAATCAACTGACCACCGATAGCCATACCTAGAGACATTGAAAGTGCAGTCACACTTGGAAGTAGAGCGTTACGAGCGGCGTAGTTAAATACCACACGGTTTTCGCTTAGACCCTTACCTTTAGCCATTGTGATGTAGTCTTCAGCTAGAAGGTTGATCATGTTGTTACGCATGTTTACTAAGAAGCCACCGATTTGAACAATCGTTGCACAAAATAGAGGCAGTACCGCGTGATAACCAACGTCTTTAATGAATGCCCAGCTTGACCAATCTGGTACGGTGCCTGGTGTATAAGCGTAGCCAGATGGGAACCATTTCAAGCCAATTGAAAAGGTAAACAGCGCTAGCATTGCGATAACCATTTGTGGGATAGCTTGGATGATCAGTGTGCCTGGTGTTACGAAGGCATCGTAACGACTACCACGTTTCCAAGCGGCGAAGATGCCAAGAACTGATGCGATTGAGAAAGAAAGTACAACCGCTGTACCAGCTAGGAACAGAGACCAGCCAAATGCACTGCCAAGTAGAGAGTTTACTGAAAGCGGATAGAACTGAATTGAAGTACCTAGCTCCCAGCTTAGAATGTTTTTAATGTAGGACAGGTATTGGATGTAAATAGGACCATCAACGAAACCTAGCAATTCTTTCATTGCTGCGATTCGCTCTGGCGTTACCTGTACTGAAGCGTTCGCAAACATCATGGTAACTGGGTCACCAGGCATTGCTCGCGGAATAATAAAGTTTAACGTCGCCGCAACTAAGAGCGCGACAAGATAGAACGACAAACGTCTTAAAAAATAACCCATAACTCACACCTTACTCACCCAGATTTTTTCCCTGTTTCTGGTTTCAGGTCGCCCCTAGCGAAATTTAGAGCGAAAAATCCCCTGACGACGAGCGCCACATATTGGTTTCGTTATTAGGGGATTTTTATAGGCGGCACACGGGATGTGTGCCGCGAGAAATGAACTTCTACTTATTTAACTGGTTTTAGGTCCAGTACGTGAAGTAGACGCTCTGGGATACCAGCCCAAATGTTTGGACGGCCCTTAGGATTTTCTTCGTTCCACCAACCAGTGAAGCGAGTTGTGTTGTATTGGTACATGTAAGCGCCAGACAACACAGGGATAGTAACTTGATCCTGAGCGATGATTTGCTGGATACCATGAGCGATTTCTAGCTGCTCTTGCTTATCAGCTGTTTTGTAGAAGCTGTTAAGTAGGCTGTCTAGCTTGTCGTTCTTGTAGAAGTGCATCGCGAAACGAGGCATACCATCGCCAGATTGTAGCTTCGAGTTGTAACCGCTATCCCAGTACAAGTGTGGATCTGCACCGTGGAAGTAGTTGGTGTAAGCAACGTCGTAAGTACCTTCTAGCATTGCTTGGTTGTACACAGAGAAGTCTGGAGTACGAGCACGTGCTTTAATACCAACTTCAGCTAGTTGCTCAACCGCTAGTTGTACTGTGTTGTTGAAGTCCGTCCAACCGTTTGGCGATTGAATTAGAAGCTCAAAAGACTTACCTGATGGTGTGTCTACGAAGCCATCTTTGTTCACGTCTTTGAAGCCAGCTTTCGCTAGAAGTTTCTTAGCACCTTCAACGTTGTACGTGTTGTAGCCTTTGTACTTGTTGTGAGTTGCTTCGTCAGACCAAGCTTCGAATGCGTAGCCAAGGCCAGATGCGAAGTCGTTCACTGTACCGCCACCGTAGAATGCGATGTCGATGATAGTTTGACGGTCAAGCGCCATAGAGAACGCGCGACGGAAGTCAACGTTTGTTAGTGCTTCGTTCTTAGCAGCGTCTGGGTTTTTGAAGTTCACTACGAACGCTTGAGTACCCGCTGGCGGGTACCAGTAGTGGTGGTTCGGGCTTGCTGCTGCGTAAGTACGGTCAATGTCAGGAACGAATGAAGAAGTCCAGTCCATCTCGCCGTTAACAATCTTACCTAGGAATTGGTCGTTGTTTGCGATTTGAGGTACACGTAGACAGTCAACATCTAGGTTGTCAGCATCCCAGTAGTTCGGGTTTTGACATTGGATGTACAATTGTGGAGTGAACGTATCGATCACTGTGAATGGGCCTGAACCTACAGGATTTTCGTTAGTAAACGTTGCTGGATCTTTCACTTTGCTCCATACGTGCTTAGGTACAACTGGTACTTTAGCAATTTCGTAAGGAACGTTAGAGTTTGCTTCGCTTAGACGGAATTTAACTTGGTAGTCGTTAACTTTCTCAACACCAGTAACCCAAGAGTTGATGCCTGACTGGTCTAGCTCAGGTTTCTCTTTTACTAGGTTGAAAGAGTAAACAACGTCGTCAGCAGTGAATGCTTGACCATCAGACCATTTCACGCCTTTACGGATATCGAAAGTTACGCTCATTAGGTCGTCAGCCATTTTGAAGTTTTCAGCTAGACGGAATACCGGAGTGTTACCGTGCATTTCGTTGAAAACAACTAGTGGCTCGTAGATGAAGTCGGTTGTTGTGTGCAAGTTAGTTGCACCCAAGAAAGGGTTAAAGTTACGAACGAAAGTTGTAAACTCTTTAGGGTGGATAGTCAGTTCACTGCGTTCAGCCGCAGTAGCTACCGATGCAAAACCTGTAGTAGCTGTTGCAATAATTGCTGTTGCTAGTGCTGTTTTTTTAATATTGGCAAGCATAGCTGTTCCTTACTATTTGCTTTCATTTCACTAAATGGAATTGAATGTCATCAATTGATAAACACTCTCCAAGACCTACCTCTTCGTTTTTCGTTACTTACGCTTTTCACATTAAGTCTCGTTAAGAGTGGCCTGTAGGCCTTAGGCAGGAGTAAGAAAACACCTTATCCATAAAATAATCAAACTCGATTCCCGTTAAAAACGTTAAAAACACACCCGTCCACGTCATAAACGTCATTTTGTTTGCTTTTAGCTCGTTCTTGGTTGAAAAATGAACATTGATATGTGTCGCAGTTTATATCCGTGTTTTGTTTGTGTGTTAGTGGATGCTAACCTTGGGGTTGGAGTATTTAAAGGGTTCTTTCTGTCTATCTAAGGTTCGGAGATCTAGCTCACATGCGCTGAAAGCGTTAATTAATCAGGTGAAATTTAATCTGCCGTTCTGTTGTGATTGACTTCGCAATCTCTGTCAATTGTTGGTCAATTTCCGTTTGGAATATGAAAAATCGTCTTTTTTACCAGCGAAATTAAGGGGGTGATTATGCTTTTTTTACAAGAAAAATGAAGTCTAATTTCCCATTTATCAAAGAAGAATGGCGGATTGATAAATAGTGCAATACAACACTTTTTAACTACGGTGTTTTTTCGTTTAAAGAAGAGGAGAGTTCCGTCGAAGCTGCTAGGAAATGAGCTCAATTAAGAAGAGTGCTTGAGGCCGTCGCTAAGATTAATGGTGTTTGTGAAAATGTCAGCTCGTACTAGTTCGTTGAGTGCATAGGAGCATACTTTCACCGTTTACATGTCATGCATTTTGTTTTTTGAGAGGTGAGAGTGCGTACCACCCATAGGCAGAAAACATAGGTATAAAAAGCCCCGCATTGAGCGAGGCTTGTATTTTATGAGAGGTTTAGCTAGTGAGCAGTCTTTGCAATTTATCGCGCTGTGCTTCGATGTAAGCACGTTCAGGGCTCTGTTCTTTACAGTGTTCAAGAATAAACTCAATCGAACTCAGAACCGTTCTCCAGCGTGGTGTTTTAGGCAGAGTTTCGATACGCATGTATTTATCGAGCGTGCGGGTTTGCAGTGTGCTTCGGTCGAGGTAGACGCGCCACAGTCCACTTTGTTCGGCAAACGCAAATTTACTTTCACCCGTAACAGACTCCCAATAGTCCAATGCATGCGTCATGGCATCGACTAACACTTCACGCATCAAATCTTGCTTATCTTTTTTGTTGCCCAAAGCCTTATCAGCCAAACGAGTAAACTCGCCACCAAGCTCTTTGAGTTTCTGCAACTGGTCTCTATCACCATCGAATGCATAACTTGAGAGTACTTCTACCGCAGTTTCTAGGTTATGAATACGCGCGGCGTTAGCTCCACCACCGACATTAAAGATGTACATCACATCTAAGCCGGAGCCTTCTGGCAGTTTTAGAATGTCGGCTTCAATGTTTTGACGAATATCCTCAATGTAGATATCAATTTTGCCGCAATAATGAGGCTGCTTCACCGTCAAATATTTTGGTGCGATCAGTTCGTCAGCTGACGAGCGTTTAAGTTGCTCTAAACTGCGTTTGAATAGCTTACAAGCCGCTTCGTTAGCAAAACGAATACGCTGATCTTCTCGCAGACAAATAATAGCTTCCGGTGCAGATTCTAGCTGTTCCAACAAACGACCTTGAGTTTCAAGAAGGCTTGCTTCGACGACAGCACGTTGTCTAAGTTCTGACTCCAGCACTTTGTTTTCCATATGGCGCATTTCCGCTTTACTTGCTGTTAAATGCGCTTGGATACGTGCCGCCAACTCTTGTTTGTTGAATGGCTTCGATAAGTAGTCATTCGCGCCTGCTTCAAAGCCTCTCACACGGTCTTCTGTTTGGCTGAGAGCGGTGAGCATAATGATCGGTAGCTCAGCATGATCATAGGTTTCACGTAGTTCACTACATACTTGGTAGCCGCTCATGCCGGGCATCATAATGTCGAGTAACAGCAGTTCCGGCTTTTCTTGTTCAACCAGCGCCAGCGTTTCTGGGCCATCTGAAACGGTACGAACGCGGTATCCTTCTAGGCGCAAGAAGCTTTCCAGTACTCGCAAGTTAACGGGTTCATCATCTGCGACGTAAAGCAGTGGGCCATCAGGGTTCTCGGGTAGCGATAAGTCGTCGCCATTTTCCAAATTAATCTCAGGAATTTGAAAGTGCCCGCGCGCCACTAAGGTTTGAGTTGCTTGGATTTCTTCTTCGCTGGCCAATGGCAAGGTGAAACTAAACGTGGTGCCGACCATCGGTTGACTGCTTACGTAAAGCGAACCGCCCATCAACTCAATCAGTTGGCGGCTAATCGATAGTCCCAGTCCCGCACCTTGACGATAGCGACTTGCATCTTGACCAGCTTGAATTAAAGGCTCAAAAATATGCTCAAGATGTTCTGCTGGAATCCCCTGACCAGTATCGACCACTTGCACTCGGACGTGATCGTCAACAATGGTAGCGGAAATGACGATCTTACCTTCTGAGGTGTATTTAATGGCATTGCCAATCAAGTTATACAGCACTTGCTCTAGGCGTTGAGGATCGGCCGAAACGGCTTTCAGGTCGGCTGGTACTTGGTTGATGATGCGAATGGTCTTATTGCCTAGCAGGTGATTAGAAAGCTCAAGCACCAAGCGTGTTGCACTGGCTAAGCTTACTGCCGATTTTTGGATATCCATGCTGCCATAGCGCATTTTGTGGTAATCCAATAAATCGTCTACGAGGTTAGCTAAGCGTTGACCACTTTTGATAATGATATCAAGTTGGTATTTTTGACTGGCGGGAATGACTCCATTTGCTCCTGACACGAGGGTTTCTGCAATCCCAACCATGCCATGTAGCGGTGTACGTAATTCGTGCGAGGTTGTTGCGAGGAACTCATCTTTCAGTTTATCAGCCAGTTGCAACTCATCATTTTGCTTCTGAATCAGCTTGATGTTGCTTTCAAGTTCTTCGTTTTGCTGTTTGATGGTTTGGATTTTTTCTCGAATCGAGCGCTGCATACGTTCGAAGCTGATAGCCAAGCGACCGATTTCATCTTTACGTTCGGTATTGAATGTTGTTTCGTCGAGGTCGCCAGCGGATACTTTCTCCGCCGCCCAAGTCAGCTTCAGCAGTGGTGATGTAATGAAGTTGGACAAATAATGCGATGCAATCACCACAAGAATGATCGCGATTAGCATGGCGATAACGAAGAGTTTTTCCAGTTGATGAATGCGTGAAAACGCCTCTTTTTCTGGAAGTTGAACTACGAGCGCCCATGTAATGCCGCGTGTTTGAATTGGGGCAAATGCAGCGATAATTTCTTCGCCAAGTCCATTGGTGTAGGTGCCAACGTCGGTTTGTCCCGCTAAAGCTTTATCGATGACTTCAAGACTGTTTTGAATACTGTCTTGTTTGGTATTAATCGTACGTGGTTGCTGATCGCTGCCGACCAGTAGAGTGTTGATGGACGATTCACGGTTCTTATCTGCGATCAGTTTGGTAATGCCGTTGTTTGGTAAACGGAACATAGCATAGCTGTGCAAATAGCCTTGCTGAACGATAGGTGCTCCAAGCCAAGCGACTTGTCGACCATGTTCCAGTTCAAAATCAGAAATAATGACGGGCGTATAATCTTCATTCACTTTGCGGCGTTCGTTGACGTCATCAGCTAGACGTTTAAAGGTTTTACCTAATGCCGAGTCTTTGTAGCGCCCCGTTAGTAGGTTAGTACCGTAGTTGTCATCTTTGTTGATGGAATAAGTCACGTTGCCGTTAATATCGACCAGCAAAATATCATTAAAATCTGAGCGTTTGAGTAGCTCCAGATACGCCCAGTGATAACGTTTGTGGAGTAAGCGATAACGTTCACTGCCGACATAATTTGAGGACTCCGGCAAAATCGATGTTTTGATTTGGTCACCGCTGCCTTCGATATAACGTTGCTGAGCATTTTCACGTGCTTCTTCAATATCATTGCCTAAACGGCTAAATGCATTGACGAGGCCGTAAAAACGACCACCACTGGCATACGCGAGCTCAGAGCGTACAAATCCCATGACTTCGGTTTCTTGCGCTTCGAAGTAGTCGAGGATCTGTTGTTGTTTGGTATCACGAACAGAAAGCAGATGTGAAGTGCTCTGTTCTTGCAGATCTTTACTATGGGATTGCAGGAAAAAAATCGCAGTGATGGTAAGAGGCGTAATGCTGAGGACAAGAAACGCAGTCATCAGCGTACTCTGAAGGCGCTTAAATTTCTGTTTTTTGTAGAATTTAAACATGGATAAGATTACAACTCGTAAAGGGCTTGCACGGGTTGAAGGTGCTCGCCTAGGTTCTCGTTAAAAACGGATAAGAAGTTAAATTCGATAGAATTAACAAAATTAACGAGTTTTTTTTCTTTGACAAGAAAGTTAGTTGCAAAGCGTGCAGAGTCACGCAGTTTTTCTTACAAATGGGGCAATTTTAGGAAAGAAGCGCGCAGGTTCTTGCCTGCGCGGCTCACCATTACGATTTTTTCGCGTAGTAGATAGAGAACTTATTGGTCTTATTTAGCGTCTCGCAATTATTGAATGCATTCTCAATAATTGGTGGGTATTTCAAGAAGCTGTTCGCAACAATGATCATCTCACCATGGTTTGAAAGGTGTTGTGGCGCGTGACCTAACAGAGTTTCAGCAGCGTTGTAATTGGTGTCTAAACCACTGTGGAATGGCGGGTTGCTGATGATAAATCGGTAGTCATTGGCCGTATCTGAGTAAATGTCAGACGCAAACACGCGACCAGACAAACCGTTGGCTTCAAGCGTTGCTTGGCTTGAGGTGATGGCATACGCGTTGATGTCACACATCTCAATCGCAATTTCTGGGTTTGCTTTCGCCATGAACGCGCCTAAAACACCGGCCCCACAACCAAAATCGAGCACTTTGCCTGACAAGTTAGGTAAGGTTTCCAGTAGTAGACGGCTGCCTAAGTCAAATTGACCATGACTGAATACGCCCGGTAAACTTTTTACTGTAAGTGACTGCTCACCAAGGGTTACCGTGTAAGACTTAAACCAATCTTCTTGATTGAATGGCTTTGGCTCATTTAAGCAATTACCCCAGTAGAAAGAGCAGCGGCGAGCTGAGTCGTATTTGTTCACCGGGCCATATTCTTTGAACATCTTTTCAATGCTCTTTACGCCGGAACGGTTTTCACCGACAACCACAATCTCCGTGTTCACGCCGAGTTTAGCCATGAGCATGGCAAGCAAATATTCGGCTTCTGCTTTCGCTTTTGGCCAATACAGCAGGAGCATGTCGGCTTGAGTACCCACATCAAATTCAGAACCAAAATGGCTTTTTATTTTATCTGAGTGACGGATTTGACGGAAATAGCTGTAGTTTGAAGTAAAGACTTCGACCGATTCACAGTGTGCGGTCAGTTCCAGAGGGAACATATCTTCGACTTCACCTGCAACTAAAACATGTTTTCCGTTGAAGTACTCTAGCTGACGCTGAGCGATTTGGCTTGGAGCGATATAGGCAGACATAAATTTGGTTCATCAGAAATAATTAGGGCCAGATTTTCGCACAATCTGGCCCAAGCTTGAAGCTGTTGCTTACTATTCAGTGGCGGCTAGCTGTTGTCTTGTTGGTTGAGGAAGTCTTTGAATTCCTCTTCATAGATATTAAACAGCACCATGGTGACCGCAAAAATCAGTGGGCCATAAATCAAACCAATCAAACCAAATAAGTGCAGACCACCTAATAATGAGAAGAAAATCATTAAGGTATTCATGCCTGCGCTGCCTTGCATCAACAATGGACGCAGCAAGTTATCAATCGAACCGACGATGACTACACTCCATGCGGTTAGGAAGATTGCCCACGTCATATCACCGGTGAGGAACAAGTACGCGGCGGCTGGTATCCAGATCAACGCCGTACCGACAACTGGAATGAAGGAAGCAAAGCCCATCATGGTGCCCCAGAATAAACCAGGGAAGCCAGCTAGCCACATACCGATACCGCCCGCTAAGCCTTGCGCGATAGCTGTTAAAAACGAGCCCATGACTGCGGACTTCGAAACTTGTTCTATCTCGGTCAAGATTCTATCTTCTTGGCTACGAGAGAGTGGCAGAATATGTCGAATTGCCGAAATGATTTTGTCGTGGTCACGTAATAGGAAGAAAAGCACAAACAGCATCAGGAAAAAATCCATCAAGAAGTTTGTTGCATCACCCAGAATTTTCGCACTGATCGCGACAAGGTTTGAACCAAAAGTGGTAGCAAATTGCCCGATTTTTTCGGCGATGGCTTTTGGCTCGATTTTATCGAAAGGTAAGTACTCATTAACAATGGATAGACCTTTGATAACCCAAGGATGTTGGAAGATGTCTTGAATGCCACCATTGGTGACCCATTTGTACGTATTCTGAGAAAAAACAGAGCCTTGTTGAACAATTGCAGCAAACACAAACAGTAGTGGAATGACAATAATGAAAGTCAAAACTACGCACGTGAGCAGCGATGCCGAATTTTTGTGTTTTGGCATTTTACGCTCAAACCACTCATGCACAGGAAACATAAGCAGTGAGATAATGAAAGCCATTACGATCGAATTGATGTAAGGCTCGACCAATAAATAGCAAGCAAAAGCAGCGGCGAGTAGAGCGATCATTAATACACGATGACTCGACGTGATTTTTACGTTGTTTGGCATGAGATAAATCCAACTTACGGATGACGTTTACAATGGCTCGCGTTGATATCAGCGCGAAACCTTTATTACTTTGCACCGGCTTTCCTTTCAGCCTTATGACACAGCTGAATTGGGAAGGGGTAAATGACCTTGTTATAATGACTACAAATCAGATGGTTATCAATCAAGAGATGAAAAATGGGTTGTTGTAACGGCGATAAGAAATGTAAATCTGAGAAGAAAACCAAACGTATTCCGTGGTTTGGCATTGTTCTAGGCGTGTTAGCTGTCTTGGTAATTTTGAACTGGCAATAAAAAAGGACCTTCCGGTCCTTTTCTTATAACTTGCGTATAGCGCTTATTTTGCTTCTGCCGCAATGATTGCAAAACAGCGATCCGCCGCTTCTAGTGTCGCGTCGATCTCTTTTGAACCGTGCGCTAGAGACGTAAAGCTTGCTTCGAATGCTGATGGCGCGAGGTATACGCCGTGATCTAGCATTAAGTGGAAGAAACGCTTGAATCGTTCGATGTCGCACTTAGTTACGTCTTCGTAGCAAGTTACTGTTTCTTGGTCAGTGAAGAAGAAGCCGAACATGCCGCCCACTTGGTTAACAGCTAGTGGGATACCGTGTTTCTCTGCTAGAGACTTAAAGCCATCTGCCAGTTGCTTAGTTTTAGAAGCTAGGCGTTTTTCATTGCCTTCTTCTTTTAGAAGGTTCAAACAGGCAAAACCTGCAGCCATTGCCACTGGGTTACCAGAAAGCGTACCAGCTTGGTAAACAGGGCCTGTAGGCGCAACGTATTGCATCACTTCTTTACGGCCACCGAAAGCACCCACAGGCATACCGCCGCCGATTACTTTACCTAGTGTGGTTAGATCTGGTTTGATGTTGTAGTGTGCTTGTGCGCCGCCAAGTGCGACACGGAAGCCTGTCATTACTTCATCAAAAATCAGCAGTGCGCCTTCTTGATCACAGATTTCACGCAGGCCTTCGTGGAAGCCTTCTACTGGTGGGATACAGTTCATGTTGCCCGCTACTGGTTCAACGATGATACATGCGATCTCACCTTTGTTCGCTGCAAACAGTTCACGTACAGAATCTAGATCGTTAAATGTTGCCGTTAGCGTGTGCTTAGCAAAGTCTGCAGGAACGCCTGGAGAGCTTGGTTGGCCTAGAGTTAGTGCGCCAGAGCCAGCTTTTACTAGCAAACTGTCTGCGTGACCGTGGTAACAGCCTTCAAACTTCATGATCTTGTCACGACCAGTAAAGCCACGAGCGAGACGAATCGCACTCATGGTTGCTTCTGTACCAGAACTTACCATGCGGATTTGTTCCATTGATGGTACGAGTTCAGACACTAGTTCTGCCATCGCGATTTCCATCTCTGTTGGTGCGCCAAAGCTCAGGCCACGTTGTGCCGCGTCGATAACCGCTTCACGAATAACAGCGTGGTTGTGGCCAAGAATCATTGGACCCCAAGAGCCAACGTAATCAATGTACGCTTTACCATCGGCATCAAAAATCAGTGCACCGTCTGCTCGTTCGATAAATAGCGGAGAACCGCCAACGCCATTGAATGCACGAACTGGTGAATTTACACCGCCAGGAATGGTTTGCTGAGCTTTTTGATACAGCTCTGATGATTTGGTCATGGGGTTATCCTCTTTTGATTGCTCGGACCAAGTGGGGCGCATTGTACCTAGCTATAATCAAGTTAGAAACGTTTTGCTTAATTTATGTGTTGTTTCGCAGTGTAATCTTACATATCAGCGACCAATCTAAAGAATCGGCGGCGAATACTTGAACGAGTTTGTCAGGTATTGGATAATCGTCCTCAATTAGCACAAATTTGACGTCTTGCTCCAGGCTTGACGCATTACACGAGTGAGAGAGGTCTTCGTGAGCGAAGTAAACGTACCATTATCTTTTTCTGATGCTGCAGCATCTCGCGTTAAGGCACTGATTGCAGAAGAAGAAAACCCGGCATTGAAATTGCGCGTATACATTACTGGTGGCGGTTGTAGCGGCTTCCAATACGGCTTTACTTTCGATGAGAACGTAAATGACGGCGATACAACCATCGAAAACAGTGGCGTGACACTGGTTGTTGACCCAATGAGCCTGCAATACCTGATTGGCGGCATTGTGGATTACACCGAAGGGTTGGAAGGCGCTCGCTTCTTCGTTAACAACCCGAATGCAACAACCACATGTGGTTGTGGTGCATCATTTAGCGTGTAATTGACACGATGACAGGCAGCCAATTGGCTGCCTGAGTTTTACGTAGCAGGATGTCACGTAAACATGCTCTCAGCGCTCCGCAGGAGAGAATAATAAAAAGGACTTTGTATGTCTGGAACTTCGTTTGGGCGACGTTTTGTCGAACGTCCATGGCTAGTATCTCTCATCCTTATTTTGCTACTTGTTGCTTGGTTGGCTGCAGGGCAGCTCAAAGCACAAGGTGACCACACCTCATCCCCATCTCTCCAATCTGAAAACACGCCCTTAGCTAAGGTGATGTTTGATACTTTCACCGCAAAACCTACCAGTAAAACGATAGAACTTTATGGCCGAACCGCACCCAATCGCCAAGCTCGTCTTGGTGCAGAAGTGGCCGGTAAAATTGTCAGTCTCAACATCAATAAAGGGCAACTTGTTAAGCAAGGGCAAGTGATTGCTAACATTGATAAGCGGGATTTGGACAGTCAGCTCAAACGCGCTCAGGCTATGCTGCGAGTGAAAGAAAAGGAGTTTAATGCCGCAAAATCCCTCAAAAGCAGGGGGTTACAAGGCGAGGTGGCCTTTGCGACTGCGGAAGCCGCGTTAGTCGATGCAAGAGCGAACCTCAATAATGTCCAAACCGCTCTCAAGAATACCGAAGTTAAAGCGCCCTTTGATGGCATTGTTGATCATCATTTTGTCGAAGTGGGTGACTTTGTCGGTGTGGGCGACCCAATAGCGACAGTGATTGATTTAGAGACTCTGGTTATTGAAGCCGACGTTAGCGAGCGCCATATCCAGTATCTTAAAGAAGGTCTTCAAGCGGATGTCAGAACTATCAATGGTCAGCATCACTTGGGGATTTTACGTTATATTGGTCGCGTTTCCTCCGCATCGACCAATACGTTTCCGATTGAAATCGAAATAGATAATCGCAATTCGCTCATCCCTGCGGGGATCAGTGCGGAAGTGCAGCTCCCTTTGAATGAAGTGCTAGCGATTAAAATTACCGCTGCAATGTTGGCGTTAGATGAAGAAGGGAATTTAGGTGTCAAAACACTGCAAGATGAACACGTTAAGTTTGTTCCTATTCAGTTAGTCAAAGCAGAAGAAGATGGCGTTTGGTTATCTGGGCTTGGCGAGCAAGCGGACATCATTGTATTAGGACAGGGGTTTGTTCGTGATGGCGATACCGTAATTGCGAATAAAGTCGGTGATGTCGCTGCCGATGCGGCCGAAAAATAGGGAGGCAGCATGTTTAGCATAATTGACGCTGCGTTATCCCGATCAAGAACGATGTTGACCTTGTTGGTGATGATCCTCATCGCAGGGGTCATTACTTACGTCACCATCCCAAAAGAATCTAGTCCCGATATCACTATTCCTATCATTTACGTCTCTGTGGGGCATCAAGGTATTTCTCCAACTGATGCTGAGCGTTTACTGGTTCGTCCTATCGAACAAGAACTGCGCTCAATTGAAGGGGTGAAAGAGATGACATCGGTTGCCTCCGAAGGCCATGCCTCAGTCACTTTGGAGTTTAGCGTCGGCGTGGATCTCGATAAAGCGATGGCGGATGTTCGCGACGCGGTCGATCTGGCGAAACCTAAGTTACCTGCAGACAGTGATGAACCGACGGTCAATGAAGTCACTTTTGCTTCAGAGGAGCCTGTTTTAACTGTTGTGCTTTATGGCACGGTGCCAGAGAGAACCATTGTTCAAATCGCACGAACGTTGCGTGACCGATTAGAAAGCTTCCGCCAGATTTTGGAAGTCGATATTGCTGGTGATCGTGAAGATATTGTCGAGATCGTGGTCGATCCGCTTTTAATGGAAAGCTATGGATTGGATCAGGCCGATATCTATAACTTGATCGCACTAAACAACCGAGTGGTTGCGGCTGGGTTTGTCGATACAGGGTATGGGCGCTTTTCGGTCAAAGTTCCGTCGGTGTTTGATTCTCTGAAAGATGTTCTCGAATTGCCTATCAAAGTGAATGGCAAAGAAGTGATCACCTTTGGTGATGTGGCCACAGTTCGCCGAGCGTTTCGTGATCCGGAAAGCTTTGCCCGCTTGGATGGTGAGCCTGCCATTGTGCTTGACGTGAAAAAGCGTGCTGGCGAGAACATTATTGAAACCGTCGCGTTAGTTAAAGAGGTGATTGCCCAAGGGCAACTGCGAGCAGAGTGGCCAAGTAATTTGCAGGTGAAATACACTTGGGATCAGTCGGATGATGTTAAGCTGATGCTTAGTGATCTGCAAAACAACATTCTCTCGGCAATCATTTTGGTGGTCATCGTTATTATCGCGATCTTGGGGGTAAGAACGGCATTGTTGGTTGGGATCTCTATTCCAGGATCTTTCTTAACGGGGCTGTTAGTTCTCTCTGTTTTTGGTCTTACCGTAAACATCGTGGTGCTGTTTGCCTTAATCATGGCGGTCGGCATGCTGGTGGATGGTGCAATCGTCGTCACTGAGTTTGCCGATCGGAGAATGCAAGAAGGCACGCCGCGTAAAGAGGCATACCGAGACGCAGCCAAACGCATGGCATGGCCGATCACCGCCTCTACCGCAACTACGTTGGCGGCATTTGCTCCGCTTCTTTTTTGGCCGGATATTACCGGTGAGTTTATGAAGTACTTACCGTTAACGCTAATCGCGACGTTAGCGGCGTCATTGGTGATGGCTTTGCTATTTGTGCCTGTTATTGGCGGCATTATTGGTAAACCTCAGGTTATCAATCCTAAAGCCCAACAAGAAATGGTGGAGTTGCACAACGGAAACTTTGAGAAAGCGACAGGAATTACCAAGCTTTATTACAAAACCTTGTTTGTGGCGATTCAACATCCTTGGAAAGTGCTGCTGAGCGCGGTATTGCTGGCGGGTGGTGTTGGATTTACTTACAGTAAAGCGGGGTTAGGAGCTGAGTTTTTCCCTGAAGTCGACCCGCCATTTTTCACCGTAAAAGTACGCTCTTACGGGGATCTTTCCATTAATGAGAAAGATATCGTAATGCGAGAAATTGAAAAGGTCATGCTGGGTCATGATGAGTTTGAAAGTGTCTACACTCGCACTGGATCGAGCGATAATGGTGACGAAATCGGTCAGATTCAAATAACTCCTGTGGATTGGCAATATCGTCGTAAAGTCAAAACGATCATTGAAGAACTAAAAGCTACCACCGACCAATTTTATGGCGTTGAGTTAGAGTACAAATTCCCGGATGCCGGCCCTCCGGTTGAACATGATTTGGTGATTGAAGTTTCTTCTCGAAGTAGGAGTATAGGCGAGCTAGATGACGCCGCGAAGCTAGTTAGGCTTTGGGCTGATAGCAACCCAGCACTGACTAATTTGAGTGATACCACCAATAAAGAGGGGATTGACTGGCAAATTGACATTCGACGCGACGACGCTTCTCGTTTTGCTGCCGATGCAACTTTGGTGGGAAATACAGTTCAATTTGTCACGAATGGTCTGAAAATAGGGGACTATTTACCTGACGATGCGGATGAAGAAGTCGATATTTTGGTGCGCTACCCACAAGAGAAGCGAGATATTGGTCGATTCGATCAGCTAAGAGTGAAAACCGCTGCAGGTTTAGTGCCTATAACCAACTTTGCTCAAATTAAGCCAGACCACAAGCAAGATACTATCCGTCGTGTTGATGGTCATCGAGTTATCAACATTAAAGCGGATATGGTGGAAGGCTACAATTTGGCGCTTGAGTTACCTAAGATTGCCGCTGAAATGGAACAGCTCGGTTTACCGGAAGGTATTGAATATAAGATAAGGGGGCAAAATGAGGAGCAGGAAAACTCATCAGCGTTCTTGCAAAACGCTTTTGTTGTGGCTCTTGGCGTCATGGCGCTCATTCTCATCACGCAGTTCAACAGCTTTTATCAGGCATTTTTGATTTTGAGTGCGGTGCTGTTTTCAACGGTCGGGGTTTTTGCTGGGTTGCTTATTTTCCAAAAACCATTCGGCATCATCATGTCTGGCATTGGTGTGATTGCCTTGGCTGGTATCGTAGTTAATAACAACATTGTACTGATTGATACTTATAACCAAATGCGAAAAAGAGGACTGGACAAAGCAGAGGCTATCCTGCGGACCGGTGTGCAACGTTTGAGACCGGTGCTATTAACCACAATTACGACCATTTTAGGGTTGTTACCGATGGTTCTAGAAATGAACATCGATTTAGTTAATCAAAAAGTCGAATTTGGTGCGCCGAGTACGCAATGGTGGTCTCAGTTAGCGACGGCAGTAGCAGGAGGATTAGCATTCGCTACGGTGTTGACGTTGGTGCTTACGCCTTGTTTGCTTATGTTGGGAAGAGATCATCTTGCTAAGCCCGAACCTGATGAAAGCGAAGAGGCAGCGTAATGCTGCCTCTTTTTACTTTTCCGTTTATCTCATTGCCAGTAACTTACTGTAACGATCCAGCTTGTCCATACTGACTTTTGCATTCGCCATGAAGGTTTGTCTTGCTTTACCTGTTAACGATTTGGATTGCGGCAAATTCACTGTTCTTGGGTTTTTGTGCACGCCATTTACTAGGAACTCATAATGTAAGTGAGGTCCTGTCACACGACCTGTTCCACCAAGCGTACCGATAGTTTGACCTTGTTTAACACGTTGACCCGTTTTGACTGTGCGCTTCGTTAAGTGCAGATACTTGGTAATGTATGTGTTGCTGTGCTTGATGAACACGTAGTTCCCGTTGAACTTGTTGTAAGCCGATTTTTGCACCACACCATCACCAGCGGCCCAAATTGGCGTACCAACAGGTGCTGCGTAGTCAGTGCCTCGGTGAGGACGTACTCGACCCGTAACTGGGTGAAGACGACGTGGGTTAAAGTTTGAAGTCACGCGACGGAAATCCAGTGGAGCGCGCAAGAAGGCTTTTTTCATCGCTCGGCCATTTTCGTCGTAATATTTGCCCGTTTTTTCATCTAAAATAGCCGTAAACGTATCGCCCTGGTTTTTGAATATCGCAGCGATGATTTTTCCGCGACCAATGACTTCACCTTCTACAACTTCTTCTTGATACAGCACTCGGAAAGAGTCGTTTTTGCGAATATCGAGTGCGAAGTCGATATCCCAGCCAAAAATTCCTGCTAGCTCCATGATTTGGTTGCCATTCAAGCCAGACGAAATTCCTGCGTTCCAGAAGTTGGATTTGATGGTTGCCTCGGCGTAGTTAAATTGGTAATCGACCTCTTTTTTATCGACCTCAGAAACGTATTTGCCGTCTTGCAGTTTGATGCGAAAGGTTTCAAATGCGCTTAGCGTACGGCGCAGTTGAACCAAGTCGTTTTTCTCATCAAAACCAAATTGCAATTTATCGCCCGGACGAAGACGAGTTAACTGCTGTTCAATTTCTTTATCGGAGGACACTAACTCGTGCAGTAGACGAGCAGAGAGTCCCACTCGATTAAATAGAATGGCGGCGCTCTCGCCATTTTTTACTTTGTAAGTTTCCCAGCGCAAAACCGAAGACATCTGAGAAGAGCCATTTAATGTCGTCAATTCAAGTGAGATCGGCACAGGATAGTGTTGACCAACTTTTAATCGGCTTTGTTGCGGGTTGAGGTCTTGCGGATCGGGCAGAAAGAACAGTGCAATGATGATCAGAGCACTAAAAAAACCGATCAATACTTTGTGCAAGAGTGGAAGTCGGACAAAAATCGAATGCATGAGGTACTTGATTGCTAAATTAAACGGAAAAAGTGACAACTACCTAGTCTAACGTGTTTCAAAATGCATCGCTATTCAAGTAATATGTTCAGCTATTATATTTTTGCCAAATCTGTGGGAGTGAACAAGAATGGCGAGCATTGAAGCTGCACTAGCCGAGATTAAGCGCGGTGTTGAAGAGCTGATTCCAGAAGAAGAGCTAATCGCAAAACTAAAAGAAGGTCGTCCTCTACGTATTAAACTGGGCGCCGATCCAACAGCACCTGACATTCACCTAGGCCATACGGTTATTTTCAATAAGCTTCGCTTGTTCCAAGAACTGGGTCATGAAGTGACGTTCCTAATCGGTGACTTCACTGCAATGGTTGGTGACCCAACAGGTAAAAACACCACTCGTCCACCGCTAAGCCGCGAAGACGTATTGCGTAATGCTGAAACGTACAAAGAACAGGTGTTCAAAATTCTAGATCCTGCGAAGACTAAAATTCAGTTTAACTCTGAGTGGCTGTCTGAGCTGGGCGCAGAAGGTATGATTCGTCTTGCTGCAAACCAAACCGTTGCTCGTATGCTAGAACGTGACGACTTTAAAAAGCGTTACGCAGGCGGCCAACCAATTGCTATCCATGAGTTCATGTATCCACTTCTGCAAGGTTGGGACTCAGTTGCGATGGAAACGGACGTTGAATTAGGCGGTACAGACCAGAAGTTCAACCTTCTAATGGGTCGTGAACTGCAAAAATCTCACGGTCAAAAGCCTCAAGTTGTACTTATGATGCCGCTTCTTGTTGGTCTAGACGGCGAGAAGAAGATGTCTAAGTCTGCGGGTAACTACATTGGTATCAGCGAAGCGCCAAGCGAAATGTTTGGTAAGATCATGTCGATCTCTGATGACTTAATGTGGAGCTACTACGAGCTGCTATCGTTCCGTCCTCTAGAGGAAATCGAACAGTTTAAAGCGGATGTTCAAGCGGGTAAAAACCCACGTGATATCAAAGTGCTACTTGCTAAAGAGATCATTGCGCGTTTCCACAGTGAAGCCGATGCAGATGCGGCAGAGCAAGAGTTTGTGAACCGTTTCGCTAAGAACCAAATCCCTGACGAAATGCCAGAATTTGACTTTGATGCTGGTACTCCAGTAGCGAATCTTCTAAAAGATGCTGGTCTGTGTGCGTCAACGTCTGAAGCGATGCGCATGGTAAAACAAGGTGCAGCAAAGGTTGAAGGCGAGAAAGTTGCCGACGCTAAATTTGCACCAGAAGCTGGTACTTACGTATTCCAAGTTGGTAAACGTAAATTTGCACGTATTACGATTAAGTAATCCATAATTATTACGTATGGAAGCGCCCAATGGGCGCTTTTTTTGTTCCTAAAATTGGCAAAAAAAGAACAAAGCCCACCTGTAAATATGGATTAACTTTGCTACTATACTTGCGCTGCTAATCAGGGCAGCGATATCGGAGATTTACATGAACAATACCGACCATCCTCCCAGTCGTTGGGTGAGTAAGATTAAGGGAGCGAAATAACCCGCTTCGGTATTGGCGATCTCCGTCTTACCCGAGTGGTGAGGCATCTTTTCTAATTTTCTTCTCGTTATTTCCTTCATACATTCTGAATAGACAGTGCTTTTGCATTGGTGAATTTGCGTGTTTGTGTCATCTATCGGCATAAAGGCGTGATGAGCTTGTGCTTGTGTTGTCGATGGTCGTTACCAATGCCAATCGGGAGATTCGCCATGACGGTAATGAACAACACTTTTATTGAAACAACACCAAACTTTTCTGAAGTAGAAATTGGTGCAGCTCGCAATGCGTTTTTGAAATACGATCAAGAGCAGCAACTTCATTTGCTCACCATCATGCCAATAGATGAAGCGGTGGGGATTTTGAAGCACTGTTCTGTAGGGTATGTGAACAGTTTGATGTCTCAACTTGAGCATGCGGGTCATGATAAGCGTGCGCGTCACTATGCGCACCAATTGGGTTTGCATGTGTCGGAAGTTGATACTCCTGACGGTTACTTATCAACAGGCGTACTAGAGCATGTAAAGCAGCGAATAGGCTGGATTATTGCTCTCGCTTTATTGGGGATCGTTTCTGGGCTGATTATTGCTCAGTATGAAGATACATTGAGCCAACTGGTTTTACTTGCAGTGTACATGCCGGTGATTGCGGCGGCTGGTGGTAATACGGGTACTCAAGCGGCCACATTGGTCATTCGTGCATTGGCCACAGGTGAGCTTAAAAAGCGTCAGTGGTTAGCAGTACTTTGGAAAGAAAGTCGCGTAGCGCTGTGTCTCGCATTAGCGATCGCAATAGTTATGGTTGGACGCATTATGCTTTTTAGTGCTGGCCAATCTACGGGGGGCTTTGAACTGACAGACATCGCACTTGCAATCGCAGTTGCTTTGTTTATTCAAGTCTCAATTTCCACGACGCTTGGCGGTTTGTTGCCAATAATTGCCCGTGCTTGCAAGCTAGACCCAGCCGTATTGGTGAGCCCTGTGCTTGCATCAATCGTTGATATATCAGGTATGTGGATTTACTTTACTGTGGTGAATTACTTCTTAGGTATCGCCTGACTAAAATTCACGATGTCACGGTAAAATAACTGCTCAAAATGCGTAATAGGGGCGATGACAGGTTTGTTATCGTCCCTTTTTTCTGGGAAGTAGTCTGAGACAAACTGTACGAAAATAGTATTCGGCTGGCCATTTTTATCTAAACCATAACCCGCCATGTTGTAGGTTCCGTACAATGAACCACTCTTGGCAATCAGTTGACCTTTAATTGGGGCATTCCGCATGCTTTGGCGGTATTGCAGCGTACCCGACTCGCCTGATTTAGGCATGATGGCAATCAGCTTCAGTGTTTTTTCGTTTTTCCAGATATAACGTAGGATTTCTGCCATTTTGTTCGCAGAAATACGGTTGTTTCTTGAAAGGCCCGATCCATCTTCCAAGCGTGCGTTACGGATATCGATGCCAGTGTTGGCGAAAATGATCTGTTTGATCGCTTCTGTACCATTGGTAAAACTTCCGGGTTGAACAAAAAATTTCGCACCCAATGTTTTCGTTAATGTGTCTGCGATCAAATTGTCAGAATGCTTGAGCATGTCATCAAGTAAATCGGATAGCGGCTTTGATTGATGTAATGCCATCAATTTACGTTGTTTCTGTGGCGCTGAACCAATCTTAATTTTGCCTTTGAGCTCAATACCTAATTGCTTGAGTAACGTACTGATATTTTGACTGGTATAACGTTCAGGATCTTGAACCGCAAATTTGAGAGGCAGCGGCTTTTCTCGTTCGACTAAGCATCCTTTTAATTCGTAGCGATTGTCTGGGTTAGCAAGCAGGTCTAAATCGCAATGGCGGCTCTTTTGAATGGTCTTAGAAACGGTCTCGACCGAACTTTTAACACGAATAGGTTGATGCTCTGGCACATAGACTCGAGTCCCGCCATCTTTTTGCGTATAGATAGAAGCTTGGACACAGTTGTTGTTGAGTGTAATGCTAGAAGCCGGAGCGCTGTAGCAAACCCCCAGAATGTCCCACGGCCAACCCACCGCTCGGTCATACCCTGTAAAGGCACTGTTGTCTAACCACAAGTCACCGTTAATGCGCGTTAAACCATTTTTTTTCGCCAATGACAGCAACGCTTTCAAATCTTGGGTTTGTAAGGTGGGATCTCCGACAAAGTAGATAACGGCATCGGAACTCGAGGTTTCAAGCTTTGTTCGAAATGCAAAGCTGTCCCCTAACTCTAATTTAGCAGCTAAGGCTGTGACAATTTTTAAGGTGCTCGCAGGTGGAAATAGTTGGTCTGTTGGACGGATACCATCGAGCGTGGAACTTTCGGTTAGTTTTTCTGCAACTAAGCTGATACGGGCGCCCTCTGGCAATACCTCTTGATGAGGATACGCATAAGACAATAGCGGAAAAATAAGAGAAGAAATGAGTAGAGGCCAACGTAAACGCATAGTGTGATTTTCTAGGGTTAGTTATGTGATTGAGTATACGCAAGTCCACTCAATATGCTAGGTGCATCCAAGAATGCTTGGTTCATCATTAATATTGAGACAAAGTGGATAGAAGAACGCGCTATTAAGATGAGAAATGAAAGATAAAAAAATGCCCGCAATAAGCGGGCACTGAGTATTCAAGTCTAAAGACAGGAATTAGAAGTCGTAACGTAGACCTAGAGCTAGCTCGTCTTCTGCATCTGCTTTAGATGCTGTAGTGTTGCCACCAGCTTTACCTAGTTTATCGCCAGAGTCGATTAGGTTGAAGTTGTATGAAACGTAACCACGGAAGTTAGGCTTGAAGTAGTAAGATGCATCAACAGCGAAGTTGTTAGCAGAAGTTTCGTTGTTAGTTTCTGCGTTGTTGTACGTTGTTGTGAATACTGTTTGACCTAGAGTGTAAGCACCAGCTAGTTCGTAACCAGTGTAGTCACCTTCAGTTTTCGCTTTTTCACCGTCAGTGAAGATACCAGCGAAGTATAGGTCACCCATAGTGTAAGATGCAGCTAGCATGTATTCGTTAGCTTCATCTTGGTCTGCATAACCAGCACCTAGCTCAAGACCGGTGTCTGCTACTGCGTAGATTGCAGATAGAGAGTAGCCGTCTTGTTTGTTGTCTGTGTATTCACCGTTTACTTCTTCACGGTCAGCAAAGCGGTAGCTAGCTTTAACGTTTAGGTTTTCGAATTGACCTTTGTAAGACATCATGTTGTCTGAACGGTCAGCCACTGCTAGTTTGTCAGCTGCTGAGTTACCGTGGTAAGCCATGATATCTGTGAAATCAGTGATAACGCCTAGTGCACCTTCGTTTTTACCGTAAGTGAACTCACCCCATGCACCGCCAAGACCAGCGTATGCGTAACGAGTGTCTAGGTTGCTGTTTCCATCCACACCGCCGTTTTCAGCTGTAGTAAACTCACCTTCCCAGAAACCAACACCGTATAGGTTATCGTTGATTGCTTGAGTACCAAGGAAGTTTAGACGGATACGAGAGTTGTCTTGAGCGTCGCCATCTTTCATAGATAGACGTGCTTCAGCGCGGCCGCCCATTTCTAGAGAAGTGCCGTCTTGGTTGTAAAGTTCAGCTGCGTTAACGCCAGTTGCCATAGCTGCTGCAGATACAGAAAGAGCAATTAGAGTCTTTTTCATCTTATTTGTCCTAGTTAGCTGTCCATAATCATTGTTGTATGGGGGAGAGATGACCTCTCACAAGTTATTGGTCTATATTTGGCTTCATCTGCGAGAGTTTTCCGCAACTGTAAGCCTTTGATGTAACAACTTGCTGGACATGTTTTACTGCTAAAGTTTCATGATGAGTTAGTAAAATGATATAAATCATGCTGATGAACACTGTTCGATTGTGGTTGGTTGTTTATTAAGTAGTTGTTTTACATATACTAATGCTTCGATGACATTGGCCTGACATTGATTAGTTTTTATGTTTTTTGATGTTTTTAGTGTAATGAACAGTGTTGTTTTTCAATAAATTGCGATAATGAGTGGATCTAAAATTGATTCGGTTCATTATGCTGCAAAGGCATAGCAATGTTGAATTTCGAATTAAGATGATTTCGCTCAGGAGTTTGTTTACACTAGTTGAAAATACATCTTTAACCGCACTACCTAGTCCTACGACTGGGTGGGCTTTTTATTGTCCAAAGACCCATTTGGGCTTGAGGTTACATAATGGAAAAAGTTCCAATGACACTACGTGGCGAACAAATGCTACGTACAGAACTAGAACGTCTACTTAAGCTACGTCCTCAAATTTCAGAAGCGATTGCTGAAGCACGAGAACTAGGTGATTTGAAGGAAAATGCTGAATATCATGCCGCTCGAGAAGAGCAGGGTATTTGTGAAGCGCAAATCCGTGACATTGAATATAAGCTATCTGTTGCGCAAGTAATTGATGTAACTAAAATGGAAAACACTGGCAAGGTTATCTTTGGTTCAACGGTGACTTTGATTGATGTCGATACCGATGAAGAAAAGACATATCAGATCGTTGGTGACGATGAAGCTGATATTAAAGCTGGCCGTATTTCAGTGAGCTCTCCAATTGCTCGTGGCTTGATCGGCAAGATGGAAGGCGACGAGGTTGCTATCCAGACTCCTGGTGGAGCGAAAGATTTCGAAATTGACCGAGTTGAATACATCTAAGTGGCATCTTGAATGCCCACTATTTGTTAAATGCAAAAAAGGTCGCCAATGGCGACCTTTTTCTTCAACAACGTAAGTGAATTACTTACGAGGAATTTCGATTTTACGCTCTTCAGACTGGCGGTATAGCACAAGCACTTTACCAATTGTCTGAACTTTTTCAGCGCCTGTCTCACGTACGATAGCGTCAATGATTAGCTGTTTTGTTTCACGATCTTCTGAAGCAACTTTTACTTTGATCAGTTCGTGATGGTTTAGAGCGATTTCAATTTCTGCTAGCACGGCTTCTGTAAGTCCATTTGCGCCCATTAGCACAACAGGTTTTAAACTGTGAGCCAGGCCTTTTAGGTGCTGCTTTTGTTTGGTGCTTAGGTTCATTACGCGGCCAATTTTCTTTAAAATAAGGGTTGAAAAAAGCTATTTTAACGCCATCTATTGCTGAAGACTATAATTTATTGAGTAATAGGTTGTGCCTATTAAAACAATAGCTCCTATTTGCGCCTTGTTGGGATTAAAATGAGTAAACAAAAACATTCGGCTAGTTCTGGTCGTTGGTTGAAAGAACACTTTGATGATAAATACGCGAATGAAGCCCGTAAAAAAGGATATCGTTCACGTGCGTACTTCAAGATTGATGAAATCCAAACAAAAGATAAGTTGTTAAAACCTGGCATGACAGTGGTCGATTTAGGTGCTGCTCCGGGTGGATGGTCTCAATATGCTGCTAAAATAGTAGGAGATAGTGGTCAGATTATTGCTTGTGATTTACTTCCTATGGATCCAATAGCTGGTGTAAGTTTCTTGCAAGGTGACTTCCGAGACGATGCCGTGTTAGAGGCGTTGCTTGATAGAATTCAACCATCAATGGTTGATGTTGTAATGTCTGATATGGCGCCGAACATTGCAGGTAACAACTCTGTCGATCAACCACGCGCAATGTATTTAGTTGAATTGGCTTTAGATATGTGTCGACAAGTTCTAGCGCCTAATGGTAGCTTTGTCGTAAAGGTTTTCCAGGGTGAAGGCTTCGATCAATACGTGAAAGAAGTCCGAGACATGTTTAAAGTCGTAAAAATCAGAAAACCAGACTCATCGCGAGCGCGCTCCCGAGAAGTCTTTGTTGTAGCCACTGGTTACAAAGGTTAACTATTTTGCTCTTTCGGGAGCGTGTTAACACTATAGCTACAGTGAGTGAACTGTAGTACCCTACCTTTAATTACAATTAGTTATCGAGAGGCTTACACCTTGAGTGACATGGCAAAAAATTTAATTCTGTGGCTTGTTATCGCTGTCGTATTGATGTCGGTATTCCAGAGCTTTGGCCCTGGAGAAAGCAATGGCAGAACCGTGGATTACACCACGTTTGTACAGGAAGTTGGCCAAGGCCAGATTCAAGAAGCAACTTTTAAAGACGGTGAAATTAGCTTTGTTCGTCGTGGCGGCGGTGCCAAAATGGTCACTTACATGCCTGTGTATGATCAGAAGCTTCTAGATGACCTAATTAACCAAAACGTGAAAGTGCAAGGAACGCCTCCTGAAGAGCAAAGCTTGCTTGGCACAATTTTCATTTCTTGGTTCCCAATGATCTTACTGATTGGTGTGTGGATTTTCTTCATGCGTCAAATGCAAGGCGGCGGCGGTAAAGGCGCTATGTCTTTCGGTAAGAGTAAAGCTCGAATGATGAGCGAAGAACAAATCAAAACCACTTTCGCTGATGTTGCAGGCTGTGACGAAGCAAAAGAAGACGTAAAAGAACTTGTTGATTACCTACGTGATCCAAGCCGTTTCCAAAAACTGGGTGGTAAGATTCCAACTGGTGTTTTAATGGTTGGTCCTCCAGGTACGGGTAAAACGTTACTTGCAAAAGCTATCGCAGGTGAGGCAAAAGTACCGTTCTTTACTATTTCAGGTTCCGATTTCGTAGAAATGTTCGTTGGTGTTGGTGCATCTCGTGTACGTGACATGTTCGAGCAAGCGAAGAAAGCCGCGCCTTGTATTATCTTTATCGATGAAATCGATGCTGTAGGTCGTCAGCGTGGTGCTGGTGTAGGTGGTGGTCACGATGAACGTGAGCAAACACTGAACCAAATGCTAGTAGAAATGGATGGTTTTGAGGGCAACGAAGGTATTATCGTTATTGCTGCGACCAACCGCCCAGACGTATTAGACCCTGCATTGCTACGTCCGGGTCGTTTTGACCGTCAAGTGGTTGTAGGTCTTCCTGATGTACGCGGTCGTGAACAGATTCTAAAAGTACACATGCGCAAAGTGCCATTAGCTGGTGACGTAGAGCCTTCTTTAATCGCTCGTGGTACACCAGGTTTCTCTGGTGCAGACCTAGCCAACTTAGTTAACGAAGCTGCGCTATTTGCTGCACGTGGTAACAAACGCAATGTCTCTATGGTTGAGTTTGAGTTAGCGAAAGACAAAATCATGATGGGTGCAGAGCGTCGCTCTATGGTGATGTCAGAAGAGACCAAAGAGTCAACAGCGTACCATGAAGCTGGTCACGCGATTGTTGGCCGTTTAGTTCCTGAGCATGATCCAGTGTACAAAGTGTCTATCATTCCACGTGGTCGTGCACTTGGTGTAACGATGTACTTGCCAGAACAAGACCGCGTAAGTATGTCTCGTCAGCACTTAGAGTCTATGATTTCAAGCCTGTATGGCGGTCGTCTTGCTGAAGAGCTAATTTACGGTCCTGAAAAAGTATCGACAGGTGCTTCCAACGACATTGAACGGGCGACAGATATTGCTCGTAAGATGGTGACACAATGGGGCTTCTCTGAAAAACTTGGTCCTCTACTTTATGCAGAAGATGAAGGTGAAGTATTCCTTGGTCGTAGCGTAACGCAGACTAAACACATGTCTGATGATACCGCTAAGCTGATCGATGACGAGGTTCGTCAAATCATCGACCGCAACTACGACCGTGCGAAAAAGATTTTGGAAGACAACATGGACATCATGCATGCGATGAAAGATGCGCTAATGAAGTATGAAACCATTGATGCTCGCCAAATTGATGATCTCATGGAACGTAAAGCGGAAATTCGTGAGCCAGCAGGCTGGGGTGATAACCCAATGAATAAGCCAAAGGATGACGATAAGTCTCAAGCAACGCCTGAAGTGAAAGAGGAAGAGAAAGCAACGGATTCTGCGAATGCCGCAGAGCAAGTTACTTCTCAAGATTCTGCTTCAAGTGAAGTTCCAGAAAAGAAAGACTCTGAATAAAGAGTGTTGATAATAATAAACCCCGAGTTAGCTCGGGGTTTTTGTATTTATTATGATTATTACAGCAAATAACAAATCTCTCGACCTTTCTCGTCCACATGTAATGGCGATTCTTAATGTTACCCCTGATTCATTTTCTGATGGTGGTAAATTCAATTCTTTAGAACTTGCTCTTGCTCAAGTTGAAAAAATGATTACCGCAGGGGTTAGCATCATTGATGTTGGTGGTGAGTCTACACGCCCTGGTGCGCCAGATGTCTCTCTAGAAGAAGAGCTGCAACGCGTTGTTCCTGTTGTAAAGGCCATCCGCGAAAAATACGATGTATGGATCTCTGTCGATACCAGTAAAGCAGAAGTAATGCGTCAGGCTATCGCTGTTGGTGCGGATCTAATTAACGATATCCGTGCGTTACAAGAACCTGGTGCACTTCAAGTTGCGGCTGCATCAAAACTACCTGTTTGCTTAATGCATATGAAGGGGCAACCTAGAACTATGCAGGAAAGCCCTCAGTACGAGAACTTGATGGATGACGTCGCTCAGTTTCTGGAAGAGCGCATAGCTGCTTGTGAAGCCGTAGGTATCAATAAGTCTCAACTTATCCTCGATCCTGGTTTTGGCTTTGGCAAAACCATTGAACACAATTATCATATGCTCGCTCATCTCGAGAAGTTTCATGAGTTCGGTCTGCCTATCTTGGCGGGTATGTCTCGTAAATCAATGATTTTCAAGCTGCTTGATAAGCCAGCAGCAGATTGCACTAACGCCAGTGTGGTTTGTGCCACGATTGCTGCCATGAAAGGCGCGCAGATCATTCGTGTTCATGATTTTGAAGAAACTATTGAAGCAATGAAAATTGTCGAAATGATGCAAAACAATATTTAAAAATAATAAAGGTAAGTTTATGTCGAATAAAAGACGTTACTTTGGTACGGACGGTGTACGCGGTAAAGTTGGACAGTACCCAATCACTCCAGACTTCGTACTTAAGCTTGGCTGGGCTGCTGGTCGTGTACTAGCAAAACAAGGCACAAAGAAAGTTATTATTGGTAAAGATACTCGTATCTCTGGTTACATGCTTGAATCTGCACTAGAAGCTGGTCTTGCTGCCGCAGGTCTGAAGGCAACCTTCACAGGTCCAATGCCGACACCTGCTGTCGCTTACTTAACGCAAACTTTCCGCGCAGAAGCGGGCATTGTGATTTCTGCATCGCATAACCCATATTACGACAACGGTATTAAATTCTTCTCATCTGAGGGCACAAAATTGCCTGATGATATCGAGCTTGCTATCGAAGCTGAATTGGACAAAGACATTGAATGTGTTGAGTCTTCTGAATTGGGCAAAGCGACTCGTTTAAATGATGCTGCAGGTCGTTACATCGAGTTCTGTAAAAGCACATTCCCATCGACACTAAGTCTCTCTAACTTAAAGATCGTCGTTGATTGCGCTCATGGTGCTACCTACCATATTGCTCCAAATGTCTTCAAAGAACTTGGTGCAGATGTAATCGCGATGGGTGTTGAGCCAAATGGTATCAACATCAATGAAGAAGTCGGTGCTACAGACGTTCGCGCGCTACAAAAACGCGTTGTAGAAGAGCAAGCTCATCTTGGTCTTGCATTCGATGGTGACGGTGACCGTATCATCATGGTTGATCATTTAGGTAATAAAGTCGATGGTGACCAAATTGCTTACATTATCGCACGTGATGCTTTGCGTCGTGGTGAACTAAAAGGTGGCGTGGTTGGTACGTTGATGACTAACCTAGGTATGGAAAATGGCCTGAAGCAATTAGGTATTCCATTTGTTCGTGCAGCTGTCGGTGACCGCTATGTAATGGAGCAATTGCTGGCTAAAGGCTGGAAGATCGGTGCCGAAAACTCTGGTCACGTTATCTTGCTAGATAAAGTAACAACGGGAGATGCGATTGTTGCTGCTCTACAAGTGCTTGCTTCTGTTGTTGGCAGTGACATGTCATTGCACGACTTGTCGCAAGGCATGACGCTTTACCCACAAGTTTTAGAAAATGTACGTTTCGCTGGTGAAAACAACCCTCTAGAAGCGCAAGCAGTACTGGCTGCTGTAGAAGAAGTTGAAGCTGAGCTAGGCGATAAAGGTCGCGTTTTACTACGTAAATCAGGTACAGAGCCTTTGATTCGCGTAATGGTAGAAGGTGAAGATGCCGAGCTTGTTCAAAGCTCAGCGCTTAAGATTGCGGATGCAGTAAAAGCAAGTTGTTAATCATTGCTTTAACGTATTTAAAGAAAGAAAAGGGCAAGTTTTGCCCTTTTTTTGAGCGCTTAACCCGCCGACATTGATTTTTTACTAATTTTCCCTTGTCAGCGTTACTGGCTTTCGCTAGTATTGCTCCGCCTCCCGTTAGGAGGTCGCTAGCCTTGTTCATTAACGATGTTTCGATATTGAACGGCGCTGGCTCAACAATTTGGAACATAGGTGGAAAAAATGTTTTCAGTTCTACTTGTGATTTACCTGTTGGCAGCGCTTGGTGTGATTGGCCTTGTGTTGATTCAACAAGGTAAAGGCGCAGATATGGGAGCCTCGTTCGGTGCTGGTGCTTCAAACACAGTGTTTGGTGCTAGTGGCTCAGGTAATTTCTTAACCCGAACAACTGCTATTTTAGCAACCGTATTTTTTGTCGTTAGCTTGCTACTTGGTCGTATGTCTACACACAAGACCGAGTCTCAATGGGTAGACCCAACATTAGGTCAACCAGTAGTTGAACAAGTTAAAGACGCAGCGAGTGAAGTTCCAGCACCTACTGGTGATGAAATTCCTCAATAAGCTGTAAGGTTTTGTGCCGAGATGGTGAAATTGGTAGACACGCTAGCATGAGGTGCTAGTGCCTTAGGTGTGAGGGTTCGAGTCCCTCTCTCGGCACCATGTATTTACAAACTTGTAAATCACTTGTTTGCGAGTATAATGCTCAGCAAGTCGGACGCGGGGTGGAGCAGCTTGGTAGCTCGTCGGGCTCATAACCCGAAGGTCGTCGGTTCAAATCCGGCCCCCGCAACCAATCTCCTTCTTTGAATAAAGAAGTTGCAGATTGGCAAGTTTGCGTAGTGCTAACCACACTACGAGTTAAGAAAAGTAATTTTGACTATTCTTAACGTATCAGGGTCCAGCAGCATAAAACCCCGACTATCGGGGTTTTTTGTTATCTGAGTTTTTTAAATGACTCAGGTCACTGCTTGGTTTTTTGATTGGGCTCTGAGCCCTTTTTTTGTTTCTGGAGTGGTTTAAATGACTGGTTTAGAAAGACAACTTACTGAAATGCTTGAAGCGCCAGTAGAGGCATCAGGCTATGAGTTAGTTGGATTAGAATTCATTCGTGCTGGCGCGCACTCAACGTTACGCATCTACATCGACCATGAAAATGGTATTAACGTGGACGACTGTGCAGAAGTTAGCCACCAAGTAAGTGCAGTGTTAGACGTTGAAGATCCAATTTCTGTTGCTTACAGCCTAGAAGTGTCTTCTCCAGGTTTAGAAAGACCACTATTCAAAGCAGCACATTACGAGCAATTTATTGGTCACGAGGTCAGCATCGTTTTGAAAATGGCTGTAGCAAACCGTCGTAAGTGGAAAGGCATTATCCACGGCGTGGATGGCGAAACAGTGACAGTTACTGTTGAAGGTCAGCAAGAAGAGTTTGCTTTAAGTAACATTTCAAAAGCTAACCTGATCCCTAAATTTTAGGTCCCTAAAAAAGTTTAAGCTTAGAGGCTAAATACAATGAGTAAAGAAATTTTAGCGGTAGCAGAAGCGGTATCGAACGAAAAAGCGGTACCTCGTGAGCGTATCTTTGAAGCTCTTGAGATTGCTCTAGCAACTTCTACAAAGAAAAAGTACGAAATCGAAATCGACGTTCGTGTTGCTATTGACCGTAAAACTGGTGAGTTTGTAACTTACCGTCGTTGGTTGGTTGTTGACCAAGTAGAAAGCCCAACGAAAGAGATCTCTCTAGAAGCTGCTCAATATGAAGATGATTCAGTTGAGCTAGGCGATTACGTAGAAGATGAAATCGAATCAGTAACGTTTGACCGTATTACGACTCAAACGGCTAAGCAAGTTATTGTACAAAAAGTTCGTGAAGCTGAACGTGCACAAATCGTTGAGCAGTTTATCGACAACGAAGGTGATCTAATCACTGGTGTTGTTAAGAAGGTAAACCGCGACACAATCGTTCTTGACTTAGGTAACAACGCAGAAGCTGTAATCCTACGTGATGACCAACTTCCTCGTGAAAACTTCCGTCCAGGTGACCGTGTACGTGGTCTTCTGTACAAAGTCGCTCCAGAAGCGCGTGGTTTCCAATTGTTTATCACTCGTTCTAAGCCTGAAATGCTTGAAGAACTATTCCGTGTAGAAGTTCCTGAGATCGCTGAAGAAATCATCGAACTGAAAGGCGCTGCTCGTGATCCTGGTTCTCGCGCTAAGATCGCAGTGAAAACAAATGACAAACGTATTGACCCTGTTGGTGCGTGTGTTGGTATGCGTGGCGCACGTGTACAAGCTGTTTCTGGTGAGCTTGGTGGTGAGCGTATCGATATCGTGCTTTGGGATGATAACCCAGCGCAATTCGTTATCAACGCAATGGCTCCAGCAGACGTAGCTTCTATCATCGTGGATGAAGATGCACACTCAATGGACATCGCAGTTGAAGCCGACAACCTAGCACAGGCTATCGGTCGTAACGGTCAGAACGTACGTTTAGCATCTCAGCTAACGGGTTGGGAGCTGAACGTAATGACAGTTGCAGATCTTCAGAAGAAACACGCTGAAGAATCACAAGCGTCTATCGAAAACTTCATGAAGTACCTAGACATCGAAGAAGACTTTGCTCAGCTGCTTGTTGAAGAAGGCTTCTCTACTCTAGAAGAAATCGCATACGTTCCAGTTAACGAGCTTCTAGAAATCGACGGCCTAAACGAAGAGCTTGTAGAAGAGCTACGTGGTCGTGCGAAAGACGCGCTAACAACAATTGCATTAGCACAAGAAGAATCTTTTGAAGGTCTAGAGCCTGCAGACGATCTACTAGGTCTTGAAGGTCTAGAGCGCGAAATGGCATTCAAACTGGCAGCTAAAGGTGTAGCGACA
Organism: Vibrio sp. YQ_11; assembly: GCF_043103065.1. NCBI lineage: Bacteria > Pseudomonadati > Pseudomonadota > Gammaproteobacteria > Vibrionales > Vibrionaceae > Vibrio > Vibrio sp. YQ_11. Next base: position 213,365 of record NZ_JBICJM010000009.1, on the reverse strand, counting down.
CTGGAAGATCTAGCTGACCAAGGCATTGACGATTTAGAAGGTATCGAAGGCCTGACCGAAGAACGTGCAGGCGAGCTAATTATGGCCGCACGTAACATCTGTTGGTTCGGCGAAGAAGCATAATTTCGGCAAGGAGGAAAGCGGCATGACACAATTAACAGTTAAAGCACTGAGTGATGAGATTGGTACGCCAGTCGACCGCTTGATTGAACAACTTGCTGACGCTGGCATGAAAAAGGCGAGCTCTGACAATGTAACTGATGAAGAGAAGCAAAAGCTTCTCTCTCATCTAAAGAAAGAACACGGTGATAAATCTGGTGATGCAGAGCCGACTCGCCTAACGCTTCAGCGTAAAACTCGTAGTACACTTAGTGTGAATGCGGGTGGTGGTAAGAGTAAGAATGTTCAGGTTGAGGTGCGCAAAAAACGTACATACGTGAAGCGTAGCACAATTGAAGATGAAGCTAAGCGCGAAGCAGAAGAAGTAGCAAAACGTGAAGCAGAAGAAGCAGCAAAACGCGTAGCAGAGGAAACTGCTAAGCGTGAAGCTGAAGAAGCTGCAAAACGTGAAGCTGAAGATGCTGTAAAACGTGAAGCGGAAGAAAAAGCGAAACGCGAAGCTGAAGAAAAAGCGAAGCGCGACGCAGATACGAATGCACAACGTAATGCTGAAGAAAAAGCAAAACGTGATGCTGAAGAGAAAATTAAGCAAGAAGCAGCGCGAAAAGAGGCCGACGAGCTTAAACGTCGTCAGGAAGAAGAAGCTAAGCGTAAGGCTGAAGAGGAAAGTCAGCGCAAGCTTGAGGAAGCTCGCGAATTGGCTGAAAAGAATAAAGAGCGTTGGTCTGCTGCAGAAGAGAAAAAGGGTGATATGGAAGATACAGATTACCATGTAACGACTTCACAATACGCACGTGAAGCCGAAGATGAAGCAGATCGCAAAGAAGAAGCCGGTCGTCGTAATAAGAAGAAGAAAAAACCTTCGACTAAAGACGAGCAGGCACGCAATAGCGGTCGTAGCCAACGTGGCGGTAAAGGCGGCCGTAAAGGTAAGCTAGCTAAACCAACATCAATGCAGCACGGCTTTGATAAGTCGGCGACTGTTGCTAAGCAAGATGTTGTGATTGGCGAAACAATTGTTCTTTCAGAACTTGCTAACAAGATGTCGGTTAAAGCGACAGAAGTTATCAAAGTGATGATGAAGATGGGCGCTATGGCGACTATCAACCAAGTGATCGACCAAGAAACAGCACAGCTTGTTGCTGAAGAAATGGGTCACAAAGTTGTTCTTCGTAAAGAGAACGAACTGGAAGAAGCAGTACTATCTGACCGCGACACTAATGCTGAATCAGTACCTCGTGCTCCAGTTGTAACGATCATGGGTCACGTTGACCATGGTAAAACGTCAACACTTGACTACATCCGTCGTACACACGTTGCTTCAGGCGAAGCTGGTGGTATTACACAGCACATCGGTGCTTACCACGTTGAAACTGAAAACGGTATGATCACGTTCCTTGATACTCCTGGACACGCGGCGTTTACTGCTATGCGTGCTCGTGGTGCTCAAGCGACAGATATCGTTGTTCTTGTAGTTGCAGCAGATGATGGCGTAATGCCACAAACAGTAGAAGCGATCCAGCACGCGAAAGCGGCAGGCGTTCCTTTGATTGTTGCTGTGAACAAGATCGATAAAGAAGATGCGAACCCAGACAACGTTAAGAATGAGCTAGCTCAATACGACGTAATCCCTGAAGAATGGGGCGGTGAGAACATGTTCGTTCACATCTCTGCAAAACAGGGTACAAACATTGATGGTCTGCTAGAAGCAATCCTTCTTCAATCTGAAGTTCTAGAACTTACAGCTGTGAAAGAAGGTATGGCGTCTGGTGTGGTAGTTGAATCTCGTCTTGATAAAGGTCGTGGTCCAGTTGCTACAGTACTAGTTCAATCTGGTACGCTACATAAAGGCGACATCGTACTTTGTGGTCAAGAGTACGGCCGTGTTCGTGCAATGCGCGACGAACTAGGTCAAGAAATCACAGAAGCAGGTCCATCTATTCCTGTAGAGATCCTTGGTCTTTCAGGTGTGCCAGCTTCAGGTGACGAAGCTACTGTAGTACGTGATGAACGTAAAGCACGTGAAGTTGCTAACTACCGTGCTGGTAAGTTCCGTGAAGTGAAACTTGCTCGTCAGCAGAAATCTAAACTAGAGAACATGTTCTCTAACATGACTGCTGGTGAAGTTGCAGAGCTTAACGTTGTTCTTAAAGCTGACGTTCAAGGTTCTGTAGAAGCTATCGCAGACTCACTACTGAAACTATCGACTGACGAAGTGAAAGTGAACATCGTTGGTTCTGGTGTTGGTGGTATTACTGAGACTGACGTAGTACTAGCAGAAGCTTCAAACGCAATCATTCTTGGCTTTAACGTACGTGCTGATGCATCTGCTCGTCGTGCAGTTGAAGCCGCAGCAGTTGACCTACGTTACTACTCAATCATTTACCAATTGATTGACGAAGTGAAACAGGCAATGGGCGGTATGCTTGCTCCAGAATTCAAGCAAGAGATCATTGGTCTTGCTGAAGTTCGTGACGTGTTTAAGTCACCGAAACTGGGCGCAATCGCTGGCTGTATGGTTACTGAAGGTCTAATTAAGCGCAACAACCCTATCCGTGTTCTACGTGATAACGTTGTTATTTACGAAGGTGAACTAGAGTCACTACGTCGCTTTAAAGATGACGTTCAAGAAGTTAAGAATGGCTACGAATGTGGTATCGGCGTTAAGAACTACAATGACGTTCGCGTTGGTGACCAAATCGAAGTATTCGAAATCGTTGAAATTCAACGTACTCTAGACTAATTGACTAAAATTACTCATATTATCTTTGATAGATAAGTAGTAATTGGTTGTTGAATACACCATGGGGGGCTGGCTTTGACCAACCCCCCATTCTTTCTATATAAGAGAAAAGATATGTCAAAAGAATTTAGCCGCACGCAGCGTGTTGCACAGCAGCTGCAAAAAGAATTAGCAATGATCCTTCAACGTGAAGTTCGTGATTCACGTTTGGGTATGGTTACCATTTCCGATGTGGAAGTCTCTCGTGACCTTGCTTACGCAAAAGTGTTCGTGACTTTCCTATGTGTAGGTGAGCAAACACCAGAATCATGCCTAGCGGCACTACGTGAGCATGAAGTTCACATTCGCATGATGCTTGGTAAGCGTATTCGTCTGCGTCTAACCCCAGAAATCCGCTTCTACTACGACAACACGCTCGTAGAAGGTATGCGTATGTCTAACCTAGTAACCGAAGTGGTTAACTCAGACAAGCAGAAGCAAAAGAACTCTGGCCGTGAGGACGAAGAATAATGGCTCGTCGTCGTAAAGGTCGTCCAATTAATGGTGTTATCTTGTTGGATAAACCAACAGGTATCTCTTCCAATGATGCACTGCAAAAAGTAAAGCGAATCTACTTTGCTGAGAAAGCGGGTCACACTGGTGCGTTGGACCCTCTAGCGACGGGTATGTTGCCGATCTGTTTAGGTGAAGCAACCAAGTTTTCTCAGTTCCTACTGGATTCAGACAAACGCTATCGCGTGATCGCAAAACTTGGCGAACGTACTAACACTTCAGACTCTGATGGTGAAGTGGTAGAAACGCGACCAGTAGATGTGACTTTCGAGAAACTAGAAGCGTGTATTGAGAAGTTCCGTGGCGAATCTGACCAAGTGCCTTCGATGTTTTCTGCTTTGAAATACCAAGGCAAACCTCTGTACGAGTACGCTCGTAAAGGCATCGAAGTTCCACGTGAGTCTCGTAAAATTACGGTATACGAAATCATTCTTCACCGTTTTGAAGGTGATGAAGTTGAGATGGAGGTGCACTGTTCAAAAGGCACTTACATTCGTACTATCGTCGATGACTTGGGCGAAATGCTCGGTTGTGGTGCTCACGTAACTATGCTGCGCCGCACAGCTGTAGCCAAGTACCCTTACGAGAAAATGGTGACTCTTGAGCAGCTTAATGAGCTGCTTGAGCAAGCTCATCGTGAAGAAATCGCTCCTCGCGAGTTGCTCGATCCACTGCTTATGCCAATGGACACTGCAGTTGAAGACTTACCAGAAGTAAACCTAATTCCTGAATTAGCAGATATGGTTCAGCATGGCCAACCGGTTCAAGTATTAGGTGCACCAGAGCAGGGGGCTCTACGCCTGACTATGGGCGAAGAGCGTTTGTTTATCGGTGTTGGTGAAATGAACGATGATGGTAAGATCGCACCAAAACGTTTAGTCGTTTTCCGCGACGAAGAGTAATCTCTATCTCACTTGAAAAATACCGGCATTTAGGCCGGTATTTTTATATTGCGCCTATAAGCAAACTTCCTTATAATTCGCGCTTCTCGTGTCGGCTGAATCAGAGATTGGCTGGCACAAACATTAACTTACTCTTATTAGGAGAGAATTATGTCTCTGAATGCAGAAACTAAAGCAGCAATCGTTGCAGAATACGCACAATCTGAAGGCGACACTGGTTCACCAGAAGTTCAAGTAGCTCTACTTACAGCTTCTATCAACCACCTACAAGGTCACTTCAAAGCTCACAAAGGCGATCACCACAGCCGTCGTGGTCTTCTACGTATGGTTTCTCGCCGTCGTAAGCTTCTAGATTACCTAAAAGGTAAAGATCTAGCTCGCTACCAAGACCTAATCAAGCGTCTAGGCCTACGTCGCTAATAAGCGACTGCATAGCAGTTTGTCAAAAAAGGGGCTTTATGCCCCTTTTTTGTTGCCTCTAATTTATTTTTTGACTGCTATAGCTTAGCCAAATCATCCTTAAGCCGTTATAATACTTGCGGCTTAATCTTTTGATACCGTTCTAGATGAGTGATTAGTCGCTGATTAGTCGCTGATTAGTCTGGTATATTAGATTTTTATTAAACTCATAGCATTACAGTCAACCTCGTCGACCAAAAGGTCGCGGCTATTAAAAAGAAATTTAGGTAAGTTTCTTTTCACTAGTCGCGATTCGTAATGCCTTGAGTGTTTATTAACACACCTAAGCGGCTATTTATCGGTGCGCTTAGAAACAAGGAATAACAATGTTCGAAAAACCAGTTGTTAAAACGTTCCAGTACGGTAACCACACGGTTACTCTAGAAACTGGCGTTATCGCACGTCAAGCTACAGCAGCAGTTATGGTTACAATGGACGATACAGCAGTATTCGTTTCAGTTGTTGGTAAAAAAGAAGCAGTAGCGGGTCAAGACTTCTTCCCACTAACTGTAAACTACCAAGAGCGTACTTACGCTGCAGGTAAAATCCCAGGTGGCTTCTTCAAACGTGAAGGTCGTCCATCTGAAGGCGAAACGCTAACAGCTCGTCTAATCGACCGTCCAATCCGTCCACTATTCCCGGACGCGTTCAAAAATGAAGTGCAAGTTATTGCAACGGTTGTATCTGTAAACCCAGACGTTCAACCAGATATCCCAACAATGATTGGTACATCAGCGGCTCTTGCTATCTCTGGTATTCCATTCAATGGTCCTATCGGTGCAGCACGTGTTGGTCACATCGATGGTCAGCTAGTTCTTAACCCTAGCCAAACTGAGCTAAACGCATCGCGTCTAGATCTAGTGGTTGCAGGTACAGAGTCTGCGGTACTAATGGTTGAGTCAGAAGCTGACAACCTAACTGAAGAAGAAATGCTAGCAGCAGTTGTGTTCGGCCACGATCAACAACAAGTTGTAATCAACGCTATCAACGAGTTCAAAGCTGAAGTTGCTACTCCAGCTTGGGATTGGGTTGCTCCAGAAGAAAATACAGCACTTAAGACTAAGATTGCTGAACTTGCTGAAGCTAAGCTTGTTGAGGCTTACCAAATCACTGAGAAAATGGCTCGTTACGACCGCATCCATGAGATTGCAGCAGAAGTAAACGAAGCACTGCTTGCTCAAGATCCTGAAGCGGATACTAAAGAAATCCACACAATCTTCCACGATCTAGAGAAGACTGTTGTACGTCGTAGCATCATCGCGGGTAACCCTCGTATCGATGGTCGTGAGAAAGACATGGTTCGTGCGCTAGACGTACGTACTGGTGTTCTTCCACGTACTCACGGTTCTGCACTGTTCACTCGTGGTGAAACTCAGGCCCTAGTTACTGCGACTCTAGGTACTCAACGTGATGCACAAATCATCGATGAGCTAACTGGTGAGCGTAAAGATCACTTCCTACTACACTACAACTTCCCTCCATACTGTGTGGGTGAGACTGGTTTCGTAGGTTCTCCTAAGCGTCGTGAAATCGGCCACGGTAAACTGGCTAAGCGTGGTATTGCAGCTGTAATGCCATCTGTTGACGAGTTCCCATACACAGTTCGCGTTGTATCAGAAATCACGGAATCTAACGGTTCATCTTCAATGGCGTCTGTATGTGGTACATCTCTAGCACTTATGGATGCTGGTGTGCCAATCAAAGCATCTGTTGCGGGTATCGCGATGGGTCTTGTGAAAGAAGGCGATGACTTTGTTGTTCTTTCTGACATCCTTGGCGACGAAGACCACCTAGGTGACATGGACTTTAAAGTAGCAGGTACTAGCACTGGTGTTACTGCACTTCAAATGGACATCAAGATCGAAGGTATCACTAAAGAGATCATGCAAATTGCGCTTAACCAAGCACAAGGCGCACGTAAGCACATCCTATCTGTAATGGATGAAGCGCTTGCTGGTGCTCGTGACGATATCTCTGAGTTCGCTCCACGCATCCACACAATGAAGATCAGCGCAGAGAAGATCAAAGACGTTATCGGTAAAGGTGGTGCAGTTATCCGTGCTCTAACTGAAGAGACTGGTACAACTATCGAAATCGAAGACGACGGTACAATCAAGATTGCAGCAACTGAAGGTGCAGCAGCGAAAGAAGCTATCCGCCGTATCGAAGAGATCACTGCTGAAGTTGAAGTAGGCCGTATCTACACTGGTAAAGTGGCTCGTCTAGCTGACTTTGGTGCGTTTGTAACGGTTCTACCAGGTAAAGATGGTCTAGTACACATTTCTCAAATCGCTGAAAAACGCGTTGAGAAAGTGTCTGACTACCTAACTGAAGGTCAAGAAGTTCAAGTTAAAGTTCTTGAAATCGACCGTCAAGGCCGTGTACGTCTAAGCATGAAAGAAGCGGTAGAGAAGCCTGCTGAAGAAGCAGCGGCAGAAGCAGCGGCAGAAGCACCAGCAGCGAAAGAAGAGTAATCTGAAACTCGCCTTTCGGTCTTTTATTAGCTTAAGAGCCTGAAAGCATGCTATAAAGGGGAGCATTTTCGCTCCCTTTTTTTTTGGCCTGTTTCGAGGAGTTTGACCTCAAATGAGGTTATTTATCCTATAGTGCATTAAGGAAACAGACCCAAGGCGGTCCAAACAGGAGTATCAATTAGTGAAATGGTTTCAAACCGCAAGTTTATGTGTTGCTATCGCGCTGACCGGTTGTGCAAATACTTCTCAGCATTCAGCACTGAAGTGGCTTTACCCACCAATGGCTGTGCCTTTACAACCGAGCGTTCAACAAGAAGTTCAAATTGCGCGTTTATCACAACTACTGCAGCGCCCTGATCTCAGCGATGAAGTGCGTGCCAAAATGCACTATGAACGTGGTAATTACTACGACAGTGTTGGCTTGCGTGACCTTGCTCGTTTGGATTTCAACCAATCATTGCAGTTGAACCCAGCTCAGCCAGATATATTTAATCTTCTCGGCGTTTACTTTACTCAGGTTGGAGAGTTTGATGCGGCATACGAAGCATTTGATTCAACACTCGAACTTGCACCAGATAACTCTTACGCAGAGCGCAATCGGGCGATAGCGCTATACTACGGCGGTCGTATTGATTTGGCCTTGGAAGATATGACCAAGCATTATCAAGAGATGCCAAGCGATCCATTTCGCGCATTGTGGTTATACATCATTGAAGCGGATCAAAACCCTGAGCAAGCAAAAGCAAACCTTCAGCAGCGTTACCAACAAGATCGCAGTGAAGAATGGGGTTGGGTGTTAGTCGCTCTTATGCTACGCGATGTTTCTGATGAAGCGGCTCTTGCTGCGATTATGGATGGTACGCGAGAAAACTATCGCCTTGCTCAGCGATTGACGGAAACCTATTTTTATCTCGGTAAACGTCATCAATTGGAAGGTGACATCGCCAGCGCGATTTCGTTGTATAAGCTTGCCATTTCGTTGAATGTGTACGAGTACGTTGAGCATCGTTACTCTTTCTTGGAGTTAGCACAAATTTATGACCAACTTCAGCAAGATAGGTTGGCCAAGCTAAAAGCCGCCGAGCAACAAGAACAACAATAATAATAAAGCCGCTTCCATAAGCCGCTTCCATAAGCGGCTTTTTTACGCTTGATGATTGAGATAACTCGCTTTAGAATAGTTAGCCTTGCTAACTAATTGGTGAATCTTTATGGCTTTAGAAGAGAGTTTGATCGATTTGGAGCGTTTTTGCGCCAAAGCTTGGCGTGTTTACGCTAAAGAAGATCCATTGTCTCATCTTAGCTTTAACGAATTTGATTACTTACGCGTAATTCAGGTGTTTCCTGAAGGCGTTCGTATTACTGATCTTGCCGACGAGTTACAGGTAACCAAACCTTCTGCCTCCAATATGGTGGTGCGTTTAGAAAAGAAAGGGTTAGTGAAGCGTATTGCTTGCAATGAAGATGCTCGCGCAAAGCGTATCTTACTGACGGAAGATGTCGCTGAAAAAATGTCTTTAGAACAAATTGTTTATAAGGATATTTCGGATCAAATGATGCTAAAGCTAAATGAACAAGAAGCCAAACAATTGCAGTCGCTACTCAATAAAGCGCTTGGAAATTAATTCAAAAATTCATTTATTTAACTATTTAGTTAGCTTTGCTAACTATTGGTGAGAATCATGCAAAACTCCATTTATAAACAGTTTTGGAAATATACCATGCCAACTGTCGCAGCCATGTTGGTCAATGGGCTATACCAAGTCGTCGACGGTATTTTTATTGGCCGTTACGTTGGCGCTGACGGATTGGCGGGCATCAATGTTGCTTGGCCAGTGATTGGTAGCATTCTGGGAATAGGGATGATGGTTGGTGTGGGAACGGGAGCCCTGACTTCCATCAAGCAAGGAGAGCAAGATCAACAAGGTGCGAAACGGGTCTTAACCACAGGCTTGCTATTTTTGTTGGCCCTGATGCCTATTGTCGCAACGATTCTGTTTTTCTTTGCTGATGACTTTATTCGTTGGCAAGGCGCTCAGGGGCGAGTGTACGAGTTGGGCTTGCAATATCTCCAGATACTAATCGTCGCGTGTATTTTTTCACTTGGTTCTATTGCTGTTCCATTTTTGCTACGTAACGACAACAGCCCTAACTTAGCCACAATTTTGATGGTGATAGGTGCAATCATTAACATTGTGTTGGACTATGTTTTCATTGCTTGGATGAATTGGGAGCTAACAGGGGCGGCTATTGCGACCGCATTGGCACAGATGGTTGTCACCGTGCTAGGTGTGGGCTACTTCTTCTCTTCTAAAGCGAAGTTACGTCTAACATTTAGAGAGTTGAAAGTGCAATTGGATGCTATTCCTAAAATTGTGCTTATCGGGACATCCAGCTTTTTTATGTACGCTTATGGATCTACGATGGTAGCTCTGCACAACGCGTTATTCGCACAATACGGCAGCCCGCTTTTGATCGGCGCTTACGCCATTTTAGGCTATATCGTGACGGTCTATTATCTCGTGGCGGAAGGCATTGCCAATGGTATGCAGCCTTTGGTGAGCTACAACCATGGCGCACGAAATCAAGATAACATTCGTAAGTTGCTACAAATTGCTATGGGGGCATCGGTTTTAGGTGGTGTTGTGTTCGTGGTATTGATGAACCTTTTCCCGTACCAGCTCGTATCCGTCTTTAATGACGCGGATCAGCAGCTTATCGAAAGTGCTGTGGTGGGAATTCGTCTCCACATGTTCGCACTGTTTCTTGATGGTTTCTTAGTGGTAGCAGGAGCTTACTATCAATCGGTCAACAAAGGCAGTAAGGCGATGTTTGTGACGGTAGGTAATATGCTTATCCAACTGCCATTCTTGTTCATCATGCCAAAACTGTTGGGTGTGACAGGCATTTGGATTGCATTCCCGCTATCCAACATTGCGTTAAGTCTGGTTGTGATGAGTATGCTTTGGCGTGATATCAAAAAGTTGATGGTGGATAGCCCAGTAGAACCGAGCATCCAAGCGTCTTAAGTTGGCAGCAGAAAAGCGAGGCTAGTGCCTCGCTTTTTACTTTGTCGGAAGAGTTAAATGTTCTTCACTTCTAAGCCAGCCAATTGATGCCAGTAACCGTTGCATTGGCGGCTTGATAGTTTGTCTGGATTTGAGCCTTGCTCGTTGGAACGGAAGCGATCCAATTCTGAGAAGGTACTTACGCCTAATGGACTCAAGCGAACGACATCAACGAGTCCTTGCATGCTTGGCAGATCGTTGATCAGGTTGTAACAGTAGCCCGATTGCGTTTGGATGCCATTTAAGTTGAAGACTTCTTGTCCCTCTTGGCTGCTTACTTGGATACCGGTTGGGTATTTTATGCAGCAAGTTTCGCAATCATCCTTCGCTTTATTTTCCGCACGCGCTGTGAAGCAGCGAGCCGAGTAGGCTAATGGCAAATAGCCGTGGCTAAAGACTTCGACTTCGAATTTGTTACGAATCCCTAAGTCTTCACATTGTGTCAGAGTATCGCTTAGCCATTCACGAGATAGCTCAACCGGCATACACCAACGAGTCATCCCTTGTTTTAAAAACAGGTTCAAGGTGTGTGCGTTGTAAGTGTTAATTGCTGGGCCAACGACAAATGGGACTTTGTGTTCAGACGCCAGTTGAACCGCGGACACGTCATTTGCTTCAATCGCGAAGTCACCATTATCGATATACTTCTTCATGATATTGACTTCGCTTGGTGCTTCCAACAATGCCATGGTGGAAAGCACCACTTGCTTACCGGATGCCGACAGGTCTTTGGCAATATCGAACCAATGAGCAGGTTTCATCTCGCGACGTTTTGAACAAACGGTTTCACCCAAGTAGATAATGTCTGCCGAGCTTTCTTTCGCTTGTAAGTAAAATGCTTCGATATCTTGTTTTGGCCAAAAGTACAGCAGTGGGCCAAGTGCGTATTTCATTGAATTTTCCATCTTAACCTCTACTGCCATTTACGGTGGTATGCACCCAGCGTGGTTTGCGTACCTTCAGAAACGTTCGCCAGGGCGGCATCCCAAGCTGCTTCGACTTGGTAAGCTTCTGGGTTTGCTTGGTAACGATCAATTGCTGCGCGCCAAGTGCGAGTAACTTGCTCTACATAGGCAGGGCTGCGTTGACGGCCTTCAATTTTTACCGACGCTACGTTTGCTGCAAACAGTTCAGGAAGCATAGAGAGAGTATTTAAACTGGTTGGTTCTTCCAGCGCGTGGTAACGTTTTTTCTCGCCTTCAATTTCAGCTTCAAAGCGGCCTTTACAAAGCGTTGGATAGCCTGCGTTTTCACCCGCGCAGTAACGGTCGATCAAAATGTTGTTTAATCGAGACTCCAAGCCTTGTTCAGTTTCTTGCCAGCGCACGTATTTCGCTGGAGAGCAGGCTCCTACCGTATTTGGTGATTCACCCGTCATGTAAGACGACAAGTAACAACGACCTTCAGACATGATGCACAGACTGCCAAACGCAAATACTTCCAGCTCGACATCACTGGTGATGTTGCGCGACAGTTGTTTCACCTGATGAATGGACAACACGCGAGGCAATACCACACGTTTAACGTTGAAGTTTTGCTTGTAGAAATCAATTGCAGCTACGTTGGTAGCAGAAGCTTGCACGGAAAGATGTAGCTCAAGCTCAGGGTATTTGCGAGCAGCGTACTCAAGAACAGCAATGTCAGCGACAATCAGTGCATCTACGCCCAATGCCGCTGCATTATCGACGGCGTTCGTCCAGCGTTCAAAACCGTTTGGATGGGCAAAGGTATTGAGTGCAACGTGGATCTTTTTGTTGTGGTCATGCACATATTGCACGGCCTTTTCTAGTTTTTTACCGTTGAAGTTCAAACCAGCAAAGTGACGCGCGTTGGTATCGTCTTTGAAGCCGATGTACACGGCATCTGCACCGCAATCAATCGCGGTTTTTAGCGCAGGCAGGTTACCCGCAGGACACAAGAGTTCCATATGCTCACAATCATAGAGAAGGAAAAGGTGCCCGCATTTTATGAAGAATTATGAATAGCTAATTTGACCTAAGTTAGGTTTAGCTCAATAAACTCAATATTTACCCCTTGAGAGTAGGGGTAAAGGTTTGATTTGACGAAGTAGGGGGATCAGTTTTTGTGGCGGCGGTTTTGCACAAACAACTCTTCGATTTCATGTTTTGGCTGAGGTCGGTAGAAATGAAAACCTTGAATCGAGTTACATTGAAGGTTGGAAAGCAAAGTAGCTTGCTGATGCGTTTCTACGCCTTCTGCAACGACCGTTAGTTCCAAAGATTTGCCCAAGTTGATGATGTTCTCGATGACGGTCACCTGTTTTGGCAGGGCGTCAATGTCATTAATGAATGCTCGGTCGATTTTTAGTTCATCAATCGGGAAACGAGCTAAATACGACAGTGACGAATACCCAGTGCCAAAGTCGTCGATCGACAAAGCAAAGCCAAGCTTTTTAATCGCATTCAGCATTTGCAGCGTATGTTCGCTGTCACTCATCACCGCGCTTTCAGTTAGCTCAAACGTGATGCAACTTGGATCAAGTTCGGTTGTGCGCAGCAGCTTCTCCATAAAGTCGATCAACTGAGGGTTGCCAAACTGTTCTGGAGACAGGTTGATCGCGACGCGACCCGGCAAAATGCCTTGTTGTTTCCAGCGTTTTACGGTGTTGAATACATCACGCATCACCACGCGGCCCAGATGCTCAATCAAACCTGCTCGTTCCGCCACAGGAATAAATGATCCTGGGCTAATGTAGCCCTCAACCGGATGTTTCCAACGTACTAAAGCCTCTGCGCCATTGATACTGAAATCACGGGCGTTCACTTTGGGTTGATACCAAACTTCAAGACCATTTTGCTGCAGGGCTTTTTGCAGTTCGATTTCGAGCCACAAACGCATACGCGCTTCTTTGTTCATTTGGTCATTGAATTTGATCAGACGGTTTCGTCCGCGATCTTTGGCTTCGTACATCGCGGTATCGGCGTTTTGTAGCAAGATACGAGCATCCTGCCCATCTTCCGGATAGCGGACGCTACCAATTGAGCAGGCAAGACGTTTACTGAAATGGTGCAGATCAAAAGGTTGGTTTATCAAAGAAATAATGCGATCTGATAACACTTCTGCCATGCGCGAGTTTTCTGGCTCAGGAAGGATGATGCCGAACTCATCACCGCCAAGATGGCCGATGATCGCTTGGTTTGGCAGCAGTCGTTTTAAACGCGCAGAAACTTCTTGGATGACTTTGTCACCGATGTGATGACCCAGCGAGTCATTAATGTTCTTAAAGTTATCGATATCGAGGTAAAACACCAATAGCGGTGTTTGGCTTTTGATCAGTTGTTCTAGGCGCTTGGTGAAACCAAATCGGTTATACAGTTTGGTTAAAGAGTCGATATGAGAATCTTCACTGGAGGCTGACGACAAGTGTTTTGGTGTGTCATCCGCATCTTGGATAAGAATAATTTGAGATTCACTGCCTAGAATTGCCGTCGAGTCCGCATGCAATTGGACTTTGCGCTCAAATCCGCAACGCGCGCTAGTCAGGCAAACAAACGGTTTGTCCGAAATAAGCGTGCTGAGTCGGTGACTGAAAACTTTTTTGGTGTTTTCGTCGATGAACAGACGAGAGAGCTCTTCACCGAGCAGCTCGTGAGGGGAGTTAAGCCCAAGCAAACGAGCCGAGGCAGGGTTTGCTGAGATGATGGTGTCATCTTCAATCAGCAGCAGGCCATCGGGCAATAGTTGGGTCAGCTTGGCAAATTTGTTTTCGGCTTCTTCCAGAGAGCGGACAAGTATTTGCTTTTCGGAGGTGTCGACGGCGTGAAACACCACGAAACGTACCTCGTTACCTTCATACACTGGTGACAAACTAAAGTGAAGGCTGGTCTCTAAATCGGTTTCATCTAAGGTAATTTCAGCTTCGACATGCACGCCTTTGAATGCGCGTTGGTAGTAAGGTGCCAGCTTCTTATAAAACTGCTCACCTAGCACCTGGCAATCGTTTAACCCGATGATTTCTTCATGATTTAAGCCGGCAATATCACAATAGCGGTCACTCACCATTCGATAATTGTGTTTTTTGTCAAGAATGGCAAAAAAGAAAGGGCTATTTGAGGTTAGCGTGGCAAACCAATGTTGTAATTGCTGGGAAGGCATTAGGGTATTACCGATCTCCAATGAGCCAGATTAATTCGTCCGTGTAATCAAAAGCGCTACCCTGGCGAATATGCCGCCGTGCTTCTCAAGCCTGCATAGTGAGTCATTTTTAAGTGGTTGACTCGGCTTTATTCTGTGACTTGATATCACGAGGATACGCTCGGATAACTATAACTTTGAAAATACGGTTATTAAAGCGTTTATCAAGCTGTTCGCATCAATAATACACGTAAGGTCAAAAAACGACACGTTAGTGGACAATAAACCACCAACTGAAAACAAACAGTTTATTGATACATAACAGGTATCGCGGTGGTGCGATTGCGTAATATGAGCGACCTAATGACAAAGTAACGGATAATGAACGTGTTAAACAAGATTCGCAGTCAACTAGTAAAGAACGCAGCCAACATTTTGCGTTCTCCAGTCCAGTTATTACCACAAACAGTTCAACAAAAAGCCTTGCTTGAAGGGCTGAAAATGGTATTCAAAGAAGCGTTAGAAGATGGCGACTTTGAATTCCTTGAAGACAAGTGGTTAAAAGTTGCGATTAAAGACTTGAACTTAGCATGGTACATCAGCTATCAAGGTGAAAAATTAGTCGTCGCTGAAAAACCAGTTCAGGAAGATGTGAGTTTTAGTGGTAATCTAAACGACCTAGTACTGATTGCTGGTCGTAAAGAAGACCCTGATACGCTGTTCTTCCAACGTCGCCTTTCAATTGAAGGTGACACTGAGCTTGGCTTAGAAGTGAAAAACTTGATGGACAGTGTCGACTTAGAGCAGTTACCAAAAGCAATGCAAGTAGCGCTGAACCAACTGGCTGACTTTGTCCAAAAAGGGGTTCAAGAGCCTGCACAACAACCCGGAGTAGCGAATGCTTATTCGAACTGAAGCCCCTGCGGACATTCTGACCATTGACCGTCTATTGAAACATGCGTTTCCAACCGATGCAGAAGCCAACTTGGTGATGCGTTTACGTGAAAACGGCAAGCTGACCTTGTCGCTGGTGGCGTGTACGGATGAAGGTGAGGTAATTGGCCATGCTTTATTTAGCCCAGTTACATTAAATGGTGAAGATTTGTCGTGGCAAGGGCTTGCACCATTGGCTGTTCATGAGGACTATCGCCGTCAAGGCATTGGTGCTGAACTCATTAAAGAAGGTTTCGAATCTCTGCGTGATTTCGGTTATCCAGTCTGTGTCGTGTTGGGTGAACCTAACTACTATGCACGACAAGGTTTCAATGCTGGTGAAGAGATGGGCTTTGAATGCGCTTGGGAAGTGCCTGAAGGTGCGTTTCGAGTAGCTGAACTCGTCGAGGGCCAATGTGCAGGACGTTCTGGACGCATTGATTACGCGCCTGAGTTCTCAGAGCTTTAAATACTGAAACAGCCCGCTGAAATAGCGGGCTGTTTGCTTTTCATCAGTCAATCGACAAGCATGACGTTTATTGAGCGTTTTTGGTTCTCTTTTTGCCCCAGATTTCGACTTTTGCTTTTTTGCTGACACCCAACACGTCGAGCTTCATGTTTCCCCAACTGCTGTATTTCATTTCAAGGTGCTTAAGTTTCGCGTCCTCCGCTCCTGGTAGTGTCCAAGCTCGCGTTGACATTCCGTTGGTGAGCGTGCCCATTGAAGTGAGTTTTTTCTCGCTGCCGTCGGTCATGGTGACTTTGATGTCTTTTAAATCGACAGTGCCTTGAATGCACTTTATTTTGATTTTACTGAAGTTACGGTTTTTGAGCAGACTATTTGGCGTAACGGTGTCTGTCTCCGTTTGGAAGTTGACGGTCTTGGTTGCGATCAGCTCCCAGTCATCATTATTGCTGCTCGCAAATGTGGAAAAACTGATGGTCGCTACCATCATCACAGTAAAGAGTGATTGGAAAAGCTTCATAACACCTCTGACTTTTTGATAGGATTGCCTCGTTCAAACAGGTGACGAAAAATGTCAATTAACGAGAAACAGTATTTATACGAAATGGGAATCACCTCGTGGGAGTTGATTCATCCAGAAAGGTTGGCAGGCTATCAAACGCCAACTATAGATTTGCCAAGTTCTTGCAAACTTCTGCTTATCTCACCCATCTGTCCTACGAATGAGACAGCGATACTGTTCGAGAAGATACTTAAAAGTATGAAGTTAACGCTTGAACAAGCCATGCATATCGAGCCTGAGCGCCTTGCAATGCTTGGTGAACATCATTTGGAGTGGGTATGGTTTGCAGGCTGTGAAAGTAACAGCATGGAAAATGCTAAGCAGCTAACCTCGCCGTTATTGCAAGACATTGATGGCAACAATGAACAAAAACGCGTACTTTGGCAGCAAATTTGTTCTTACTCGTAACGTTTGTAAAAGATCGAATACCAAGCTCTATTGTGGCGCGGTATTTCGACCTAATAGGTTAAATCATGACGATTGAAATTCTCCCAATGTGCAGTGAGCATGTGGAGCAAGTTTGGCAAATTGAACAGCAAGCGCATTCTCACCCATGGGCAGAGTCGTTAGTGCGCGATTTGTCGAGTCGCGGTGCGTGCCATCACGTGATGGTCGAAGACGGCTCGGTAGTTGGCTACTTTTATGCACAAAATATTGTGGGTGAAGTGACGTTACTCAATATTGCGGTTGCCCCTGCTCTACAAGGAAAAGGCTACGGTCAAAAGTTATTGGATGCCTTTCTGAATCACTGTGAGCAAGCCAAAGCAGACAGCGCGTGGCTAGAAGTAAGAGAAAGTAACCATCCTGCGATTCATATTTATGAGCAGGCTGGTTTTAACGAAGTGGATCGTCGTTATGATTATTATCCAGCCAAAACAGGCAATGGAAAAGAAGACGCGATCATCATGAGTTATCTCTTCTTTAACTAGACGCACTACTCGGGAAGTTGCCCCTAAAGCAATAATAGGCGAGAATACCGCGCAAAATTGAATCTACAAAAAGCGTGTTTGCTTTTCAGCAGGCATTCAGACATCAAAGAAGACCAGTTTCATGTCAAATACACCTTTTCTAAGCGAAGTTTCTAAACGTAGAACGTTCGCTATTATTTCTCACCCGGATGCGGGTAAAACAACCATTACCGAAAAAGTCCTTTTATTCGGAAACGCGATCCAAAAAGCAGGTACTGTAAAAGGTCGTGGTAATGCACAGCACGCAAAATCTGACTGGATGGAAATGGAAAAGGAACGTGGTATCTCGGTAACCACTTCTGTGATGCAGTTCCCGTACAACGATTGCCTAGTAAACCTGCTTGATACTCCAGGACACGAAGACTTCTCAGAAGATACTTACCGTACTCTAACGGCAGTTGACTCGTGTTTGATGGTTATCGATGCGGCGAAAGGTGTCGAGGATCGTACTCGTAAGCTAATGGAAGTAACACGTCTGCGTGATACGCCAATCGTAACTTTCATGAACAAACTTGACCGTGACGTTCGTGATCCAATGGAAGTATTGGACGAAGTAGAAAACGAATTGGGTATGATGTGTGCACCGATCACTTGGCCGATCGGCTGTGGTAAAGAATTTAAAGGTGTTTACCACATTCACCGTGACGAAACGATCCTTTATGAATCTGGCCACGGTCATGAAATTCAAGAAGTTCGCATCATCAAAGGTTTGGATAACCCAGAACTTGATGAAAAAGTTGGTGAAAGCCTAGCGGCAAGCGTTCGTGAAGAGCTTGAGCTTGTAATGGGTGCATGTCCTGAGTTTGATAAAGAACTGTTCCTAACGGGTGAATTGACACCAGTTTATTTCGGTACCGCACTGGGTAACTTTGGTGTAGACCATATGCTAGACGGTCTGACTGAATGGGCGCCAGCGCCGAAAACGCGTCAAGCGGTTGAGCGTGATGTTGAAGCGACAGAAGACAAGTTCTCTGGCTTCGTATTCAAGATCCAAGCAAACATGGACCCTAAACACCGTGACCGTATCGCATTCATGCGTATCGTATCGGGTACTTACACTCAAGGTATGAAGATGAACCACGTTCGTCTAGGCAAACAAGTAAGTATCTCTGATGCGGTAACCTTCATGGCTGGTGACCGTTCACGAGCAGAACACGCTTACGCGGGTGACATCATTGGTCTGCATAACCACGGCACTATTCAAATTGGTGATACTTTCACGCAAGGCGAGTCACTGAAGTTCTCTGGTATTCCAAACTTTGCGCCTGAATTGTTCCGTCGTATTCGTTTGAAAGATCCATTGAAGCAGAAGCAGCTACTAAAAGGCTTGGTTCAGCTTTCTGAAGAAGGTGCGGTACAGGTATTCCGTCCACTGCAAAACAACGATCTGATCGTTGGTGCGGTAGGTGTGCTTCAGTTTGACGTGGTTGTGGCTCGCTTGAAGTCAGAATACAACGTTGAAGCAATCTACGAAGGCGTTAACGTAGCGACTGCTCGTTGGGTTGAGTGTGGCGATGCGAAGAAACTGGATGAGTTCCAGCGTAAAAACCAAGCGAACTTAGCATTGGATGGTGGTGACAACCTAACGTACATTGCCCCAACTATGGTTAACTTGAACCTTGCAAAAGAACGCTTCCCAGACGTTGAATTCCGTGCGACTCGCGAGCACTAATCAACCGCCGCGTTAAAGCAACTAGATTTTAAATCGCCCTTGGCTATAGACTTAGTCAAGGGCGTTTTTATATAAGGAAGAAAAATGAACTGGTTCAAACGTGGGTTAAAGCGTTACGACGATTGGTGTAAACAAATGGGATTAACGCCCGATCAAAAACGCAGCTGCGTCCCATATCGAAAAGATCCTGCCCATCAAAACGAAGAGAAGGGCGAAGCTCTGTCTTTTTCTGACTCTCCGTCTGCTGGCGTCGATAAAAAGTCTCAAGATGAAGTTCTTTGATACGCACTGCCACTTTGATTTTGATGTGTTTCAAGATGACTTTGCGCATCAACTTGAGCTTGCTCAAACGCAAGGCGTCGCAAGAATTCTGATTCCTTCCGTCGGCCCGCAAAATTGGGTTCGTATTCAAACGTTGGCAGAGCAACACGCCAATTTGTATTACGCGCTCGGTTTTCATCCGTATTTTCTAGAAGATAACGTTGAGCAGCACCTTGCAGAGCTAGAACGTTATCTCAACCAAAAGTCGCCACAGTGTGTGGCAATCGGAGAGTGCGGACTAGACTTTGCAGTTAACGTAGATCCTGAGCTACAAGAAAGGGCGCTTGAAATTCAATTTGAGCTGGCAAGGCGTTTCAATCTTCCTGTCATTTTGCACAGCCGGAAAGCACACAATCGACTCATTCAAATGGTCAAAGCGGCGAAGTTACCTCGTGGTGGCGTTTTGCACGCGTTTGCTGGTAGTTATCAGCAGGGGATGGAGTGGGTCAGATTAGGTTTTTTCATCGGTGCTGGTGGAACCATTACCTATCCGAGAGCCCATAAAACTCGCGACGCGATTCAAAGATTACCACTCGAAAATCTAGTTATAGAAACAGATGCTCCAGATATGCCTATACTTGGTTATCAAGGGGAGCCGAATCACCCTGCCAAACTCATTCATGTATTCAATGAGCTCGCAGAGTTGCATAGTGTGCGAAAGCAATCGATTGCCACTCAGCTGTGGGAAAATAGCAATTTTGCTTTCTCTATCTGTGAATAAAATCTAAAGATGTAGTCTGAAATAGAAAACGTTTCCCTGCTTATTGTGAGATAACTCACAAAGGTGGGTGAATCAATGATGAATCTTATAAGAAAGTGTGAGGGTGGCATTACTTTAATTGATTCTGCGTGAGTATAATTGCCCCCGCTTTATAGCTCCATTTTGTAACACGCCAATAAATAACTTATAAGGAAGTCATAAACTATGAGCCTGTTTATGAGCCTAGTCGGTATGGTAGTGCTTCTTGCTATTGCATTTGCATTTTCTAATAACCGTAAAGCTATCAATCTAAGAACTGTGGGTGGCGCATTCGCTATCCAATTCGCATTAGGTGCATTCGTACTTTATGTACCTTGGGGCCGTGATCTACTGAACGGTTTCTCTACTGGTGTTTCTAACGTTATCAACTACGGTAACAATGGTTCATCGTTCCTATTCGGTGGTCTTGTTTCTGACAAGATGTTCGAAGTATTCGGCGGCGGCGGTTTCATCTTCGCTTTCCGTGTTCTTCCTACACTGATCTTCTTCTCAGCACTGATTTCAGTTCTTTACTACGTTGGTGTAATGCAGTGGGTTATCAAGATTCTTGGTGGTGCACTTCAAAAAGCGCTTGGTACTTCTCGTGCGGAATCAATGTCAGCAGCAGCTAACATCTTCGTAGGTCAAACTGAAGCACCTCTAGTAGTTCGTCCATTCGTTCCAAAAATGACTCAATCTGAGCTATTCGCGGTAATGTGTGGTGGTCTAGCTTCTGTAGCTGGTGGTGTACTAGCAGGTTACGCATCTATGGGTGTTCCTCTAGAGTACCTAGTAGCAGCATCATTCATGGCGGCACCAGGTGGTCTACTGTTCGCTAAGATTCTTCACCCAGAGACTGATCAGCCTCACGAAGATATCGAAGAAGCAATGGACGGTGGCGACGACAAACCAGCTAACGTAATCGACGCAGCAGCGGGCGGTGCGGCTTCTGGTCTACAACTTGCGCTAAACGTAGGTGCAATGCTAATCGCATTCGTTGGTCTGATTGCTCTAGTTAACGGTATGCTAGGTGGCATCGGTGGTTGGTTCGGTATGCCTGAGCTAACTCTAGAACTAATCCTAGGTTACGCATTCTCTCCACTAGCATTCCTAATCGGTGTTCCATGGAACGAAGCAGTTGTTGCTGGTTCATTCATCGGTCAGAAACTAGTTATCAACGAATTCGTTGCTTACTTGAACTTCACACCTTACCTAGGTGACAGCGCTCAAGTAGTAGCAGCAACTGGTGAAGTAATGTCTGAGAAGACAACAGCTATCATCTCATTCGCACTATGTGGCTTCGCGAACCTTTCTTCTATCGCGATCCTACTTGGTGGTCTAGGTAGCCTTGCACCAAACCGTCGTTCAGATATCGCTCGCATGGGTATCAAAGCAGTTCTTGCAGGTACGTTGTCTAACCTTATGGCAGCGACAATTGCAGGTTTCTGCCTAAGCCTTGCAGCATTTTAATTAGAATCGGTTCTTAATATATAGACGCCGTTTTAAACCATGCCCTGTAGCAAGAGATTGCTGCGGGGCATTTTTCGTTTTTCAGGACCAAAATTTTTACGCTGAGTAAACCCAAGACATTGGTTTACGCAGCCAATG
The DNA here is from genome assembly GCF_043103065.1 of Vibrio sp. YQ_11. Lineage (NCBI taxonomy): Bacteria > Pseudomonadati > Pseudomonadota > Gammaproteobacteria > Vibrionales > Vibrionaceae > Vibrio > Vibrio sp. YQ_11. The sequence continues at coordinate 191,683 of NZ_JBICJM010000009.1, read as the reverse complement.
GAATAGCGGCTTGGAAATTTTGAGATACAAACCGTTTGCGCTCTATTTGGTGCTACAGTTTTGCGGTGAATATCTATAATGTAGTAATCACGAGATCATGGTTACGATAACCACTTAATCATAGAGTGAATATTACATACTCGATGGGCAAATGAATTGCCCTGCAATATCAGATCTAATAGGCGTTTCGTTGTGTGATGTGATATTAAAGACACCGCAATCATAGATTGTTGTGCCATAGGCCAAACTGGTACTGTGCGGTGACAAGGATAGCAATTGGTATATGAATTTTTCGCTGTATATGCCGAGTCTTCAGGGAACCAAGTCCGTTCATAAATAGACTGTTTAGCCAATTTCTCACACTATCTCGACTTGTTGATTATAGTTAGAGAAGTGATTTGAGGCTGAGTAGTGAATTTTTTGAATATTGATCGGAGATAGAAATGAGCGATTTAAAAGCAGCAGCGCTACGTGCACTAAAACTTATGGACCTAACTACGCTGAATGATGATGACACTGATGCAAAAGTGATCTCACTATGTCATGACGCGAAAACAGCAGTAGGCAACACAGCTGCAATCTGTATTTACCCTCGCTTTATTCCTATTGCTAAGAAGACACTTCGTGAGCAAGGTACGCCAGAAGTTCGCATTGCAACAGTAACGAACTTCCCACACGGTAACGACGATATCGACATCGCTGTTGCTGAAACAAAAGCGGCTGTTGCTTACGGTGCAGACGAAGTTGACGTAGTTTTCCCATACCGCGCGCTAATGGCGGGTGATGAGAAAGTAGGCTTCGAACTAGTTAAGCAATGTAAAGAAGCTTGTGGTGACATTCTTCTTAAAGTGATCATCGAAACTGGTGAACTAAAAGAAGAAGCACTAATCAAGAAAGCATCTCAAATCTGTATTGAAGCAGGTGCTGACTTCATTAAAACTTCAACTGGTAAAGTGCCAGTAAACGCAACACCAGAATACGCTCGCATGATGCTTGAAGTTATTCGCGACATGGGTGTTGCAGAAACTGTTGGTTTCAAACCAGCAGGTGGTGTGCGCACTGCTGAAGACGCAGCGGCATACCTAGCAATGGCTGACGAAATCCTAGGTGACAACTGGGTTGATGCTCGTCACTACCGTTTTGGTGCGTCTAGCCTGCTAACCAACCTACTAAATACATTAGAAGTGTCGGACGACGTCGCTGATCCAACAGCGTACTAATTCCAATAATACGTCTGAACGGTAGCACCTAAACGGGTGCTACCAAACCTCTTCTATCCTACTACAACCATGGCTCAAAAGAGCTTGGGAGGCACTAATGTATTTACCACAAGAAATCATTCGTAAAAAACGTGACGGCGAAGTCCTAACAGCCGACGAAATCAACTTCTTTATTCAAGGCGTAGCGAACAACACGGTATCTGAAGGTCAGATTGCGGCGTTTGCTATGACGATTTTCTTTAATGAAATGACCATGGATGAGCGCATCGCCCTAACGTGTGCAATGCGTGACTCAGGCATGGTTATCGACTGGAGCCACATGAACTTCGGTGGTCCAATTGTCGACAAACATTCAACTGGTGGTGTGGGTGACGTAACGTCTCTGATGCTTGGCCCTATGGTGGCAGCATGTGGCGGTTTTGTACCTATGATCTCTGGTCGTGGCCTTGGCCACACAGGCGGCACGCTAGATAAACTTGAAGCGATTCCTGGCTACAACATCACTCCAACGAACGAAGTTTTTGGTCAAGTAACCAAAGATGCGGGTGTAGCGATCATCGGCCAAACAGGCGATCTTGCTCCGGCAGATAAGCGTGTGTACGCGACTCGTGATATCACGGCTACCGTAGACAACATCTCACTGATCACGGCATCGATCCTGTCTAAGAAATTGGCAGCGGGTCTGGAATCTCTAGTGATGGATGTAAAAGTTGGTTCTGGCGCATTCATGCCAACTTACGAAGCGTCTGAAGAGCTAGCAAAATCTATTGTTGCAGTAGCAAATGGTGCAGGCACGAAGACAACGGCAATCCTTACGGACATGAACCAAGTACTGGCTTCTTCTGCTGGTAACGCGGTGGAAGTTCGTGAAGCGGTTCGTTTCCTAACAGGTGAATACCGCAACCCGCGTTTACTTGAAGTGACGATGGCATCATGTGCTGAAATGCTCGTGCTTGGCAAACTGGCTGAGAACACAGACGACGCACGCGCGAAACTGATGGAAGTGCTAGACAACGGTAAAGCAGCAGCTTGCTTTGGCAAAATGGTTGCGGGTCTTGGCGGTCCAGCTGACTTCGTAGAAAACTACGACAACTACCTAGAAAAAGCAGAAATCATCAAGCCAGTTTATGCGACAGAAACAGGTATTGTCTCTGCAATGGACACGCGTGCTATCGGCATGGCTGTGGTTTCTATGGGTGGCGGTCGCCGTGTTGCAACTGATGAAATCGACTACGCGGTAGGTTTTGATAACTTCATCCGATTGGGTGAAGTCGCTGATAGCGATAAACCTCTAGCAGTTATCCACGCTCGCAGTGAAGAGCAGTGGGAAGAAGCGGCAAAAGCACTACGCAGTGCAATCAAAGTGGGTGGTGAATACACGCCAACTCCAGAGGTTTACCGTCAAATTCGTGCAGAAGACATCTAAAAGATTAAGTAATTACATAAGGCCTACTCAACCATAATAATTCGCCGAGTGGGCCTAAGGAAAGAGCAATGAAAAGAGCATTTATTTTAGTACTAGACTCATTCGGTATCGGTGCAACTGCTGATGCAAAAGAATTTGGTGATGTAGGTTCAGACACTCTAGGTCATATCGCTGACCAGTGTGAAAAAGGCTTAGCAGATAACGATAAACGTCAAGGCGCACTTCGCCTTCCAAACCTATCTAAACTTGGTTTGGCTATGGCACACAAAGAATCAACAGGTCGCTTTGCTCCTGGCCTAGACGCTGATGCAGAAATCATCGGTGCTTACGGCCACGCTGCTGAGCTTTCTTCTGGTAAAGACACTCCGTCTGGTCACTGGGAAATTGCTGGCGTACCAGTTCTGTTTGACTGGGGCTACTTCACAGATAAAGCAAACAGCTTCCCTAAAGAGCTGACTGACCGCATTCTTGAGCGTGCAGGTCTAGATGGCTTCCTAGGTAACTGCCACGCATCTGGTACTCAAGTTCTTGATGACCTTGGTGAAGAACACATGAAGACTGGCCAGCCAATCTTCTACACCTCTGCGGACTCTGTATTCCAAATCGCATGTCACGAAGAGACATTCGGTCTAGATCGTCTATTGGAGCTTTGCCAAATTGCTCGTGAAGAACTAGAAGATTACAACATCGGCCGTGTAATCGCGCGTCCATTCATCGGTCCTGGTAAAGGTCAATTTGAGCGTACGGGTAACCGTCGTGACCTATCTGTAGAGCCACCATCAGCAACGGTTCTACAAAAGTTAGTCGAAGAGAAACAAGGCAATGTGGTTTCTATCGGTAAGATTGCAGACATCTACGCAAACTGCGGTATCACCAAGAAAGTGAAAGCGACAGGTATTCCTGCATTGTTCGAAGCAACGCTAGAGCAAATCAAAGAAGCGGGTGATAACACCATCGTATTCACTAACTTTGTTGATTTCGACTCCGCTTACGGCCACCGCCGTGATGTAGCGGGTTACGCTGCGGCGCTTGAGTACTTTGATGGTCGCATCAACGAAGTGCTCGAACTGATGGGTGAAGATGACGTGCTAATCCTAACGGCTGACCACGGTTGTGACCCAACATGGCCAGGTACTGACCATACTCGTGAGCACATTCCAGTATTGGTTTACGGTCAAAAAGTGCCAGCTGGCTCTCTTGGCCGCCGCGAAACGTTCGCAGATATCGGCCAAACATTGGCGAGCTACTTCGGTACTTCTCCAATGGATTACGGTAAGAATTTCCTATAATTAGGATATTAAAAACTAGGAGCTGAATGCTCCTAGTTTTATGTTTGCAGTATGCAAGTACTGCTTGTCGGAAATGAGAATACTCTGGCTTACATCGCCTTAAGCGCGGAGCGCTAGAGAAAGGTTAAGGAAAAGAAAAATGGCAACTCCACATATCAATGCTGAAATGGGTGCATTCGCAGACGTAGTACTGATGCCAGGTGACCCGCTACGTGCAAAATACATCGCAGAAACCTTCCTTGAAGATGTTGTTCAAGTGTGTGATGTGCGCAATATGTTCGGTTACACAGGCACTTACAAAGGCCGTAAAATCTCTGTGATGGGCCACGGTATGGGTATCCCATCATGTTCGATTTACGCGACTGAGCTAATCAAAGACTTCGGTGTGAAGAAAATCATCCGTGTCGGTAGCTGTGGTGCGGTGAATGAAGACATTAAAGTACGTGATGTTGTGATCGGCATGGGCGCGTGTACGGATTCAAAAGTAAACCGCATTCGTTTTAAAGGCCATGACTTTGCGGCTATCGCAGACTACAAAATGGTTCGTGCAGCAGAAGATGCAGCAAAAGCACGTGGTATTGATGTGAAAGTCGGCAACCTATTTTCAGCGGAGCTTTTCTATACGCCAGATCCAGAAATGTTCGACGTAATGGACAAATACGGTATTGTTGGTGTTGAAATGGAAGCGGCGGGTATTTACGGCGTAGCAGCAGAATACGGCGCAAAAGCTCTGACAATCTGTACGGTTTCTGACCATATCAAAACAGGCGAGCAAACCACATCAGACGAGCGTCAAACAACATTTAACGACATGATGCTAATCGCGTTAGATTCAGTATTGCTAGGCGACGCAGAATAAGCGACAAAGATTCGTCTTCGCTTTCAAGAACTAAAAAACAGCCCGCTCAAAGCGGGCTGTTTTTTATTTGAAGTTGGCTGTTGGAATTACTTGGTCAGCAGCAAGTTTTCGGCTTTTTTACGGCGGATCGGCTGTCTACGTAAAATCATAATAAACAACATGCCACACACAAAACTCATCAAGACCATCATGTACATGTAACGATCACTCTTACGATAATGGTGATCAGAAATCGCCGTCACTCGGCCTGTCTCAAACGTCACACGTACAAAACCAATCACAGCACCATCAGCTAGGACTGGCTCGACCAATTGCTGGCGACCAATAGATGCGGTGGCTAGTGGGGTATCTAATCCTAGGACCTCACGGACAGACAGCGCCTCGTCACTCGATGCTAATCGTACACCTTGTGAGTCATAAATCGTGGCATCAAATACCAAACGGTCTTGCGCGAGCTGGTTGGTCAGCTTAAGCAATCGCTCTTGGTCTTTGGTTAATATCATTTCGCTGGCAGACAAAGATGCCTGCGAGATCAAAACCTTGGTGAGTGTTTCAAGCTGCTGCGCTTGAATCTTCTCGTTGCCCTTACTGATCACAACACTGTTTTTGATGGTGATGAATAACATCACGCACAGTAGGATTAGTGCCAGAATTCGCAGGGCATTCCTTACTGAGAACAAGGATTCACTCATGCTCTTTACTCATCCATTTAAAACAAAACAAAGACTTGCCTTTTTAGTTTGTTGAGGTAACGTTTTAGCAAAGTCATAAGGGATTATATACATGGACGCGTCAAAAAGCTTGCCTATCAGAAAACATACGACACTTTTAAACCGACTGCCCGAAACTCGATTTGCTACCCAGTTAGATAAAGCGAAAGCGAATTGGATCGTTTTTGCTGAATATCTTTCCCCTCGCCATTTTGAAGATATCGACTTCTTCACTGGTTTCTATAACCCGGTGTTAGAAACATGGAAAGTCGGTCAGTATGAAGTAGCATTGATGGCGGGCGAATTAACATCTCAACACGAAACCATCTTAAAAAGCCTCAACATTGATTATGCTTCTCTGAATGAAGTGCCGGATCTCTCTGCGCCTGGCTTAGTGGTGTTCGATATGGATTCCACAGCGATTCAAATTGAATGTATTGATGAAATTGCCAAACTGGCTGGAGTAGGGGAAGAAGTCGCCGAAGTGACTGAACGTGCGATGCAAGGTGAGTTGGACTTTGAACAAAGCTTGCGTCAACGGGTTGGTAAACTAAAAGGCGCAGATGAAGCGATTTTAGAGCAAGTGCGTTCTGAGCTTCCATTCATGCCAGACTTTGAAGCGTTGATTGCGACCTTTAAAGCGCTCGGTTGGAAAACCGCCATTGCATCTGGTGGGTTCACTTATTTCTCTGATTACATCAAAGAGAAAGTCGGTCTAGACTTTGCTCGTTCAAATCAGCTTGAGATCATTGACGGAAAGTTAACAGGGCAAGTGATTGGTGACGTGGTATCTGCGCAAACCAAGTCCGATATTTTGGTTGAACTGGCGGATGAATACGAAATTGAACAGCATAATACCGTTGCCGTTGGTGATGGTGCTAACGACTTAGTGATGATGTCCGCCGCAGGCCTTGGTATTGCCTACCACGCGAAACCTAAAGTAGAGGCACAAGCACAAACCTCGGTGCGTTTTGCTGGGTTAGGTGGGGTACTCTGTATTTTGTCTGGCGCGCTCGTGAAGCAGCAAAAAATCAGTTGGAAAGCGAAGCCTTAATAGAATCAGAAAGAAAAACACCGCCTATCTTGGCGGTGTTTTTTATTCCGTTAGTTCAAGTCGCACGACGACTTCTTCGGTTATGTCTTCAAACTCGCTGTAGCCAACCAAAGCCGTCAGCTCCTTTTCTAGTTTACTGGCTTGATGAACGCCAAACTGAGTAAGGTCACTCAAGTCCTGTCGTAGCAGCGACGTCATAGGATCAAAAATGGGTGCGGTGGACATTCGAAATACATAGAAATCGCCCATCATGCGCGCTTTTTTGATGAACTGAATTCGCTCTTTCACGCTATTAAATTCTTGGTGCAGCTTGGATTCGATAGCAGTGATCTTATTGCCGATTTTCGCTGCACTAATGTAGATGTCTTGGTGTCTTGCTTGTGCTCCGTCGACACGCTTAATTGGTTCAGCAATCAGCGTGCTAGAGCGGCCTTTAAAAATTGGCTCTAAAGAGAACTTTTGGTCGTGACCCAAGCGTGCAAACAACTCAATGTGTTTTGGCAACGGCAGGTTCACCCCAACCACCGGAGTTTTTAGTGCCGACGCTGTACTTTTGCTGATAAAGATAGGTGTGCTTAACGTCCTTGATAGCAAAACGCTGTGCAGTCTTTCCAGTAATGCGTTGCTTGGTAACATCTCTTTTTGTGGGATCAGCTTATCTTGGTTGTGTTCAATGATGCTGTTGAAGAAAGCGATCACACGGATCGTTTTGCTGTTTTCATCAATAACCAATTGTACGCTGCAACCGTCAGGGCTGACTCGAATAACGCGATATGGAACGGCCATGAGAGGCAGCTTTTTATCGTAAAGTTGTAACTCACGAAAGTTAACTTGCACTTCTTGTCCCGAGCGTAACATCGTTGGCTCATCTAAACGAATCCCCAAGCCTCGCTTAGAAATATCAACGGTTGAACCTGCTGCTTTTAACTCACCCGAACTGAGTTCAAGCGGCGTTTTGAATCGATAGCGTGGTTCTTTACGGCGCGATTGAGCATCGAAATAGATACCTTTAGGGTTGCCAGTGATTTTTCGAGGATGACGAAAGGCATTTAACGTGTTGGCTGGCAAACGCGGCTTTTCTGTTAATAGGTAATCTTGCCCCGACTTTTCGTCAGCGATTTCTTGCAAAATTCCGATATGAGTCAGTGACTGAGAGGTTTCGGCTAACTCTGGAGAGAATAGTGCGAGATCTTCTTTCTCTTGCTCAGATAACTCAAAAATAGAAATTCGAAACGCACGCCAACTTTCTCGCTTTGCCCCTAAATGCCAAAACAGCTGGCGTTGTTCGCGAGTCGCTTCGGGTCTAAGCATCGAGTAGAAGTACGTTTTGTTTTCATGTTCATGAGTAAACGAGTACAAAACGTTACTGGTGCCTTTCACGCCTTGTTTGATCAAAGAAGCGACGCGTTGCTCGTTAAACAAGGAGCCAAAGACTTGTTGATTTCTCTCATCGTGCCAGTACTGCCACAACTTTTGGTTGTTTGGTGTCAGCATCGCTAGCTTGAGTTCGTTACCATCAAAAAACAGTGGTAAGTTGCTCGTGTGTTTGAGTGCAATGTGCTCATAACCGCGTGTGCGTGCACGAATGATTTTATCTTGGTTGTCATGACGTGCGCGTTTGGCGGCACTGTTTAATGCTTCGTCGATGACGCGCGCAACGACATTGGTTTCCGTTAGACGAATGGTTCGTAGATAGCGCACTGCATCATTTTCATAGCAATCGTCTACGGCCAATACTCGATACGACAGTGGCTTTTCGATGCCCGCGACTTGCGACTTGCCTGCAAACTCGGTAAACGAAACTTGAATGATTTCACCAAGGTTGTATTTAAATGCGCTCGGGACTTTAAATTTTGCCCCAGAGCTCGACAAATCGATGCTTAATCCATGAAGGATTTGCCCTTTGGCGCGGCGAATTTCTACCTGCGACTGAACCTTCAAGCGCTTTTCTTGGCGTTTTAAGTCGTAACCGAGGTGAACCGGTTCTGCGAGAAAGGCGCTTTTAGGATCGGTTAATGAATGAGACTTTTCCTGCGTGGCGAGCTTGCTCATCACACGAAAGTTATTGCGCGTGTTGACCAATGCTTCCCACATGCCTTCGGTGTAGGTGCCAAACTTTTTAATATTCTTGTGATAAGCATTAAAAGCGACATCGTCCAACCAATGCGAAATGCCATCTAAAACATATTCACGACATTCGCCTTTGACGCGACCACGTAAATCAATGCTCTTCTTACATGGTGCCATAAGACGGTTCAGTTCCATCTTCACTAAGATTTTGGCCGACGGCGGCTCTTCCTCGGTCAATTGACCAAGGACAAAATCAAAGTCTTCAGAACCATAAACGGGAATGAGTCTTTCAGCGAGCGAGAGAATTTCAGATTGCTGCATTATTTCTGTTAGAGTATGTCGTTACTTTAATTTGTATCGACTAAGTAAAGTAAAACTTAAGTATATCAATAGTTCATTTCAGATTAGATCTGACTTGGCTGTGCTTGGTCACATTTGTAGAAAAAATCGAGGCATCATGGCGAAAGCAAAACGAGCGTATGTTTGTAATGATTGTGGCGCGGATTTTCCACGTTGGCAGGGACAATGTAATGCGTGTGGTGCATGGAATACGATCACAGAGGTGCGCATTGCTGCTTCGCCAACCGTTGCTCGCAATGAACGCTTAAGCGGTTATGCTGGTTCGGCGACAGAATCGAAAGTCCAAACCTTATCTGAAATCGATCTGCAAGAAGTGCCGCGATTCACTAGTGGTTTTAAAGAGCTCGATCGTGTGCTTGGTGGTGGTGTCGTACCTGGTGCGGCGATTCTGATAGGTGGTAACCCTGGAGCGGGTAAGTCGACGTTGCTTCTTCAAACTATGTGTACGTTATCAGGGCTGATGCCGACACTTTACGTTACGGGTGAGGAATCGCTTCAACAGGTTGCGATGCGCGCGTCTCGTCTTGGTCTGCCAAAAGAGCACCTGAAGATGCTATCAGAAACCAACGTCGATAAAATTTGCCAAATTGCAGAGAAAGAGCAGCCCAGAATTATGGTGATTGACTCGATTCAGGTTATGCACGTTTCTGATGTTCAATCGTCACCGGGCAGTGTTGCTCAGGTGCGAGAATCTGCGACGGCACTGACGCGATACGCAAAACAGAACAATGTTGCGGTATTTATTGTTGGTCACGTAACGAAAGATGGTACTCTTGCCGGCCCTAAAGTCCTTGAGCACATTATTGACTGTTCTGTCTTGCTTGATGGCGGAACAGATAGTCGTTTCCGTACACTGCGCAGCCACAAAAACCGTTTTGGTGCGGTAAATGAATTAGGCGTGTTTGCGATGACGGGGCAGGGACTGAAAGAAGTAAGTAACCCATCGGCGATTTTCCTTTCTCGTGGCGAAGAAGAGACGTCAGGATCTTCGGTCATGGTTGTGTGGGAAGGTACACGTCCTCTATTAGTAGAGATTCAAGCGCTGGTGGACTACTCGCAATTGGCAAACCCTCGTCGCGTAGCGGTTGGTTTGGAGCAGAATCGTCTCTCCTTATTATTAGCCGTACTGCATAAGCACGGTGGTCTGCAAATGGCCGATCAAGACGTGTTTGTGAATGTGGTCGGCGGCGTTAAGGTAACAGAAACCAGTGCGGATCTTGCTTTAGTGATGGCGTTACTATCAAGCTTTCGCGATCGTCCGTTGCCAAAAGATGTGGTGGTATTTGGCGAAGTTGGTTTGGCTGGCGAGATTCGCCCGGTACCGAGTGGCCAAGAGCGTTTGAACGAGGCATTTAAGCACGGCTTCAAAAAGGCAATTGTCCCGGCTGCTAATATGCCAAAAGGTGGCATTCCGGGGATGCAAATCCACGGCGTTAAGAAGTTGTCAGAGGCTATTGAGGTTTTTGACGAGCTGTAATGCTGAAAAAGAATGGTATTTGTGGGCTCACAAACTGTTCATTCCGTCCTGAATATAGAACGAATAAAGTACATAAATCGCTATGTTTGACTATCCTTTGAGGACGGAAAATTCACGTTAAAATTTTTTTTCTTCCATCTGCACGCAAGGGTATCAGTATTGACAGAATGTGATATACTCTGCGCGCACTTTATACCTTATTAACAGAGTAAGACAATGACTGATTTATCAAAATACAGAAACATTGGTATTTTTGCTCACGTAGACGCGGGTAAAACTACCTCTACAGAGCGTATCCTAAAGCTAACTGGTAAGATCCATAAGATCGGTGACACTCACGACGGTTCAACTACTACTGACTTCATGGAGCAGGAAGCTGAGCGTGGTATCACAATCCAGTCTGCAGCAACAACTTGTTTCTGGAACGATCACCGTCTAAACATCATCGATACTCCTGGACACGTTGACTTCACTATCGAAGTTTACCGTTCTCTAAAAGTACTTGACGGTGGTATCGGTGTATTCTGTGGTTCTGGTGGTGTTGAGCCTCAGTCAGAAACTAACTGGCGTTACGCTGACGAATCACACGTATCTCGTCTGATCTTCGTTAACAAACTAGACCGTATGGGCGCAGACTTCTACAAAGTTGTAGACCAAGTACAAAACGTTCTAGGTGCAACTCCTCTAGTAATGACTCTACCTATCGGTATCGAAGAAGATTTCGTAGGTGTTGTAGACGTACTAAGCCAACAAGCTTACGTATGGGACGAGTCTGGCCAGCCAGAGAACTACGAAGTTCAAGAAATCCCAGCAGACATGGTAGACAAAGCAGCTGAATACCGTGAAATGCTAATCGAAACTGCTCTAGAGCAAGACGAAGATCTAATGATGGCTTACCTAGAAGAAGGCGAAGAGCCATCTGTAGAAGACATCAAACGTTGTATCCGTAAAGGTACACGTGACCTAGCATTCTTCCCAACTTACTGTGGTTCAGCGTACAAGAACAAAGGTATGCAACTTATTCTTGACGCGGTAGTAGATTACCTACCATCGCCAACAGAAGTTGATCCACAGCCTCTAACTGATCCTGACACAGGTGAAGCGACTGGTGAAGTTGCAACTGTATCTGCAGACGAGCCACTAAAAGCGCTTGCGTTCAAAATCATGGACGACCGTTTCGGTGCTCTAACCTTCATCCGTATCTACTCTGGTAAGATGAAGAAAGGCGACACAGTTCTTAACTCTGCAACTGGTAAAACAGAGCGTATCGGCCGTATGGTTGAGATGCACGCAGACGAGCGTAACGAGATCGATTCAGCACAAGCTGGTGACATCATCGCTGTAGTTGGTATGAAGAACGTTCAAACTGGTCACACTCTATGTGATCCTAAACACGAATGTACTCTAGAACCAATGATCTTCCCTGAACCAGTAATCTCTATCGCTGTTAAGCCTAAAGATAAAGGCGGTTCTGAGAAGATGGGTATCGCTATTGGTAAGATGGTTGCAGAAGATCCATCATTCCAAGTTGAGACTGACGAAGAGTCTGGCGAAACTATCCTAAAAGGTATGGGTGAACTTCACCTAGATATCAAAGTTGATATCCTAAAACGTACTTACGGCGTTGAGCTAGAAGTAGGTGCTCCTCAGGTTGCTTACCGTGAAACTATCACTCAAGCAATCGAAGACAGCTACACTCACAAGAAACAGTCTGGTGGTTCTGGTCAGTTCGCGAAAATCGACTACCGTATCAAACCAGGTGAAGTTGGTTCAGGCTTCACGTTCAAATCAACAGTTGTTGGTGGTAACGTACCTAAAGAATTCTGGCCTGCAGTTGAGAAAGGCTTCGCTGGCATGATGGAAACTGGTGTTCTAGCTGGCTTCCCTACTCTAGACGTAGAAGTTGAACTTTACGACGGTGGTTTCCACGCAGTTGACTCTTCAGCTATCGCTTACGAAATCGCTGCTAAAGGCGCATTCCGTCAGTCTATGCCTAAAGCTGGCGCGCAACTTCTTGAGCCAATCATGAAAGTTGACGTGTTCACTCCAGAAGATCACGTTGGTGACGTAATCGGTGACCTTAACCGTCGTCGTGGTATGATCAAAGACCAACAAGCTGGTACTACTGGCGTACGCATCAAGGGTGATGTACCTCTATCAGAAATGTTCGGTTACATCGGTACTCTACGTACAATGACATCTGGTCGTGGTCAGTTCTCTATGGAGTTCTCACACTACTCACCATGTCCAAACAACGTTGCTGAGCAAGTAATTGCTGACGTTAAAGAGCGTAACGCTAAGAAGTAATTCTTAAGTTAACTCTATGATTTTAAAGCCCCGCCTCGTGCGGGGCTTTTTATATCTATGGCCGAAAGTTGTTTGAAGAGTCATCAACGTTCATCTTTTAAGTTTGCTTTACTTTGATGCTGAGATGCTGGCTAACATTCATCACCGAACTTGGTCGTTCTCTTGCTGTTTAGCAAAACTCCTTTTGAAGTAAGACGTGCTTATTTATCGAGCTCGATAATTTCAAAATCTTGTGTCACTGACTTTTCAAATGTGTCTATCTCTTCTTTTAACCACTGGGCAAATAGTTGTGCTTTTGGTCGCTTCAAGTAACCCTTGGGTGCACATAGGTAGTACGCAAATCTAGGTTTTATCGCGATGTCGCCAATACGAACCAGTTTACCCGTCCGAAAATATTTATACGCCAAGCTGTGTTTGACGAGCGCTACACCTTGTAGGGATAACGCAGCTTCCAACACTAAGTGCGAGCCACTGTATTTTAAAGCGGGCTTTGCCGCAGAGTGTCCAAGTCTTGCTAACCACATGTTCCAGTCGAGATCGGGCCACACGTCTTCGATGAGCTCTGCTTTGCTTAAATCTTCGATGCTATAGATGCCATGTTCCTTCTGATACATCGGATGACATGCTGGGTAAAAGGCTTCGTCCATCAGCCACTGCGATTCTAAATTTGGGTATTTTCCTAATCCGTAGCGAACGCACAAATCTATCTGACTATCTTGAAAAGAGACGAGATCATTTGTGGGCTCTAGTAATAGGGCAATATCAGGATGACGTTGACGAAAGGCGGTGATTTTAGGCACCAACCAATGGTGGGCAAAGGAGGGCAGTGTTGATATTGAAAGATGGTTCGGGTTTGGATCCTGGTTGACAAGGCGTACGCCTTGCTGCAAATGGGCAAACCCTCTTTCTGCCTGAGTAAATAGCAGTTCCCCTTCTGGCGTCAGCACAATTTTTCTGTGTTGACGAACAAACAAGTCCGTCCCTAAAAACTCCTCAAGCTGACGAATTTGTTGGCTGATGGCTGCGGGGGTAACAAATAGATTCTTGGCTGCGGTTTTAAAACTGCCTTCCTTTGCTGCGATGAAAAAATAGTACAAGCCCTGTAATGGTGGCATTCGATCTTTCACATTAGTTTTCCTTAACTCAATGGCAGATTCTATCGTTTGAGGATATCAGCGTAGTCTCCGATTATTAACTGGTCAATATTGTAATAGGAAGCCTAAACATGGAAAACGTGACGCAAACTTGTGAACAAGTGATCCCAGTCAGTCGTCAGACTTGGTTACAGTTAATTTATTCTAAACTGGTAGTTTGGCGAAGGAACTATCGGACGCGCCGACACTTGAAGGACTTACCTGAACATTTGTGGGATGACATTGGATTAGAAGCGAATGAGATTCGTGATGAAGTCAGCAAACCATTTTGGAGAGAGTAGTTTGAAGCAAGAATAAAGAGCACTCCCCAATAGCTTTGAGGAGTGCTTTGCTTGGTTACAAGTCTTCTTCCCACAAGATTAATTCATCTTTCGGCCAGTTGTGGCCAAGCTCGTGGTATTTTTGTTCCAATACATGGCGTTTGATTTTGAGTGTTGGTGTCAACACTCCATTTTCAATACTCCATGGCTCTTTGATCATCAATACGCCTTTGATCTGTTCATGAGAGGCCAATTCTTGATTCATGCGCGCAATGACTTTTTTTGTCGTACGAGCATAACGCTCCTTGTCGAAATGAGGAAAATCATGCGGCACCACAAGAAGAATAGGGCCAGGTAAGCCTAAGCCAATCAGGCACATCATTTCTACACGGCTGTACTCGAAGAGTTTTTTCTCAATCGGTACTGGAGAGACAAATTTACCCTTGGCGGTTTTGAACGTGTCTTTTTTGCGACCTTGAATGGTGAGGTAGCCATCTTTATCAATTGCGCCAATATCGCCGGTGTGCAGCCAACCATCTGAATCAAAAGATTCTTGAGTTGCGATGTCATTCTTGTAGTAGCCAGAGAACAATCCTTTACCGCGCACCATGATTTCGCTGTCATCGGCAATTTTTAACTCAATGCCGGGGCCTGCGTTACCCACGGTACCAATTTTATCTGCCCTAAATGGATAGTTTATGGTGCTGTAAGCGAAGGATTCCGTCATCCCCCATGCTTCGGTGATGTTTAGGCCAACGCTGTGGTACCAATCTAATAGTGCGGGTGATACCGGAGCAGAACCACAACCCAAAACTCGCGCTTGATCTAACCCCAGCCCTTCGGCGAGCTTTTTCTTAATCAGCGAATTTACGAACGGTATTTTCAGTAAGAAATTCAATTTTTTCTGTGGAAGTTTGTCTTGAATGCGTTGCTGGAACAGAGTCCATAATCTCGGTACAGAAATGAACAAGGTTGGGCGGTGCATTTTCACGTCTTCGATAAAAGTATCGAGCGACTCTGGGAAAGCCGTTGGTACGCCACCCATGATGGATGAGCCAAAAATATAAACGCGTTCAGTAATATGTGCCAATGGTAGGTAGGAAAAGAGTCGGTCGTTAGCTTGAATGCCGATGTGGTTGATCAGCTGTTGTACCGACCAACTAAACGCTCCGTAAGTCAGCATTGCGCCTTTTGGCAAACCTGATGTGCCGGAGGTATACACCAATGACATCAACTTATCGTCGTAGTGTTGTGGACGCTCTTCACTTGGCACGGCATCCGCAATCAAAGCGTTGAACTGGTATTGGCATTGTGGTGCTGAATCATACGGCAGCGCGATGCTGATAAGCTCTGGCATGGCATCAATGACTTGCTGAGTTGCTGCTGGGTCATCAAGCTTCCCCCCGATCAGCGCCTTACTTTCACTGTGAGTTACACAGTATTCAATCGTGTCTGCCCCTGCGGTAGGGAAAATAGGTACGCTTACGTAATCCCCTAGCATCATGGCCAAATCGCAGATAAACCACTCTGCGCAGTTTTTCGATACCAGTGCGACTTTATCGCCAGGCTGAATACCCAGCCCACGTAGTGCACTGACGAGCTTGAGAGCCTGATCGGCGACTTCTGCGTAAGTAAACTCGACAAACTGTCGGTTAATGATTTGTTTTAGGTAGACCTCATTCGGGCGCTCCGCTGCCCATTTAAGAATCATTTCATTTGGTGGTGGGAGAGCGCAACCAGCAGTGCTATTTATTTTCGGCTGATTCATGTTTGGTGACTCCATGTCTTCTCGTTGTATTTATAATTGTTAACGCATTGTTAACTTTAGCATGTTGAATTACGACACGGGAACGCATTTTGATGAATTCTGTGGAGATCATAGCGATTTGCAATTGACGATTTTTTCTTCATCTCTAGTTGATGTCAAAGATAAGCGATTTATTTTAAAAACATTATTGCGAAATCTGAGAATCTATTCTAATCATTTATAAATGAGTAGTTTAATGTTGAATCACGATTCGGATACTTGTTGGAAGTGTTCTCATTATTGGCTCTACTATGAAAAGTAAGAGGCTTCTCTTTAAGGTGCAGCCCAAGTTTGCTTGGATTAGATCATTAGAAAAAGGAAAATGTGATGTTAAGGAAGAGTTTGTTAGGGAGTTATCTTTGTAGCTTATTTTTAGTTGGTCAAGCGTACTGTGCCGAGGGCGATGATATACCTCAGAGAGCACAAACAGTTGGTGATGTTATTGAGCGTCCAGGGGTCTTAACTCCCAAAGGGAAGTGGTCGTTTGATTCGTCTCTAAGTTATACGCAGAACTCTTCAAATAAAGTTTCTGTTGTTGGGTATACGGTGTTGCCAACGTTGATCGTTGGTCGCATCGAGGTTAGTGATTCGGATAGAACCACGGTAACAGTTGGATTAACCGCGCGTTATGGTTTAACAAATGCTACAGAATTAGAGATTCGAGTACCATACGTTTATCGTAATGATCAAGTTTCTACAAGACCTATTCAAGATGGATCTAATAGCAATGTGGTCAATACTACGGTAGATGGTGGCGGTCTAGGGGATTTAGAGTTTGCTTTGAGACACCAGTTTAACTTTGAATCTGCACCATACTGGGTTGGTGGTTTGAGAATAAAGTCAGACACAGGCCGCTCACCTTATGATGTGTCCATTGAAGATGGTAGCAACTCATTTAGTGATGTACCTACTGGCTCTGGTTTTTGGAGCTTTGAACCAAATTTGTCTCTTATTCATCCTGTTGATCCTGCAGTTTTGTTTGCTAGCATCAGTTACATCTACAACTTAGAGGATACTGTTAAGGTTGGTGACACAAAAGCTGATGTTGAACTAGGAGACACTATTTCTCTTTCGGGAGGGATGGGATTTGCTGTAAACCCTGATCTTTCCTTCTCATTAGGACTGAGTCATAAAACTATCTTGAAAAGCAAGGTGAATGGAAGCTCAGCAGATGATGCAAAATTGCTTCAACTAGATGCACTTACTTTTGGAATAAATTATGCGTTTAGCCAAAGATCGTCTATCAATATCAGTGCGCAGGCTGGGCTAACTGAAGATACTCCTGACTTTCAATTGACGGTTAGAGTACCGTTCAATTTATGATACTTAATTTCTGATAGCGTTTATGTATGTCGATCTAATTGAAGTACCATCGATGCACTTTTTACGTCAGGTTTACTAAGGTCTCATGTTGACCTTAATTTAGAGCATTTAATTTACAAAAACTAAGCATGTTAAATTGAGTTAGTGGTTATTTCTTCTTTAACGTGTAATCTACGATTTGAAAAAGTACTTATATTAGAAAAAATTTAATTAGGAACTGATATGTCATATTTTTTAAAGTTATAAAATATATGACATAATAAGTAGTAGTCTCGGTTTATAGGCTAAATGACATTTTTATTGCAAATGATTCAATAAAGCATCTTCGAGTTGTTGGTTTGCTTTGATTTCCCGTATTACCCCATTTACTTGAGCATCAATGTCTACGAGCGTGCTAAGTCCAATAATACTGTTATCTTTCGTGTTTTGAATAATATTGATAATGCTTGAATTTATAAAGTCTGAACTTATTATATTAGGATTTTGAGACGAAGGCATTTTTGGTGAATCTATAGAATCATCTCCAATAATATTTCCTTCACCAAATTGTATGATGTTAACAATACCCTGGTTGAAAACATCTCCACTTTGATTTTCACTATTTGCGCTAATGTTTTTTAAATTACCATTTTCAATTACTAAGTTGGCAATATTTGTGTTCAAAATATCATCGCCATTTATAGTCGTAGTAATGCTTAATCCAATATTAATAATATACTCGTCCGTAATTTGGAAACCACCTCGATATTCTTCTAAAGATGAATTTGAAAGAGGAGTAAGCTCTTGTAGGCCAACATCTTTAGCATCCACATTAAAATGAGGTATTAGCATACAAAGCACTAACAAAAATTTATTGTAGTTCATAATGCAGGCCTTTCAGGTTGTTAGATTCTTAAAGTTATTTAAAATACTGTTAGATTAATTTTCACCGGAAACTGGTAGAGTAATGCTAAATACCCCCAAGGAATCTCTAGACACGCCTGTTTCTAATGGTGATCTTTGATATACGGTGAAATTATCATTGGTTATAAAGCTAGACCGTCCCATTTCCGCTTCGTTACGGACCAGTAACACAATTCCTTGGTAATATTTTTCAAACTCATCCAGTTTCATTATCATGGTTCCTCTAGAAGGGTCTCCTAGAATAACTGAGTGATTGTTTATACCTCTGATTACAACAAAATGCATATACCCATCGAAATTAACGAGAGTAATCCCAGGGACACCGACTTCTTTAATTTTCTCCAGTCCTACTTGAAAACCGTCAGAACGTAACCCTATGGAATCCAAGTAAAACTTCATTTCCAACAAAGAAAAACCTTTCTCTTTGATTTTTTCTTTATCACCTTTTTCAAACATGCTTTTGAAGATATCTTGTTCAGATGACTCTGTTGCATAATGAAAAGTGAGAAGAGAAGCCAGGGCGGCAGAGCCACAGCTGAAGTCATACTGTTGGCGAAAAACATCACCAAACACTATTTCTTTGTAGCTTTTAACAGGAACAGAGTAATGTGCTCGGTAAGGTAGCAGTTCTAATGAAATGGCTGATGCTGAATAAACGAGCATCAGCCAAATTAAGTTATTTAATACTTTCATATTGTTTACTTGAGTGTCAGGTTAACGACGGTAGAGTTCTGGATTAAAACGTTGTTTCCGCTGTTCTGAATTACGTTGGATATACCCGAACTGTCTGCGAACGCTCCACTTGATAGTATATTGTTACCACTCACGGTGTTTGACGCGACATTATCTGACGAAATACCATTGATATCTGATTCTGCATAAACCAAGTCGAGTTCAACATTTTGTCCACCTCTTGATTCATTCATGATATCCAAGCTAACTTCTCCGCCAGATAATGCAATGTCATCAGCGAGTGCAGTGCAGGCAACTATCATACTCAAAGTACAGATTGCCAAACGCATCGCTTTCTCCTACTAGTCGGTTACTCACCCCCAGTAAACACACTTGCATTAGTTGTAACAGATTGTTGTACAAGTGAATTTGAACCAGCATTCTGACCAACGGTAGTAATACCAGCAGCACCACCAAGACCACCAAGGGTGTTAATGTTTTCAACTCGAACTCGAGTATCATCTGCGTTAGTTGCATAAATAACTGATGCACCTGTAACACCACCCATTAGGCTTGAGCTCGCAACAACCATATCTGTATCCATATGGACTTGATTGAAGCTATCAACATTTGTTGAGCTCGAGTCACTTTGATAGTTACTATTGTCGTTAAAGCTGTTCGAGTTTGTTGTGCTTGAATCAGCGTAGCTACGGTTATCACTCTGGTTACGGTTGTCGCTTTGATTACGATTATCGCTGTTATCATTAAAGCTACCGTTGACGCTAGAGTCACTGTTGTCGTTGTGGCTTCTATTTGTATTGATACTTGAATCACTACTATCACTAGTTAAGCTCACATCAAGATCAGCACTGGTACTATTATCGTTGTGGCTTTGAGCGGTGTTCATGCTCGAGTTTGAATTGTCGCTGTTGTCATTAAAGCTGTCATCAACGCCAAGAGTTGCACTGTTGTCAGTATCGCTGTTATCGTTAAAGCTATCACCGATACCCAGTGAAGCACTGTTGTCACTGTTGTCGTTAAAGCTATCGCCAACACCCAATGAAGCACTGTTGTCACTGTTGTCGTTAAAGCTGCCTGATAAACCGATAGCAGTATTGGCGCTGTCAGTCCATTGCATATTATCGTTGCCATCATCGATCTCATTCGCGATTAGAGAGCCACTAAATAAAATTGCTGACATTGCTAAAGCAAGCCCTGTTTTGTTTAGAGTCATAACGATTACTCCATTTCCTATATATTCCTGATTAAAAATGACTGCACTTAACTTCTTGCTGCTTCCTTCAAATGTTGTGGGAAGCGATGAAATTATAAGAGAGGATCAGTGAAAGCTGTTCTCATTATTGAGAATGACGCAGACTGGAAGGGAGTATTTAGGTGCGTCTCTTTAAGGTATTAAGGAAAAAAATAACATAATCAGAATGTTATTTTTTGTATTTACTTTAAGTACTCATCAAGTATGAAATGAAGCCAATATAAAGAAGTAGTTCGTTCTATTGCACTGAGCGGAGCAGTCATCCATTTTTTATAAATGGCATTTTATCCAATTATTATCTTTATTATTTAATATTATAAATCATGTCCTTATGCTAGCACAGGTTGAAAAGTATGGATAAAAATATAATAGGTTCATACTTTTTAAGTCTTTTTCGGTGCTGAAAAGCAATGCGATATCATTCTGAAGTGCTATATTTTCTACTTAAAATGAAGATAAATTCTCTTTGCTATCCCCAATTTATTTTTAAACGGGGGTTGGTGAAACAGGTAAGTTAATGTGGTGGGACTATGGAAAAGAAGCACTTGATACTGCTAGCTGAGAGTAATTTGCAAAGTAACTTAATAAAAAAACAGCTGTCTTCCATTCATGATGTCGATGTAAAAATAATGCAACCAGATGAAGTGGTGTTCAGAAGTCACTCACTCAGTATCGATTTGATGTTTATTGATTACGATTTTATGCGTCAGCTTGAAATGCAAGGAAAGTTACCAGATTTTGATCTATTTGGGTGGTCCTTTATGCTCCACAACGTCCCTTGTGAAAAAGTACAAACGGACTTACTGCATTGGAAGTTGTTAAAAGGAATTTTGCTCCGAAGCGCATCAGTGACACATATATGTGATGGCGCGGAATACGTACTGAAAGGTGGGTTGTGGCTGCCAAGAATGTACTTAGAGAAGTTAGTCCTCAATTATCGGCATGCAAATTTGTCCGAAGAACAGCAGCATGATGAGTTAACATGCAGAGAGAAGCAGATTCTAGAGCTACTTGTGTACGGCATTTCAAATCAACAAATTGCTTCAAGGCTTTTTTTATCTGAAAGTACAGTGAAAAGCCATATATACAAGTTGTACAAAAAACTCGATGTCCATTCTCGTCATGATGCGGTTAAGTTGGTACGAATGAACAATGGCTTAACCGCAAGAAGTTAAGTTGTAAAGCATACAAACCATTGATTAATGATTTTTTGATTTAAGGGTTGACGTGTCAGACAGGCATATCGTAGAAGTGATAAGGTCACATCCGCAACATTGGTGAGAAAAGGTTTAGGATATCTCAGGGTTCTGCTCGATATTGATAACTTAGAATGCATAGCACTCGCATTTTGAGAACATTTTGGTTTGATAATTAATTTCAAGGATATGCGTCAAGATAAAGTGTATATAAACGCATGACTTTTGCAACATAAAGGCGCGTTTCGGGAATTGGTAATTTCTGTGTGAGTTCAAAATATAGCGCTTCTTCACTCATTTTATTCACATTGCGTGAAAACATGAGTAACGAGTTAGTCCTGCTAAGCGTTTGCATTACGCGAGATAAACCACAATTATAGGCAGAAATCACGACAAGCCGCCGCTTTGTGTCGGACGTTATCGCTTGCAAATGAACATTGTTTAGAATGTGCAAATAAGCACTTCCTATATCTATGTTTACCTCGGGCCGATATAATCTCTCGCTCTCTACCTGATGTTCATCGTGGTATTTTTGTGCTACTTCTAACGCTGCACCTTGAGGCATTATTTGCATTAACCCAATGGCGCCTTTATCAGAGCGTGCTTTAGGATTAAACGCACTTTCAGCGTCAATAATGGCAAATATTAGCGCAGGTTCGATTTGCCACTTTTCTGCCGCTTGAGACACTAATGGAACGTATTCCCAAGCAGAAAGGAGTCTTCGTGAAAATTTTGGAGCGCGATTCTCTAGTATTTTTGCCTGGCCTTTTCCTTTAAGCTCAACCATCTGAGTAGCTGATAGAGACGGGGGCAGGGGAGGGAGAGTTTTACTTTCAAGAAAACTGTGTTGTTGCTTCTGGATTTCATCATGATCCAGTGTGGTTATTTTTGCTTGGGTAAATAGCGCGCAGCTAAGTAGCGTTATAGTCATGGATAAACGTCGTCGCCATTGTATGAGCTTGTTTAGCCTTGATAGGGGGAGTTTACTCCCATTTAAAACCATGTCTAATTACCTTACGTTTTTGTCCACCAATAACCAAATATTGAGATCTTGTTGGCTTATTGCTAAACGTGAGGGATGTTCCCTTTTAGCCTGTCATGCAACCATTGATTGTATTTACTGTACTCCGTATGAAGTGGCCAAATCAAAGAAGCGTATATTTGCTTGCTAAATAGACCCGTCTCATTGGGATATAGGGTCAGAATCTCAGCATATGGATTCTGTTCAAGAGCGTGCTGTGGTACAAAAGCAATGCCTTTTTGCGCGATACAAAGCTCAATCATTAATCTAATATCATCAAGCACCCAAACTAGATTATTGGCTACATTCGATAAATTTAGGATGTATTCGTGACCATCTAATAATAGTAGGCGAGATTTGTACGGTTTCGATACTTTGAGTTGTTGGGGATGTGTGACCCAATGACAATGTACGCAAAATAGCTCATCAATATTAAAGTTACGAGTAGTTCGGTGGTAAGGGTTGCCAATTGCTATGTCGATTTCATGTCTATCAATACAATCGACGAGCATGTGGCTAGGCATTGTTACAATGGTGAGCGCGAGCTCAGGAAAAGTATCGCACAAGGCAATCAAGGTCGATCTTACCTTAGGGCTAAAGACTAAAGGGTCAACTCCCAAACGTAAGCGCAATGATTGGCAATGCATTAATGACTCGGCGACGTGGTTCAAATCTCGGTATTTATTGACTAGAGGTGATACTAGTTGGTAGAGTTTTTTCCCCTGCTCCGTGAGCCCAATCTGTTGCGATTCGCGGTCAATCAAACGATAGCCAAGCATCCCTTCAAGGCTTTTAACTGCACCGCTTACGGTCGATTGTGATTTGCCCAACTTCCTCGCTCCTGCACTGAATGAGCCACACGTTACCACTGCATGAAAAGAGATTAGATTGTCGAATGCTAGTTTCATCTTGTTTCTCCTGTATCTATTGTAAGCGTAATGGATATTATTCTAATCGAATAATTTCTGGTTTTTTTTGTGATCAATACCTTTTTTTATGTCATAGATATGTGACCTTTTTTTCTATTGCTCAACATGATTTGGTTCAAAGTGGCCTTATTGTCACTATATATTTATGATATTTAATATTTTTAGATATTCGTGGAATAAAAATAGTGAATTTCTATCGGTTTTACCGATGTGTCTTATTTATGAAACGGTAGCCTTCGAGCTAAGCTCATAGAGAAATACAATTTTATGCACACAAGGAAGAGGGTAACACCATGATTACTAAACTTTATGTAACCGCAAGCAACTACCTAAACAACCTAAGAAATGACGAGCGTGGCGTGACCGCGATTGAATATGGTCTTATAGCTATTGCTATGGCAACCATGTTGGCTTTAGTTTTTTACAACACTGGCAGCTTAGTTGATGAGCTTAAAATTGGCTTCGATAAAATCACTTCAGCGCTAAATTCAGCTAATAACTAGCCGCGACTGTAAACCAATATTAGTTAACCCTGTGTTACTGATTTATGTCCTACTGGCTCTGCTCTGTGCGATGGTATCGTTTTCTGACCTTCGCCATCGCACAATAAAGAATCATCACGTAGGCATGATTGCGCTCTTGGCAATCGTTATTGGCAGTGCGGACTATACACTCGACAGCTCTTGGATACTGGGTATTTGTTGGTCTGCGCTGCTTGTTCTTCACATTTTTAATGTAATGGGAGGGGGAGATGTAAAACTCATTGCAGCCTTTTCTTTGGCACTTCCAACCGCTTTTTTGCTGCCCGCTTTAATGCTTGTAGCTGTGTTTGGGGGCGTACTTACCACATTTTACCTGTGTAAACGTTGGTGGATAACTAAGAAAAGCGCGCAAGAGCATGTACAAATCGGCCTCCCTTACGGCGTTGCAATTTGCTGTGGCTTTTTCACAGCACTTCTATTGAATTCAGCCGTTTAATCGGTGGGAGGAGCGTATGCGATCTCGTATCGGGTTAGTGTTGGCACTGTTAGCACTGGTGATAGGTGGTTACGGGCTGTTTAGCCAAATGTCGACCCAAGCACCACAACAGGAAACCGTGGCCCAAGATAATAACTCTAATCAACCTCAAGTGCACTACGTTCAGGTATGGCGCGCCAAACACGATCTCACACGTGGCAGTGCCATCGGAATAGAAGACGTAGAAAGAGAGCAAATGCAGCTCGACATGGCATTGGAAGAGGGGATCAATAGCGATATTCAACTCGATTTTTCACCTTCTACGCTACTTATCAATGATGTGCCTCAAGGCAAAATTGTGTTTGCCGAATACCAAGTGGATGAGAGTGACCCAAGGCATATTGATGTGCTCATTACTGCAGGTAAGGAGCCGTATTCACTTTTGGTCAGTACACGTAACTTAGTCAAAGGTTATATTCGTCCTGGGGTGTATGTGGATGTGCTGTCAGTCGGTTCACCTCAAGAAAATCTTTCCGACGAGCGCAGGACGAGTATCGATTTTAACGGTGTGAGTGCGCGCCACATCTTACGTAACGTCAAAGTGCTCAGTGTGGGTAATTCCAAAGAGCCTGTGGACTCGCCTGTTAAATCCAACGTCAGCAGTGATGATGAAAAGCAGATCGTCATCGTGGTCGAAGTGGAGCCCAGTGATATCGCTAAATTATCCATTGCGCAAAAAACCATGTATCTCGAAGTATACAGAACACATCAATATCAAGAGCCAGTGTTCGCAGAAGTGCGTGACGTGATAGGAAATTACAGCGGTGTTGCCGAGTTAAGAGGCTCATCTCGACAATCAGCACAAGGAGAAGAGCTGTGATGGTAGGAATAATTAGAAACACTTGGCAATTTGGGTTGAGTGCATTGCTCTGCGTGTTGTTTAGCGCATCCCTGTGTGCTGCAGAGCAATACATTACCGTGGGGGATGGTCAGCACATCGCGGTAGAGGAAGCTATCTCTACCATTTTTATCAGCGATCCAGAAGTCGTGGATTACAACGTCGTAAATGAAAATACAGTAGTTGTGTTTGCCAAGTCTGTCGGGCAGGCACGGCTTATCGTTTACGGTAATTCGAAAAAAGTGCTGCTCTCGCAGAGGATCATCGTTGATGTGGATCTCTCGCTCGTGCGTCGTCAAATCAAGCTGATGTATCCAGATCTAAATGTCAAAGTCGAGTCGGTGGGGCAGCAAGTTGCAGTAAGCGGTATCGTCGATTCTGAGCAACAACGTGATGATATCTATCGCATGGTGGCGACACTACTGGGGCGTAAGAAGGTAGAGAAATGGGAAGATACCGACATTATTGAGTTTAAGGGCGATGGGTTTGATGTACAGGAACCTCAAAGCATGATCTTTGCTCGTAACATGACGTGGGAAGGCATTTTGGAGTTGCTAGAAGTTGCCACGGATCAGCAAGTTAACGTTAAGATCTCTGTAGCACAAGTGACTGAAAGTTTCTCGAAAACTGTAGGTGTTGATTGGTCTTCTGTTGGAGCTGATGTGGGGGAGTTCTTATTCCAACAATTTGATGCCGCAGATTTAACAACATTGATTACAGCACTCGGAAATGAAAACGTAGCGCAAATTTTGGCTGAACCCAATCTTACTGTGATTTCTGGTGAGTCGGCAAGCTTTTTAGTTGGAGGTGAAGTACCAATTGTCGTTAGTACTAATAGTAACATCAACATCACCTTTAGAGAGTTTGGTATTAAGCTTGATCTCACTGCCAAGGTGCTGCATGAAGACAAAATCCGTATGCGCTTGATCCCGGAAGTTAGTGAAGTGGAAAGATACATTCGTGCTGCAGGTATAGAAGTACCGCAGTTTGCTACTCGACGAGCCATGACCACCATTGAGCTAGGTGATGGCGACAGCTTTGTCTTGGGGGGCTTAATGAGCAGTGCCGATCTTGAAGAGTTACAGAAAACCCCTCTACTGGGTGATGTGCCTATCTTGGGAGCGGCATTTCGGAAAGCATCCACAGACCGACGCCATACAGAGTTGATCATTGTTGCCACAGTCAATCTTGTTAAGCCAATAAAGAATAAAGAGATTCAACTTCCATACATCAGAAAAACCTCAACTCTGCACCGTTGGTTTAACGTGGATACTAATGACGTTGGCAATAAAGGCAATGACCCCACCATCAAATTGCTTTCTCAGGGAGGATTCATCCAATGAGACGAACATTAATGACATTGTTAGGTATCATTCTACTCACTGGCTGTGCAGAGCGTTACTTTTCGGGCTCTGGCGTAGAGGCCCTAATTTACCCAGAAACGCATGTGTATCAATTAACGATAAAATCGGTATCGGAATCTGCAGAGCAGCTCGGAGACATCATCGACAAAGTCAGTGAGATCGATTCCGGAGGCCATTATTTATTGGAATATCGCAACAGCAAAGGGAAAAAAGTGGTACAGCATACCCTGAAAACGAGAGCTACATTACCTTTGCGTGCGGACTCGTTCGAACTAAAGCCTAATAGCACTATAGATAGCGATCTGCTACTAACAGTTACTTACCATGCCATGATTACACAAGCGTGTAAACCGGCAGAAATTGAACGCGCTAACCCAAGCCGAAATTGCTTTTCTGAAGTGGCTAGGATGAAGCAAGTCTCTCACAAGGAACGCATCGTGGAGGGGTTATAATGTTTGATTTAGGAAAATCTCTTAATCAAAGCAAACCAGCGGTCTTAGAAGGTAGTCATGGCCCTGTAGGTTGTGTTCTGCTCTATCAAAGTGACGAATGTGTTGCCTTGGTAAAAGAAATGTTTGAGTTTGAAGGTTGGGCAGCACCGACCTGCATCAAGCAGAGTGCGGTGCCGAAAAACTTTTATTCAGAGCAAAGCGGAAATATGGTCATTTTGGAGCTTTCTGAATCGCAGGATATTGTTACTGATGCGCAAAGGTTGACTAACCAAATGCCGACTCACAAAGGTATTGTAGTGATAGGTACGGAAGATTCGATCAGTGTATTACGTCAGTTAAAGGATATCGGGTTTTACTACCTGTTTTGGCCAATCAATAAGCATGAGTTTGCAGATTTCATTATGAACGTGCACCGCAATTTACAAACCTATACAGGGGTGAGTAAGCAGCGTCGGGCAAAGCGTGTGGCTGTTGTTGGTAGTAAAGGTGGAATTGGAACCTCTTTCATCGCGACCGAGATCAGCTCTAAATTGGCATCGAACGATATCGATAATATTCTTGTCGACCACCAGTACAACAACAGCAACATTGATGTGTTACTGGCGTTAGACGACTTTAAACCACGTTCGATAGACGAGTATGCCGTTCCAATACATGAACTTGATACAGAAGGTGCCAACAGCTATCTAACGAAAATACGTAAAAACTTGCGCTTACTGTCGTTAGGCAGTGATCGATCTCAAGCAGAGGTTTTTAATTACAGTCAGGCATTGTGTGAGTTACTCAGTCGTAATACCAATTTCATCATTGAGGACTTCTCTGGCAGTATTGATTTTCACGTCGAACCCCATATGTTGATAGAAAACTACGATGTGGTCGTCGTGATTTTTGAGCCTTCCATTTCATCGATTCGGAATGCTCGAGCCCTACTCGAACAGCTAGAAAATAAGCAGCTCTCGATGAGCAAACGGATTCGTATTATTACATTGGCCAATCATCACCGACCAGAGAACAACTTTGTCATTGAGCAAAAAGAGCTAAAACGATACTTAGGTTCGGAGGTGAATCTTAATATGGCCTACTGTCGTTCATTGTCGCATCTATTGCTCGAAGGCAAACGCGCTCACAAACACGATCGCAGTATTAGCCATACTATTGATGATCTCACACGTCTTATTAACGGGCAGCCAGCTCAGCACACTGGCGGTTTTCTCGCTAGGTTGGGGGTCAAATGAGTTCTAATAAAGAGGTTTATTCAGCGTTTAGAGCACAGATCTTCGAGGCACTTGATGTCGAAGCGATACAATCTCTTGCGCGCCCTGAGATCGAGGGGCAAATTCGCAATGCGGTAGATGTGTTAGCGACTAACTTTGATCGCCCCGTGACTAGTATGATGAAAGCAAGCCTTGTGAAAAGCATGCTAGATGAGTTGTTCGGTCTCGGTCCAATCCAGCCGTTGGTGGATGATAAAGCGATCACTGACATCATGGTCAATGGGCCGAATAATGTTTTTTATGAAAAACATGGAAAACTAGAAAAATCGGACATTACGTTTATCGACGAAGATCAAGTACGTACGATAGCCAAGCAAATTGCCGCGCGCGTTGGACGTCGTGTGGATGAGCTCTCTCCCACAGTGGATGCCCGTCTTAGTGATGGTAGCCGGGTTAATGTAGTGATTCCGCCGATAGCGTTAGATGGCACCGCCATCTCTATTCGTAAATTCCGTGAGCAAAATATAGGCTTAGAGGAGTTGGTCGAGTTTGGTTCTATGTCCATGGACATGGCAAGGCTCTTGTCTATCGCGTCTCGCTGCAGGATGAACATCTTGATCTCTGGGGGGACTGGGTCCGGTAAAACTACACTACTCAATTCGCTCTCTCAATATATTGGTGAAGATGAGCGCATTGTAACCATTGAGGATGCCGCAGAGCTGCGCCTACAGCAACCGAACTTGGTACGCATGGAAACCCGAGCTGAGAGCATTGAACATACAGGGCTAGTGACGCAACGGGATCTTGTGATCAACGCGCTACGTATGCGACCTGACCGTATCATCCTTGGTGAGTGTCGTGGCTCAGAGGCGTTCGAGATGTTGCAAGCGATGAATACAGGCCATGAAGGTTCCATGTCTACTTTGCACGCAAACTCACCACGAGATGCGATATCTCGTGTCGAATCGATGGTGATGATGGCGAATTTAAACCAACCGTTAGACGCTATTCGTCGTGCTATTGTCAGCGCTATTGAATTGGTGGTGCAAGTTAGCCGCTTGCGTGATGGTTCGCGAAAAATCACGAGCATATCAGAAATCATTGGACTAGAAGGTGATAGCGTGGTGATGGAGGAGATCTTTCGCTTCCAATATGAAGAAGTTGGGTATGGTGAAGCAGTCCGAGGCCGCTTTATTACTGAAGGCTTAATGCAACGCTCCGAGTTGGTGAAAAAAGCCCACTTTTATGGTCTCTATGACGAGCTAATGAAAGCGTTTCAAGGAGAAAGAAAATGATCTTATGGATATCTTTCATACTATTTTGTGTCGCGATTTTGTTCTTATTGAGTGGCAAAAAGAGCAAAGTAGAAAACTATTTCCCAGAAGTGGAGGTGGAGGAAGATATCATTACCGCAATTAACCTTAATGTGTTAATCGAACAAAAGCCGTGGCAACGTTTTAAAAACATGGTATCACCGGCAATAAAAGTGCTCGGACCCAGAGCATATGTGATCATTTTTATTTTCTTGTGTCTCTCGGCTTATATCAGTTATTACGTCGTGTATCAGTTACTGAATGTTGATTCGCGCTTGATGTCGTTTCTCATTTTTACTTTTTCAGTATTTTGGGGATATTTCTGGCTGCAAAATCGACGTCGTTTAGATTTTGAGAAAAAATTCCCCGATGCGTTGAATATTTTAATGAGTGCGGTGACCGCCGGTGAAAGTTTAATGCATGCCTTTTCGTTTGTAGGCGAGAATATGGATGGCGAAGTTGGACGTGAATTTAGGGAAATGGGTGAGCGACTTAAATTGGGAGAAAACCCAGAGAAAGTATTATTGCGCTCGTGTAAAGCATTCCCTTACCCTGAGTACGTTTTTTTTACCATTACGGTACGTGCCAACCTGAACCGAGGAGGACAGTTAAAACATGTATTAGCGCGTTTAATTCGAATTTTAGTTGATGCAAGAACACTAGAATCGAAAAAAATGGCAATGACGTCAGAGGCAAGAATTTCAGCCAAAGTGGTTGCAGCGATTCCTTTGGTGTTCGCTATCATTATTAGTCAAATTAATCCCGACCATATTGAATTTGTGCTCAATGACCCACGTGGACAATTAGTATTGTATTATGTTGTCGGTAGTGAGTTGATCGGTCTGTTTATTGTTTGGCTTCTGGTAAAAGGAGTTAGGCGATGATTTTAGCAATAAGTGTGTTTTTAATTGTTTGCGCGCTGACTTTTGTCTTTTATGATTATTACTCGACACGCAAGCGTGAAATCGCACTAAATAAATATTTAAAACACCAATCCAAAAAAATGAAAAAGCAAAAAATGGAAACATTTATCGTTGCATTTGGGGAGAGTGGTAAAAAAGACTTAGAACAAAAATTGTTAAACGCGGGTTATTACAATAAGCAGCTAGCGAAGTACTACTTTCCTTTTAAAGCTTTTCTCTTTGTGGTGGCATCATTAGTCATTTTCTTTATTGATGTGGCCATTAATAGCAAAATCATTTTGCTCCTCATCGCAGCGGTAACCATTATTGTGTTACCTGACTTTTTACTCGAGTTACGCCGACGTTGGCTTGTGCGTAAAATTTCAAAAAACCTTCCCTACGTGCTCGATATTATGTCGGTGTGTGTGCAAACGGGTATGACCATTGAGGCATCTTTTGCTTATTTGGCCAAAGAGCTAAAAATCTTCGATAAAGATCTGTGCTATCAAATCAATAAGACGTCCGAGTCAGGGAAAGTACACGGGATTGAAAAAGCCTTGCATGATCTGTCGCTGCGCTTGCCTGCACCAGAGATCAATAGTTTTGTGCTTACCATTATCCAAAACTTACATTATGGCGCCTCTGTTGCTGGTGTATTAAGTGACTTGGCTGAAGACATGCGCCGAATTCACTTACTCGAAGTAGAAGAGCGAATGGGGAAACTATCAGCCAAAATGAGTGTGCCTCTTATTTTGCTGATCATGTTTCCAATCGTTATTTTTATCCTCGCTCCGGGTTTCTTGCAAATCGATTTCTCGACACTTTCAGGGAGTGGGTAATGAAAAAAATCGCATTGATGGCTTTAACACTTTTTTCTCTCATGGGGTGCAGCTCGACGGCGTACAACGAAGAAAGTACTGTTGAAAGCATGAAACGTGTACAAAATCATGCAGGCCTTATTGAGCATTACAAAGCACGCTTAGAACAAAAATCCAACGATGTACAAGTGATGCAGGATCTCGCTTTTGCTTATCTGGCAAAAGAGGATGTGGAGTCTGCAAAATTTTATGTTCAGCACTTATCTGAATTAGGAGTTGAAAATGCGCGACTTGCACAGCTAGGTGGGCAAGTTCATAGCCTCGAAGGCGAAGATGCATTAGCGTTGGAACAGTACCAACGTTCCATCGCTATGGGTAATAGTAGCGGAGAAATTCAGGTACTAACCGGCATTGCGTATAGTAACTTGGGTGAGTTCTCTTTGGCTATACGGGCTTTTAATCAAGCTCGCCTGAAGGGGTTTAATGATGTAGCCATTAAGAATAATCTCGCTGTGGTCTATTTAGCTCAGCAGCAATATCATGACGTAATCGCGCTGCTTGCCCCTGTTTATCAGGAGAACCAAAGCAATGAAAAAGTACGTTCAAACTTAGCCATTGCCTTTTTCAAGGTAGGAGAAGTATCGCAAGCCAAAGAGTTACTTGAGGGCACTTTTTCTGATACGCAAGTTGCGCAAATATCCAAAACGCTTCATCGATAAAAAGCGATAACGATAAGAAACGAAATCTATTAAAAAGTTACATCATTGAAATATGGCATGGGATACAGCGAAAGCCACAAAAGTGACACCGATAATTAGGGTGGACAATATGAAACGATTATTGACTCAATTTCAAAGAAATGTAGCCGCTAAATCTCGATCTAAGAGTAAGTCATCATCAAGGCGTTCACGGAAAAAAATACAAGGGGTTACGGCTGTAGAGTTTGCGCTCGGTGCATTGGTGCTAGCGATTTCACTGCTGATGTTGTTTGAGATGGGACTACGTATTTATACAATGAGTGTGGTTGAGTATGCCTTAAGAGAGACGGTGCGAAATACTAAGATATTTGAGGGTGGGAGTAACTATAGTAGCTATAATAATACATTGAGAGCAGCGTTAAATGAGAGCGGAACACTTTGGTCTGCGCTGACTCCAGCGGACAATTTTAGTATTTCGGGTAAGTACTACTTAACCTATCCGGATCTGATCGCAGATAGCAGCTTTTCAGATGCGGAAATGATGGAAGATGATTTGGGCTATCAGATTGCTGAGATTACGTTAACGTACAATTACCGTCCGGTTTTGAATGTGTTTTCTAGTGCCACTGTGCCTATTGTCAGAAGCACTTTGATCAATTTAGAGCACGAGGGTTGGGAGGAATAACCATGAAATTGCGTTCCCGACAAAAAGGCTCCTTCGCCATTGAGCTTTTCTTTGTGCTTATAGCGATCGTCACCATTTTTTATTTTATGACTGATCTGAGCGATAAATTGATGACAAGAGCAAAACTTGATCGCAGTAGTTTTGCCTTAGTAAACATACTAAAAGAGCGCACTCGGTATTACGATGAAAGAGTGAATTTAAATGCAATTGATACCTCCCACATGCAAATTTTGGCAGCGCGTTTGCTCGGTACTAGCCCCGATAGTATCGCTATTAAGATAGAAGCATTGCACAATAAAACCGTTTGGGAGCAGTTTGTAAGTACGGAATACGAGAACTTAGGCTGTAATGCTGTAGCGTTGAATGAAAAAGCTGATCTTGTCCCAGTTGAAAATAGCGTCGTCTTTCCTCTCTACCAAGTAACGCTGTGCCAAAAGGAAACGTCTTGGTTCGCGACGCTTTGGGGGAATAGCGGCGGGTCCACAATGACAATCTCATCCAGTTCTGTTGTGGTGGGGAGGTAACAATGGGTTTCATGAATAAGCCACAGTCTTGTCGCTCAACGTATTTTAGTAAA
The DNA here is from genome assembly GCF_043103065.1 of Vibrio sp. YQ_11. NCBI lineage: Bacteria > Pseudomonadati > Pseudomonadota > Gammaproteobacteria > Vibrionales > Vibrionaceae > Vibrio > Vibrio sp. YQ_11. The sequence continues at coordinate 158,495 of NZ_JBICJM010000009.1, read as the reverse complement.
GCTACAGGTCGAGTCCTACTGGCAAGACGGTCCATGCGTCACCAAAAAGGGGTTGCCGCCATTTGGTTTGCAATTAGCCTTGTCCCTGTACTTGGTATCACGTTTTTTGCCGTAGAGGGCACTCGTTATATTCACGAGACAAGCCGTTTACGTGATGCTGCACAAAGTGCGGCGTTGGCGATTACGATTGACGATAAAGCAAACCAAGCGGACGCCTTAGCTACTCGATATATTCAAGATTATGTGCGGGATATTTCCCATGTCGATATTACTACGCTCAGAACATACCAAGAGCCGGATGAGGACGCTGGAGTCTTAGAAAAAATTCAATATTCAGTACAAGTGACCACAACCCATAATTCTTGGTTTGCCAGTAATTTGATCCCCTCATTTAAAGCGCAGGAGAAACTGGCAGGACAAGCCGTTGCAGCGAAGTATCCGTACTATTTGGGTGACAAAATCATTGACTTGGTTTTAGTGAGTGACTTTTCGGGCTCAATGAATTGGAAGTGGCAAGGTAAAGTCAAAATCAACTTACTAAAAGGAGCCGTTGAGCAGATATCTGACCGTATTTTAGTCCCGAGAACCGGTGAAACCGAGGTGCTCAATCGGGTGGCGATTGTGCCGTTTAACTTGAGGGTACAAGAGAAAATGCAGGGCTCTCTTTTTTCAAGTAGTCAAGTCAGATACAGAAACGATGTGAGAACAAATGTCTCATCGGTAACCTATGAACAAGTGGACTGGTCAGCTTGGGCTAGTTCCTCTGAGAGAGATGTAGAGCGTTGTGCCGCTTGGTGGAGTTGGTGGTGTAATAGCCAGCAAAAAGAACAAGCACGACGAGTTCTCGACGTATTAGATCAAAATGGCAGCAGCAACTATCTGGAGGTGCCGGTTTACATTGATTACGCTACATCGGTGAATGATATGTTTAACGATAAGGTGTCGGATCCGAACTTTAATTTCCATTTTGATTCCAACAACAACAACCTTTATAGAGATAGCTTAACAAGCCCTGGCAAGAATGGCTTTTATACTATTCCGCTTACTGCGGACAAAAGTAAACTTGCAGAAATGCAAGGAATGCGAGCCGGAGGTGGTACGGCTGCTTATCAAGGTTTATTGCGTGGTTTTCAAGCCATGGATAAAGGGCGTCCCGCCAGTGGAAGTACTGAGGATGAGATTGAACAATATAACGAGCGGCTGAAAATGCTGATCGTGATCAGCGATGGTGAGGAAGACCCATTTGGAAATATTTTGCCAAACCTTGTTGAACAAGGCATGTGCGATAAAGCGCGAGCGCACTTTGAATCAGCGAAGGGCTACTTATACATTGGCGTAATTGGGGTGGATTTTCAGGCATCGGCACAAAGCGGCTTCCAAGATTGCGTGCTGAACCCAGATGAAGACATTATTGATGTAACAGAAACGGAAGATTTTATTAAAAAAATCGAAGAATTAATTCAAAAAGGATCTCGTGGTACTGGTGAATCGAGACTATATGGGTGAAAGATATGACCAATAAAAAAGTAATGGCAGTAATGCTGGTGGTCGGTTTTACAACGTTAAATGCCAATGCCAATGCCAATGCCAATGCCAATGCCAATGCCAATGCCAACGACATCAGTTCAACATTAACAGAGTACTGCGCCACTGCGTTTTATGAATATTCGCATTCAATCACAGTCGGAGAAGTGACGGGCGTTGGCACACATCGCAATGGTTTTTTGCAAGTGACCGAAAAAAGCGATGACCAAGCTCTTAAACAGGCACTGATGAAAAAATCATCACTGTTAACCGATCCGAGTGAATGTTTAACCTATATCTCAAACTTAGGTATTGCACAATTTAGTGGTGAAGTGGGTGACAAGGGACAACTGGTTGCACGGGTTCACTTTGCTTTTGATCGTTTCAATCTTTCATCATTGGCTAGAGATGTGTTAAGCAGTGTGGCGCGTCAATTGGCTCTAAGTAATTATCGAGTGACGGTTGAAGGGCATACTGACTGGATCGGTACCGATACTTACAACCAAGAGCTTGGCTTGAACCGCGCGCACAGCACCGCCAATGAATTGGTGAAATATGGGGTGAAACGGGAAAATACAGAGCTGAAGTCATTTGGTGAATCTGAACCGATTGCTAGCAATGAAACCCCCCAAGGACGCTCTAAAAACCGCCGAGCGGATGTCTACATACCAGCTGAAGAGCGAGAGTCACCAAGCCATAAAGCTATCCCATAACCGCTATATTACCCCCCCCCCCCGCGCTTCTACACGGGCGGGGGAGTTTTTTCCTTACTTCAACACATACTTCTATTAGAACTGGCGCTTTGGGGATCAATCTCAAACCGCCATGGTATTGCGTTTGATGAACCAACCAACTATCTTCCACAATAAAACAGTTAACAGCGTCCCCACATAGCCATCAATGGCGTAATGCCAACCTAAATGTACCGAGCCGATTTGTATCAGGATAGCAAAAGCGTAAGCAAAGTAACCGAGCTTTTTATTCAGTCTGCAAATGGACAACGCCATCAATACAGACATAGATACGTGCATACTCGGCATCGCGGAAATACCAGAGCCAAAACTATTGGCATTCTCTAGGTATTCATGCCACAGGTAGTCTTGTGTCGACAAAGACCATAAAGGGGATGCGCCAATGTTCTCCAGATACAGACTTTGAGCGGTGAGTAATTTCATCAACGGTGCGTACTGAGCGTCACCGGTCAAAAGTTCCATATAGCAAGGGCCTGCAGAAGAAAATAAGGTAGCGAACCATATACTATTTATCATCCATAGCAGTGCGAATGTGAGCAGAAATTGCAATCTCAATAATGGAAGTTTGTAATAGATGCAAAAAAAGAATGCGCTCCCCCACATTAGAAAAAACCATAGGTTGTAAGCAAAATTGATACTAAGTGAAGCCCACGGGCTAGAGAACAAGCTATGAGTCAATTCCCATGGTGCAACGCCAAAATGAAGCAGCCTATCAAGCTCAGCAAAGGTATGATCCCATTTGAATGGATTTATGAGTGGGATAAGCGATTTCAGAAACGTATGGTTAGTTACAATAAAATTGATAGCGAGCAACGATAAAAAAATAGAGATGGTTCGGTATAGAGGGAAAAATAGTTGATGAACTTTTTTCTTAAAACGATTCAAAGGACGCTTTTCTCGTTGGACCAGTAAATAGAAATAATAATACATACCTGCCCCTAAAATAGCGGCGCAAGTCGTAACTGTGAAGAGGTGGTAATAAGTAGAAAATGAGTAATTGATAGGGGAATCAAGGTACCAAGAGCAAAAGTAAATAATGGCAGTAGATCCGAAACTGTATAGATAAAAAATGATATCAGTACTCAGTTCATCCTTTACTGATTTTATCCAAGATGACGTTTTTTGCTGCCAACTGAGGTTGAGCTCGTAATTATTCTCTTGTTCCATCGATGCTCCCATCTTCTTATTTTTTATTAGAGGTATAAGTTTAGCTGAGAAAACGGGCATTTGTATTTAAGTGCCCGTTAAGAGTTTGTCGTTTAAGATTTTTAAATCATGCTCGTGACAAGGCCTGCCGCCACAAAAAACACGATCATCCACAGCACCGAAAGGTTGAGCTTTTTGTGTAGATAGCAACCCGCAACCACTAACGCCATGTCGATGGGAGCAACAACTGCGCTGCTAAATACTGGCTGGTAAAGTGCCGCGAGTAGTAACCCTACTACCGAGGCATTGACACCGTTGATAGCGCCGGAGACCCGCGGTTTGCCTGCCAGTGCTAGCCAGTTTTTAAGAACACCAAGCAGTAAAAGAAACCCTGGGAGGAATACGCCAAGCGTTGCGATCAGCGCGCCTAAAATTGGCGTATCCGAAAGCTCATAACCAATAAAAGTCGCAAAGGTGAACATTGGCCCCGGTACAGCTTGTGCAGCGGCGTAGCCTGTTAAAAATGCATCTTGGCTGAGCTGGTCGCCAACAATGTTTTGCAGAAGCGGCAGCACCACATGACCGCCACCAAACACTAAACTACCAGCTTGGAAAAAATCACTAAACAGCCCAAGCAAAGGCAGCGTATGAGCTACTAACGGTAAGCCGAGTAAAAGCACCGCAAATAGAGCCAATGGCGTGATAGACGGTTTAAACGGCTCGGCTGATGGCGCGGAGTCTTTCTTCAGATATCGCATGCCGACAAAACCTGCTGCGATCAACACGAACATTTGCGTCATGATGCTTGGCGCCACCAGCAACGCAATTGCAGTAGCGACGCACAACCCCGCAGTCAGTTTGCTTTGGCAGAAGTTTTTGTACATGCCCCAAGTCGCATCCGCCACGACCACGACTGCGAGCAGTTTTAGGCCGTGAACGATGTTTTGGAACACTGCGGTGTCGGTGATTTGGCTGCTCACCATCGCCAGCGCCAACATGATGATCACCGAAGGAAGCGTGAATCCGACAAATGCTGCGCATGCGCCACCTAAACCGCCACGTTTATAGCCTAAAGCAAAGCCAACTTGGCTTGAGCCCGGTCCCGGCAAAAACTGACTGAGCGCGACAATTTGCGCGTACTCGCTGTCATCAAGCCATTTCAGTTTCTCAACAAAGGTTTGGCGAAAATAACCAATATGAGCCGCAGGGCCGCCGAAGCTGAACCAACCTAGCCAGAAAAAAGTTTTGAAGATGGTGAACATGTCGAGCCTGTTTATCTAAAAAGCATTGTTGCTAATTTATCGGATGCTCTAAAATGACTCAAATTGATAGATTTAATTTCATTTATGAATGAAATGGGATGAAGGTATTGAGGTGAAAGAGGACATTCAGTGGCGTAACATTGACTTGAACTTATTGGTGACGTTTTCCTACTTGTATCGACATCGAAGCGTTAGCGTCGCGGCAGAGAAAAGTTACGTTAGCCAGTCGGCGATGAGTCATAGTTTGTCTCGTTTAAGGTTGTTGTTTGACGACCCGCTTTTTGAGCGAAAAGGACACAAGATGGAGCCCACCGAGCACGCTCACAACATCGCGCCAACCGTGCATCATTTGCTGGACTCTATCGCCAAAGACTTGCTCACTAAGTCTGCCTTCCAACCTGAAAATTACGCGGGTGTATGTCGCATTGGGTTAACGGATTATGCCGAGTTTATCTTTGCTCCTCGGCTTTATGACGAAATACGCCAGCGCGCACCAGAGGCGCAGATCAGTTTTATTAACGTCAATCGTAGCAACTACGTGGCATTAACTGAGCACGAAAAGCTCGATGTCATTATTGGCAGCATGCCGGTGTTGGATGACAACTTTGAGAGCTTGTACTTGTACACGGAAAAACACGTGTGTATGTGTGATAAACAGGTATTGAAAGGGGAAACACAGCTGTCTCTGGAAGCGTTCGCGAACATAGAGCAAGCTCTGGTAAGTCCCGATGGGAGCTTAAAGACACAAGTAGACCAAAAGCTCGCAGAACATGGTTTGAGCCGTAAAGTCACCGTGGCGTCGCGCAACTTTCTCACTATTCGGCATTTATTGAAAAAGCGCGATCTCATTGCCATCGTGCCAGAAAAAATGGCGTTGGCGGAGGGCTTTTCGGACGATCTCATTACTGTTAAGCCGCCGATCGCCGTTGCGGATTTTGATATTGCCATGCTGTGGCATTCCAGCCGAAACAATGAAGATAAAGGCATTTGGCTACGCGAGTTGGTTTCTTCGACCATCACCTCTCACATATAAAAAAGGGCACCAAAGGGTGCCCAGAATGTTTGTCATTGAGAGTCTGTGTTATACCGCTTGCGAAGCTGGCGCGGCTTCTTTTATACGCTCTTCCTGATTCAATGATTTTTCGTATTGGCTGTACTTCCACCAAGCAAAGCCAAGGAAAATCACGATACCGCCAACGTTGTAGAAAATGATGGTCATGATGTCGGCCCCAGTAGGGAAGGTCGATGCTAAGAAACCAACCGTAAAGATAGCGATCAGTACCGATACGGTAGCGATGCCCATTTTGCGTGAGCCCATTTTGAAATCACGCTCGACGTGATCCAGTTTCAAGCGCAGATTCAGGTACGCCAGCATGATGAACAGCGGTGGCAGCATCGAAGCGGCTGCGGTCATGTTGATCACCGTATTCATCAGATCTTGAGCGGTGTTAGAACCTAATGTTGGGATGATCATCAATGGGATAACGATAAGGAACTGATACCAAGCTGCGCGAGCTGGCACGCCGTTTTCGTTCAGCTCTACGGTTTTCTTACCAAAAATGCCTTCTGGAATCTCAGAGAAGAAGATTTTCACTGGCGTTGCTGTCCACATCAGTAGAGAGCCAAACATAGCGGTGAAGGATACCAAGCCTACGAAGCGGTTCATCAATATTTCTGGCAAACCAAAGTACGCAGCCAAACCTTCAAATACTTGAACCGATCCGCCCGTGTATTTTAGGGTTTCGCTAGGAACAAATACGTTAATCAAAACAGACGCAACTGAGTAAAGCACGCCGATAAAGATACCTGCGATGATGATGACTTTAACGAACGATTTCGAGCCGCCTTTCACATCGTTTACGTAAACCGCGACCGATTCCGCACCGCCTGCCGCCATAAAGATCCATGTAGTAATGCCTAAAAATGCCCAGCTGAAATCAGGGATCATCGCTTCTACAGTAATTGGGTCAGCCGGTTCTACGCCGCCGATCAACGCTGCGCCAGCCAGTAAAATGTACGACATTGTCAGTAGCAGCATGAGGGAGGAGGTCACCGACGTAATTGGCCCCAACATTTTCGCGCCGTTTGTCGATACGTAGGTTGCAAACGCAAACAAAATCATACTGAGCACGGTAGTGGTGAATGGCGTCAGAATGTATTCATAGCCCAAGAACGCGTAAGACGCATAAGCGATAACACGCGGCAGCAAGGACGTGAAGAAGAATAGGTTAACGAACCAGTAAGTGTAGGCAGAGATAAACGCCCAGCGACCGCCGAGTGAGCTTTTTACCCATGCGTAGACCCCCGCTTCAGAATCTTTATTCAGAGATACGAATTCTGCGATGATCAAACAGAAAGGGATGAAATAAAAAATGGTCGCCAGAAAGAACATTGGCGCAGAAGCTAGACCGATCTCGATGTTATTATTGATTACGTTGTTAAAGCTAAATACTGCGGCAAAGGTGAGGGACAACAACCCGAATTTGCCTATCGTATTACGTTTGGATTCAGACATGTTCTATCTCCGGTGAATCACGTTGGAATTGTAGGGAGGAAGGGCTTGTAATGCTGTGACCACAGCCCTTCTCTTGTTTTATTTATTTAGGAAGTAGCCATCTTCGATGGTCACTTTGAGCACCACTTTTCTTACGCGGTTGTCTCCGTGGAAGCGGTACGCTTCACTGTTTTCAAAAATCGCCACTTGGCCTTCGCAAAGCTCACGTGTTTCACCCTGACCAGAAAAAAACTCGCGGTCAGTTTCATCACGATAAGCTTGTTCTAGGGTTAACGCGGTTTTATCCGCGAACTCAACGGTTTCTCGACCTTCGAGGTAGTAATGCACATCGAAGTAACGACGGTTACCGATGAACATTTCGGTTTGTTTCGCGATGCCATCTTCAACCATGTAAACTAGTGAATCGCCAATCGAGTGCATCACGCCATCTTTGATGTTGCCGATGTTGCCAATGGCTTCCACACAGCGGTTCCATTTACGACCGTTGCGATATACCTGTTTGAATTGCTCTAAGCTGTCTAACACGATCATGGGTTAAGCCTCGTTGACTGATTGAGTATTGGTTTGAGTGAAAAACGCGTTGTCGAAATCATGGTTTGCCATCACTTGTGCGTTGCAATCACCTGCTTGCAGAGGCATCAGCGTCAAACCGTAACGGAACTCGTCCATGTACACGCGGTAAGAGTCGAGCACTTCGCTGCCCCATGAGTTCGAGCCTAACCCCATCACTTGATGGTCAAGGTTAAGGGTGATGTAGCCACTCTTTTCTAGCTCGATCGTATGTTGCGCTTGATGCAGGTTTTGGTTGGTGTAGAACCACGCGCTGAAGTTGATTTCTTGCTGAGGTTTCACCAATAACCCTGTGCCATGACGGTTCGTGAGCGATGCCCAGCGCACGTGTTGGCGGTTGCCGTTGTTTTGCGGGAACGGGTAGTTCTCGAACATGTCTTCTACGGTGCTGTGGTAAACATCAATGAGGTTAGCTTGGCGACTGTCTTGGTAGTTTTCTTCTGGGCCGCGACCGTAGTAGCTCACTTGGTCAAAGCTGCCGTTGATGCCCAAATCCAAGCCGATGACCGGAATCACGTGAGGGTAGTCGCCGTAGCGCTCGCCATTCAGTTCCACGTTCAAATGGCCTTGCGCATTGATTTGATAGCGATAGGTACAACGCATGCCAAAATCAAAGACCGGCGGCGCAATGATGCTGGTGGTCGTAATCAAGACGGAATCATCAGTTGCTTCCACAGCAAGTGTGCGGAAGTGCTCCTGCATGATTTGCAGATGCGCTGGGTGCCACAAACCTTCATACTCTTGTTTGTGGTTATCAATCATCGGTTTGAAGAAGTTTAGTCTCGGCTCAGATTGAATGATCTCTTCGTCATTTACGCGCCAAGAAGTCAGCTTGCCGTTTACTTTCGAGAAGGTAAGCGTGAAGTTATGACCTGTGATCACGTGCTCTAGACGGCTTTCTTCAAGCACCAATGGTTGAACATTGTGGTTGACCAACGCAGGCAACGTGGCGGTGTTTTCTTTCAGTTGGAACTGATACACCGCAATTTCATGGTTGGCTTCGCTGTAAAGCGTGAGACTGTCTTTGCGTACGGTGAAGTTAACAAAGGCTTCGCGCTCATCCAATTCTGGCAAGTCGATGCTCACTTCACGTTCGCTGTTAGCTACCAAAGCTTCGACTTTGAATTGCACGCTACGCAGGGTTTCACCTTCGGCACGCACGTCAGCAGTAATGGTGTAATCATCGAGGTTGGTGAACCACAATTTGTTCTCAACGATAAAGCGATCATGGCAACCTTCAACGGTGCGGATTTTCACCGGTGCAATGACTTGTTTGTATTCTTTCAGGCCAGGGCCCGGGGTTTGATCTGGGTAAATCAGACCATCCATGCAGAAGTTGTAGTTGTTTGGGTAGTCGCCGTAATCGCCGCCGTATTTGTAGAACTCTTGGCCGCGTTCATCACGCGCTAGAATGCCGTGATCACACCATTCCCAAACGTAGTGACCTTGAATGTGGTCGTGCGCATAGAACACGTTTTGGTATTCGGTTAAACCACCCGGCCCGTTCCCCATCGCGTGGGCGTATTCGCAGATAATGCGTGGCTTCTCGTGTGGGTGTTCGCCAAAGTAATTCATCAGTTGAGCGCGTGAGTACATAGTGGAAATCACATCCACCACTTCAGCATCGCGGTCTTCTTCGTAGTGAACCAAACGGGTGTCATCAATTGCTTTGGTCGCGGCATACATCGCACGGATGTTACAGCCATAACCCGATTCGTTACCGAGTGACCACATGATGATAGAAGGGTGGTTCTTTTGCGCATGAACATGACGCACTGCGCGATCGACAAACACCGCTTCCCAAGCAGGATCATTGGTGATGCGGCTTAGGTCGCCAACGTTGGCAAAGCCGTGGGTTTCCACATCGGTTTCTGCCATCACAAACAGGCCGTAAATATCACATAACTCGTAGAAGCGTGGGTCGTTCGGGTAGTGTGCGGTGCGAACCGAGTTGATGTTGTGTTGCTTCATCAAAATCAGATCTTTTTCCACGCGGTCCATGCCCACTGCGCGACCTTTTAGGTGGTCGTTGTCATGACGGTTTACACCATGCAGCATCACGTATTGATTGTTGATGTAAAACAGGCCATCACGCACCTTGATATCACGGAAACCCACGCGTTGTGGGATCACTTCCACTAGGTTGCCTTGGTGATCTTTTAAGGTAATGAACAAGTGGTAAAGGTAAGGATTTTCAGCCGTCCAATGCGTTGGGTTCACCATATCAATCGCAAAGCTTGTTGAGTGGTGGTTTTGGATAGTCAGTGAATCGCATTGACCACTGGCTACGACAGTGCCTTTGTCATGCAGCGCGTATTCCAGCGTATAGCCAGACGCGATAGCGGTGGAAAGGTTTTCCAATTCGATTTGAGCACTGAGCGTCGCACTTTGGTAATCGTCGGCGAAATCGGTGCGAATGGTGAGGTCTTGGACGTGAATGTTCTCTTTTCCGATTAGGTAAACATCACGGAAGATCCCCGCCGTCCACCACATGTCTTGGTCTTCAATGTAAGTGGAATCGGCCCACTGCATCACGCGTACAGAGAGCAAGTTTTCGCCTTGTTGGACGAACTTGGAAATGTCGAATTCCGCTGTGAGTCGGCTGCCTTTACTAAAGCCGACGTACTCGCCGTTTACGTACACTTCAAAGTAGGTTTCCACGCCGTCGAACTTGATGATGGTTTGTTGGTTATCCCACTGTGGACCAAGTGTAAATGTGCGTTGATAAGCGCCCGTTGGGTTGTCGGTTGGTACAAACGGGACGTCGATCGGGAATGGGAAGCCCTCATCGGTGTATTGCAGATCGCCGTGACCTTCCATTTGCCACATGTTTGGGACGGTAATGTGTCCCCAGTCGTTCATTGTTTGTGAGTAAAACTCATCAGGCACCAACATTGGGTTGGTGAAATAACGAAATGCCCATTGGCCGCTGAGCAACATAAAGCGGCGACTCAGTTCACGTTGAAAGGTTTGTGCGCTCTGAACAGAGTCGTAGGAGAAAAAGTACGCACGCGGTGCCATACGATTCTCGTGTAAGTGTTGGAAGTTTTCCCAATTGTTCACGTTTTGATCTCCCCTCGGCTTGGTGCGCTTATGTTGGAGTGCGGATTGGTTTCATCGCGGCTCAACATCAGTGCAAAAACAACGGCCGATGTATTGTGAAAAATGCTTATGAATAATCTGAGAAAGATTTTAGTAAAGGTTTTACTAAAATAAATTATTGGAAACGTTTTACTTTAACTTGGTCACGTTTTAAATGACCAATGTTGAGCAAGATGTGATCAGCGTAAAGGAATGCGTTCTAGATTGTTTTGGAAAGTAAAAACAGTAAAAATTCGGTAGAAAATAAAAGAAGAAATAAAAAAGCACTGAAAATTCAGTGCTTTATTTGAACAGTTTTGAGGGTGTTTTTATCGAGTTGTGCCGCGTAGCTTGAGCTTGCTTGGAACGTACACTTGAAGGGGCAGTGCGCGTCCGTCACGGTATTTTTCTACTAACAAGTTCACGCCTTGAATCCCCATCATTTCAGAATGAATACGAACGGTCGATAGAGGAGGGAAGGTAAAACGCGCGGTAGGAATGTCGTTCACGCTGATCAGCGCAATATCATCAGGAATGTTTAAACCAAACTCATGCACTGCTCGTAACACACCAATCGCAATGGAGTCCGAAGCAATGAACATCGCTTTTGGGAAATCGCCTTTGGCCAGCATCTCTTTCGCTAAGTCATAACCGGACAAGCTAGAGAAATCGCCACGATAAATGTCGTCTTCAGAAACCACACCTTTTAGACTGCCGTAGTCCACAAACGCATTTTCACGAATGTCTGCGGTGTTGGGCTCGTCTTGTCCACCAATAAATCCGATACGCTCGTAGCCTTGTTGTACAAAGAAATCAACCACTTGCTTGCTGATTCTTACAAGGTCGATATCAACGCAATCGTAAGGGCTAGTTGGATCTGAAAAGTCGATGTAACAGATGCTATCGGCTAGGCGTTTAGGTAACTTATTGACCACCTTTTGGTCGACTTTCCCGACTAAAAGGACACCCGTAATCTTTTGCGTTTCAACATCAATTTCGCTGTTGTAGCAATTGGTTAGCGTAATGCCGAGTTTGTCGCACTGAGTTTCAATCCCATGACGAATCGACAAGTAGTACGGGTCATTCACTTCTGCTTCTTGTTTGTAATTGTACAAGGCCAAAAAGTGATGTTTTTGCTTGGCTTCTTTGGTGGCTTTCTTCGAACTGCTGGTGCGGTACTCCAGCTTTTCTGCGATTTCTAAAATGCGGCGTTTGGTTTCTTCTTTAACGCTCAACGTCGGATCGTCATTCAAAACTCGCGATACAGTTGCAAGTGAGACGCCCGCTTCAGTGGCGATATCTTTTAGTGTTGCCATGTACATTTCCCGTTGGCATTGCTCACAGTCCAAGTGAGAACTCAATAATCTGGCTATTGTAAACAGCTACTTAGGGATGCACAAACTTTTAGTAAAATCGTGCGATCCACGAAAGAGAGCGGTATCTGCTCGACTCATCTTCACTGCTCATCATCCTCCTGGTTTAATTTAACTAAAGTCAGCATCTAAAATAAGGCTTTTGTGTAATTTTGTGGAAACGTTTACACAATTTGAATTCGATCACGGATCTGGATCGAGATTGGTTGCTAGACTTTTAGCCAGTTAAGAAATGGGCGTTCCGATTCGATGCAATGGCGATTGGCTTTTAGCGCATCAGAGTGAGGTATGAACAGAAAGCAGCAAACGTGGAGAAGCAAAAAGTGAAAGTTCTTGTCACAGGCGGTATGGGATACATCGGTAGTCACACTTGCGTTCAGATGATTGAAGCGGGAATGGAACCTATCATCGTTGATAACTTGTGTAACGCCAAACTGGAAGTGTTAAACCGTATTGAAGCGCTGACAGGCAAGCAGCCTGCGTTCCACCAAGGTGACATCCGTGACGAAGCATTTTTGGATACGGTATTCGCGCAGCACGACATCCAAGCAGTGATCCACTTTGCTGGCCTCAAAGCGGTTGGCGAATCGGTGGCAAAACCACTTGAGTACTACGACAACAACGTCAATGGCTCATTGGTGTTGGCGCGCAGCATGCGTAAATCGGGTGTGAAAAGCATCGTATTCAGTTCATCGGCAACGGTTTACGGTGACCCAGAAATAGTGCCGATTACGGAAGATTCACCAACAGGCGCAACCACCAATCCATACGGTCGCAGTAAATATATGGTGGAGCAGTGCTTCAGCGATCTGTTCCATGCTGAAAACGACTGGAGCATCACCTTACTGCGTTACTTCAACCCAGTTGGCGCCCATTCATCGGGCAGCATGGGGGAAGACCCACAAGGTATTCCCAATAACTTGATGCCATTTATCGCCCAAGTCGCTGTTGGCCGCCGAGAAAAACTCGCGGTATTCGGTAGCGACTACCCAACACCTGATGGCACTGGCGTGCGCGATTACATCCATGTGATGGATCTGGCCGATGGCCATATTGCGGCTTTGAAAACGGTGGGTGAGAAATCGGGTTTGCACATTTACAACTTAGGTACAGGTAAAGGCTCGAGCGTACTTGAGATGGTGGATGCGTTCGCGACCGCTTGCGGTAAACCAGTGCCTTACGAGTTATGCCCGCGTCGTCCTGGGGATATTGCTGAATGTTGGGCAAGCACGGAAAAAGCTGAGCGTGAACTAGGCTGGAAAGCAATACGCACGGTGGCTGAAATGACCGCTGATACGTGGCACTGGCAGTCAAAAAATCCCAATGGCTATTCCCCTAGTTTGAAGAATTTTAAAGAGTTGAGTAAGTAACATGTCGAATGTCGAATTTAACCCAGTGGATCATCCACACCGCCGTTACAACCCTCTTACTGGGCAATGGATTTTGGTTTCACCTCACCGTGCAAAACGCCCTTGGAGCGGCGCAGATGAAAAGCCCGCATTGGATGAGCTACCAAGCTATGACGGTAAATGTTTCCTTTGTCCAACCAACGAACGTATCTCTGGCGATGTTAATCCAGACTACCAAGGCACCTATGTGTTCAATAACGATTTTGCTGCGCTGATGGTGGATTCACCAGATGCACCAGAGTCAAACAACCCGCTATTCAAAACGCAAGGCGTGCGTGGTTTGAGCCGAGTGATTTGCTTCTCGCCAGATCACAGCAAAACCTTACCGGAGCTGCCAGTGGATAAAATTCGTGGCGTGATAGAGACCTGGAACGAACAAATTGAAGAGCTCGGCAAGGAATACGTTTGGGTTCAGGCGTTCGAAAACAAAGGCGAAACCATGGGCTGTTCTCAGCCTCATCCGCACGGTCAAATCTGGGCGAACAGCTTCTTACCAAATGAAATCGAGCGTAAAGAGCACAACCTAAAAGCCTACTACCAAGAACACGGCAGCAACTTGCTGGTGGATTACGTACAAGCGGAACTCAAAGACGGTTCACGCATTGTGGTGGAAACCGAACACTGGCTGGCGGTGGTGCCTTACTGGGCTGCTTGGCCGTTCGAAACCATGTTGTTGCCGAAAACGCACATTCGTCGCATGAGCGAACTCAGCGATGAGCAACGAGACGATTTAGCGCGAGCGATTAAGAAGCTGACCAGCCGTTACGACAATTTATTCCAATGCTCTTTCCCTTACTCGATGGGCTGGCACTACGCGCCGTTTTTTGACGAAGGCACAGACATCGACCATTGGCAGCTTCATGCACTTTTTTATCCGCCACTACTGCGCAGTGCCACGGTTCGTAAGTTCATGGTGGGCTACGAAATGCTGGCAGAAAGCCAACGTGACCTCACCGCAGAGCAAGCGGCGCAGCGTCTGCGTGATGTGAGTGATGTCCACTACAAAGAATGCTAAGTCTTTAAATTGGACTGATTACGAATAATGGGATAGCGCGACTTTACAGATAGAAAGTTAGGCTCAACGCGTTATTCCACACAAATTACTATTTTAAGAGAACGTCCCTATGTCTGAACTTATCCAAAATGTGAAAGCGTCATTTGAGCAAGTGTTGGGCTACGCACCTAGCCATATTATTCAAGCGCCTGGTCGTGTGAATTTGATTGGTGAGCACACCGATTACAACGATGGTTTTGTCCTACCGTGTGCCATTAACTACCAAACGGTCGTGGCGGCGACAAAGCGTGAAGACAATATCGTGCGTGTGGTGTCGGTCGATTACGGTAACGCAGTGGACGAATTCGATATCACGCAAGCCATTACCTTCCAGCAAGACAAAATGTGGGCGAACTACATTCGCGGCGTGGTGAAGTGTCTTCTGGCGCGTGGCTACCAGTTTACTGGGGCGGATATTTCAGTCAGCGGCAACGTACCTCAAGGCGCGGGTTTGAGCTCATCGGCGGCATTAGAAGTGGTGATCGGTCAAACGTTTAAAGTGCTGTTTAACCTTGAAATCAGCCAAGCCGAAATCGCCTTAAACGGTCAGCAAGCAGAGAATGAATTCGTCGGTTGCAACTGCGGCATCATGGATCAAATGATTTCAGCGGAAGGGCGTGAAAATCATGCGATGCTATTAGATTGCCGTAGCCTTGAAACAGAAGCAGTCTCTATGCCAGAAGAGATGGCCGTCGTGATCATCAACTCGAATAAAAAACGTGGTTTGGTCGACAGTGAATACAACACTCGTCGTCAGCAATGTGAAGAAGCGGCGCGCATTTTCGGTGTGAGAGCTTTGCGTGATGTGACGATTGAGCAGTTCAACGAGAAAGTCGCTGAGCTGGATGAAATGGTGGCAAAACGTGCCCGTCATGTCATCACAGAAAACGATCGTACTGTGGAAGCGGCGCAAGCGCTACGAGCACACGACATGAAGCGTATGGGCGAGCTGATGGCCGAGTCTCATGCCTCGATGCGCGATGATTTCGAAATTACGGTAAAAGAAATCGATACGCTGGTGGAGATAGTCAAAGAGGTGATCGGCGATCAAGGCGGCGTGCGCATGACTGGCGGTGGCTTTGGTGGTTGCATCGTGGCACTTGTACCGCCAGCACTGGTTGATGACGTGAAAGCGGCAGTTGAAGCGAAGTACCAAGCGGCTACGGGCTTAAAAGAGTCGATTTATGTTTGCCAAGCCAAAAATGGTGCGGGTTTGGTTGAAGTGCTGTAAGGAATGATGATGAAAGCCTATTTTCAACAACTAGAACAAGCGATGGCGCAAACGCCGTCGTTTGATGGCCAAACTGCGACTCTGATTCATTTGACCAACGCGAATGGTATGACAGCGTCGTTTATGGATATCGGTGCGACGTGGTTGAGTTGCACATTACCGGTAAATGGTGAAAACCGTGAAGTGTTGTTGCGCTCACCAAATATGGCTGAACACATGAAGCAAGACGCTTACTTCGGTTCCATTGTTGGCCGCTTTGCTAACCGAATTGCGAAGGGGCAGTTTGAGATAGACGGAGAGAACTATCAACTTGGCATTAATAACGGCGAAAACTCACTGCACGGAGGCTTGGAAGGGTTTGATAAACGCCGCTGGAAGGTTGAAGAGCAACAAAATGATCAACAGGTCACTTTTTCACTTCGCTCCCCGGACGGTGACCAAGGCTATCCGGGAAATCTCGATGTGAAGGTGACGTACACTCTCACTGACGAGAATGAACTAGCTATCGCCTATGATGCTAAGACCGACAAAACATCGCCAGTGAATTTAACCAATCACGCCTACTTTAACTTGGCTGGTGAGGCGAGCCGCGCGAAAAGTTTGGATCATACTTTACAGCTCAATGCTGGGCATTACTTGCCAACGGATGCGGGGTTAATTCCTTCCGGTGAACAAAAGCCAGTTTCGGGTACCAGTTTCGACTTCACCGAGCCAAAATTGATTGGCCAAGAATTTCTTGCCGAGCAAGATCAGAAAACTGCTGGTGGCTACGATCACGCCTTTGTATTCATGCCTGAAGTGACCGATGGCGTGTCTGTCGCTGCGGTTTTAATTGCACCAAAAGAAGATGTGGTGATGAAGGTGAAAACCACCAAGCCTGCCATCCAGTTTTATTCAGGTAATTTCTTAGCCGGTACGCCAGGTGCAAGTAAAACTTACGAACGCTATGACGGCCTAGCATTGGAAACGCAGTACTTTCCAGACGGGCCAAACAAACCAGAATGGGGACTCAACAATGGGGTGTTGAGCTCTGGGGATTGCTATCAGCATCAAACTACTTATCAGTTTGAATTTTAGATAGCACTTCTACCCTTTGAACTTGCAGCGGCAGCAATGCTGCAACTCCAACGACTTTGGGTGTTATGGTGGGCTACATGCCCACCTTTTTTGTTTTTGTCGAAGAGGTTCGAACGATGAGCTCACCCTCTACTTTGCGTTTGTTAGAAAGCAACGGTTGCCCTTCAATCAGTGCCATCAACGATTCGATTGCGAGTTTACCCATGTCTGAGTAGGGCAGTTCAACCGACGTTAATGCTGGGAAGCTTTCAGAGGCGATTTGCTGATTATCGTAACCGACAACGGCAACATCCTGAGGAATCTTCAACCCCAACTCCGCTATCGCTTGGTAGCACCCCATTGCCATATAGTCGCTGCCACAGAAAATCGCTTCTGGCGGCTGCTCCATATTCAGTAGTGCCAGTGTTTGCTGGTGCGCTTCTTTTAGCGACCAGTTTGCATCGACTAAATACTCTGAGTTAGGAATGATGTCTGCATCAATGAGAGCCTGACGATAACCATCGGCACGTTGCTTACTGGCTAGCATCCAACTTTCACCAGACAGCATGGCAATGCGACGATAACCTTGCGCTGTGAGGTGGGAAACTGCTTTGTAAGCTCCAATCATATCGGCCGGCAAAATACTTGGCGTTTCGGTGTGTTCTTCGTTGGTGCAGTTCAGCAGCACAGTCGGTAAGGAAGTTGTGACGCGTTGCTGCTCCAACTCTCGCGTCATACTGGATGCGTAAACCAAACCTGCGTAATCACCGCCGTTTATCTCCGACTCAATCTTGCTTGCCAACACTTCATCATGGCTGTAATTGAACGTCACCAATATGTAGTCGTTCGACCACGCTTCTTCTCTCGCTGCATTGATGGCATCGATAAATGGGTCATAACTGGTTAAGCCATTGATCACCAATGCGATCTTTTTAGGGCGTCCCAAAGCATGGGCAACCTTTTTGTTTTTGTAGCCAAGTGATTCTGCGGTTTCGAGCACTTTACGTTTGGTCGCTTCCGCGATTTTTACGGAAGTTGAGCCATTCAATACCAGCGATACGGTCGACTGAGAGACGCCAGCCGCCGCCGCAATGTCACTCATGGTGATTTTTTTAGCCATTCTGTTCTTTTACGTAATTTCGTTAGCTAAAGATATTAGCTAAAGATTAAGTTCGGATCATCCTTTAAAGATGAAGATCACAAAAGTAAGTCAGAGAAACTTAAAAGCTGTGATTTTCACCACGTTTATTCTTTGAGCACCTAGTCATTAAATTATTAATTAATATATTAGCTAATATTATTAGTTAGTAATTTAGTTTTAAGGTGAGTAAGATGAAAAGATGGTCGGAAGAGAAAGCGTGGCAATGGCAAAAAGAGCATGGCTGGCTACGTGGCTTTAACTATTTACCGCGCACAGCGGTTAACTGGAATGAGATGTGGCAAGCGGAATCTTTTGCTCCTGAGGTGATGGAACAAGAGTTAGCTTGGGCGCATGATGTGGGTTACAACACTTTACGTACCAACTTACCATTTATAGTTTGGCAAGCGGATCGCGATGGTTTACATGCGCGAATTGAGCGCTTTCTGGATATTTGCGAACGCAATCAAATCAAAGTGATGCTCACGCCGATGGATGACTGCGGTTTTTCGGGCGACCATCCTTATCTTGGTGAACAAAAAGCGCCAGTACCGGATTTGCACAATAGCCAAGCAGCAGCAAGTCCTGGTCGCAATGTGGTGATGGACAAATCTATGTGGGGTGAGGTCGAAGCGTATATTCGCGACATCATCTCTACCTACAAAAATGACCCTAGAATCGTTATTTGGGATCTCTATAACGAGCCAACCAACCGCATGATTTTCACCACTACGGGTGAGATCGCTTACGACGAAGAAATGGAAATCTTTAGTCATGAGCTGATGGAACAAGCGTTTGAGTGGGCACGTGAAGAAAACCCAACTCAGCCTCTCACCGTTGGCGCTTGGCATGCGCCAAGCATTCTTGACCGAAGCCTGCCGATTTATGAACACCCAACCGATCGCAAAGCGATGGAGCTATCGGACATCATTACTTTCCACGCTTACTTACCACTCGATCTGTTCCATAAAGCCGTTGAAATTGTAGAAAGCTACAACCGACCAA
This sequence comes from Vibrio sp. YQ_11, assembly GCF_043103065.1. Lineage (NCBI taxonomy): Bacteria > Pseudomonadati > Pseudomonadota > Gammaproteobacteria > Vibrionales > Vibrionaceae > Vibrio > Vibrio sp. YQ_11. The sequence goes on along the minus strand of NZ_JBICJM010000009.1, from coordinate 139,379 downwards.
TGATGTGTACTGAGTGGCTTGCTCGTCATGCGCAATCGTACATGCACGAACAGCTTCCGGTCTTTAAACAGAAAAACATTGGCTGCTACCAGTGGGGATTAGTGAAAGGAAAAACACAAACGCATCTGCCTTGGCCAGAGATAAAACGTAGCGATGCAAACTATGCGAGTCAATGGTTCCACGATCTGCTTGATGAGCAAGGACAGCCGTATGACGCAAGCGAAGTGCAATTGATAAAAACACTCGCAGAAGTGGATTAATTGCCTGTGAGCCGACTCTGAGAAATGGGTCGGTTTATTATTTACAATAAAATCAATTGAGACGTGAACAATGACTACTCTACAAAACAAACTCACTAATAAGGAGCTGATGTCTTACTTCGGCTATGGGGTAGGCCAGTGCTTTAGCTTTGGTCTAGTCGGCTCTTTTATTCTTTATTTCTATACCGATATTTTGGGCATTTCTCCAATTGCGGCGAGTACGATTTTTTTGATTGCTCGTGTGTGGGATGCGGTGAACGATCCGCTCATTGCCGGATACATGGACACGTTAGACTCACGCTTTGGTAAATTCCGCCCTTACATGCTGTTTACGCCGGTTCTGATTGTTCTGGTCACGGTGGCCGCTTTCTATAACATCGATGCTGATACATCGACAAAAGTGATGTATGCCGGTATCACTTACATTCTTTGGGGTACGCTTTACACCATTTCTGATGTGCCGTTTTGGTCTATGTCTTCTGTTATGACGGATGAACCACAAGAGCGAGCAAAAGCGGCAACTTGTGCCATGTTAGGGGTGAATGCGGGTATTGGTGCGACTTTGGTTGTGTTCCCGAAACTGAGCGCTTACTTCGCTGATGGCCGCGCAGATCAGGGTTACTTACCAGCAGTGATTGTGTTGATGATTGCGGGTTTGTTCTTCATGCTGAACGGTTTTTACAACACCAAAGAACGCATCTCGACGAAGAGCTGCGAAAAAGTCACGCTAAAACAAACCTTTCAAGCCGTTCGTAAAAATAAGCCGTTGTTTTTTATTCTGGCAGCGTTTTTCATGAATGTGTTTTTCAATCTAGTGAATGGCCTGTACATTTTCTTCTTCACATACAACATGGGAGATGCAGGGTTAGTCTCTCTGATTGGTACCATCACTTTGGTAAGTGCGATCGCATGTTTGGCTACGCCTGTGCTGACAAAGCGTTTCAAAAAACGTGACATCTTTATTGCGCTGTGTGTTTTAGAGATCATCGCTCGCATTGGGTTCTATTTTACTGGCTATGATAATCCAACGGTCGTGATGGCGTGGTTAGCGGTGATAACTGGCATCTTTATGATGACCAACCCTCTTATCTCGGCCATGATTGCAGACACAGTAGAGTATTCGTACTACCACAGTGGCAAACGTACCGCGGCGATCACGTTCTCGGGACAAACCTTTACAGGCAAACTTTCTGTTGCGGTAGCGGGCGGCTTAACGGGGTTAATCTTGACGATGATTGGCTATGTACCAAATGCGGCGCAAACGGAAACCGCGCTCAATGGCATGTTCTTCTGTATTGCGTTGCTACCCGCATTTGGAGCTCTAGTGCGCATCTTCATTATGTCTCGCTACACATTTACCGAAGACCAACATGCGATTTTACGAGAAAAATTACAGCGTGGTGAGTTTGCGCAAGGCGTTGACGTTAAGTCTGTAAAACCGCACGAAGCCTTGAGCTAGAATCCATATCGTCTCGACAAGTGCTCAAAGAAAAAGCCCACTCAATAACCTGAGCGGGCTTTTCGTTTTCAATTTACAGATTATCCACCATCAACAACGCTCAACAGAATTTCTTCGTACTAACGTAGGGCTAAAAATAATGGTTTCGTCTTCAACTTTTTCGTCACGAGATAGCGACAAAGCCAAACGGGCGGCGCGTTCTGCCATCATCTCGATTGGGTAGCGAATAGTAGTCAAGCTAGGGTGAACAAAGCGGGCGATCAAGCCATCATCGAACCCGACCATAGAAACCTTACTTGGTACGTCAATGCCATTTTGATCTAACGCTGCGAGTGCGCCAGCGGCCATGTAGTCGTTGTAGGCCACCACTCCAGTAATCTCCAAAGATTTGGTTAATAGGTTGGTCATCGCAACTTCGCCACCATCACTGTTGGGCTCACCGTATTCGATGTAGCTTTTGGAGAGTTCAATACCATGTTCTTTCAATGCGGCTTGGTAACCTTGCAAGCGCTCATCGGTATCTTCGATATCGTGGGATGAGGCAATGCAAGCGATTTTGCGATGCCCGTGACGAATCAAATATTCTGTCGCGAGGAATGCCCCCTTGCGGTTATCAAGGGAAATACAGCGCTCAGCAAGCTCTGGGATATGTCGATTGATAAGCACCATACCTTTCACTTCTTGGGCATAGCCAATTAGCTCCTCATCAGATAAGCCTTTCGAGTGGATGACTATTGCATCGCAACGGCTGTTGATCAGCAATTCTAGGGCTTGACGTTCATCTTCTGGATTATGGTAACCGTTACCAATCAAGATATGTTTGCCATTTTCGCGCGCGACATTATCGACGGATTTGACCAACGTGCCGAAGAAAGGATCGGACACATCACTCACCAACACACCCATGGTGTTTGTGCTTTGACTCACCAGTGCGCGAGCTGCGGCATTGGGTCTGTAGCCTAATTTGCTCATTGCTTTGGTGACCGACTCTACCGATGATTGACTGGCTTTTGGAGACTTGTTGATCACGCGAGATACCGTTGCGACCGAAACGCCGGCTTCTTTCGCGACATCCTTGATCGTTGCCATATAGAACCTTTAGTGGCTAAAAATTTTGACTGAAAGTATTAAACACCCATTGTGTAATAAGTGCAATTTGATAGAGGATTTGCTTTCGGAAATGAGATCTTTACCACTTGTATTTATTAAGCTTGCTGATAGTGTAAACGTTATCTTTTTAGTAAAACTTTACTGGGGTTTTAATTATGGAAACTATCGCTTACTCTGATTTTGCCAAATTAGAAATTCGTACCGGAAAAATCATTGAAGTGGCTCGTCATCAAAATGCAGACAAGCTGTATATTGTGCAAATTGATATTGGTGAAAAAACACTGCAAACCGTAACCAGCTTAGTGCCTTATTACACCGAGGAAGAGTTGATGGGCAAACAAGTGGTCGTGTTGTGTAATCTTGCCAAAGCCAAAATGCGCGGTGAAACCTCTGAATGTATGTTGTTATGCGCAGAAACGGATGATGAATCCGAAAGTGTGTTACTAACGCCAGAAAGAGCGATGCCGACCGGGGTGAGAATTGTTTAGAGTTTAATCAAGCAAACGTTTTATTGTTCGTGTTTATGTTTTGTGTCTCATTTTATAAATAAATCAATAGATATATATTCAACTCTATTTATAATCTCCGCGCTTTTAAAACTGTTTAACAGTATGAAAAATATAGGAAATTATAATGAAAAAAGTATTGCCACTATTGGCTTTAGGTGCAGTGGTTGCTTCAGCGTCAGTTCAAGCAAAAGGTAACTGGTATGTTGGCGCAGATGTTCTTAACTCTGATCTTAAAGTTGAAGGACACTCTTACAGCTCTTCGGCGACTGGCTTGGGTATTGCAGTAGGTAAAGAACTGCAATTTTCAAAAAACTTCAAATTGGCTTTAGAAGGTGAATACGTTTACTACGGTAGCTTCGAAGAAAAAAAATCGGGTGCGGGTAATTGGTTAGAAGCGACAGTTGAAGGTTATTCGTTCAACCTTAATGCTAAACCTAAGTACCAATTCTCTGGTACCGGTTTTTATGTTGGTGCCGTCGTTGGTCTTGGTGTAACGGGCGTTGATTTGGAGACAAAGTCAAACCTTTCTAGCCTTACTGGCAAGACTGATGGCAGCGATGCTGGCTTTAACTATGGTGCTGAAGTGGGGTATGAATTTGCTTCAGGCCTGATTGTTTCTGGTGGCTACCGTGCTTCGACAGTAACCATTGATGTTGAAGGTGGTGGCGATCTCGAATTTGATTTTGACAGCCTTTACGTTGGCGTTGACTACAAATTCTAAGTTCGCGTATGCAAACATAGATACTAAAAAGGAGCCATTAGGCTCCTTTTTTGATCAGATTATCAATCAACTCATAATGGTGCTCTTGCACGCCTGCAAGGTTGCCGTATTTGGGTTGGTGGCGGTCATTTTCTTTCGCGTGGTGCCAGCCAATGGTGTGACGCACAAAATGCTCCGCAAATGCATGGGATACCTCCAAGCAACCTGCTAGCACGGTATCAACATAGCTTTGCATGATTGGGCTTTTTGCGCACGGTGGTAGTGGCTCGTCTTTTACGTAAACCCAAATCTCATGTCCTTGGTTAAAGTTCGCGTCCGTTTCGATTTGATCTGGCTGAATTTGAATACGATGATAGCCACGTTCACGGCGATCGAATTCTGCGAGAGCTTCTTCATTCACTTCGAGTAAAACGCCATTGACCTGTCCATTGCCTTGGTTCACAACCAGTGGAGACAGAGTGTAGCTGTCATCAATCTTTCCCCAGTATCGAACCAGTCCATGAGCAATGACGGGAATGGCTTTTCCCGTTTGTCCGGTTAACTTGCGTGACGCGGAATTGATTAAACTGCCATAGCCAAATATGTACATCTTCGTTGCATCCTTTAACTCATTTTTGTGTCTTGGACTGTTTATACCTAACCAGCCCATGAAGCTCAAACTTTACCCCTTAAGTATAATCTTAATTTTTAACATGTATTTTTTATGCATGTTTATGGTAGCATCAACATCGTAGTTGAGTTAACCAGCATCGAGAGACGCTTGAGGGCAAGATAATGCTGAACATCACCGATAAAAAAGTGGAAGAAAAAATCCCCGCATGGCTGCGATTAGGCTTTCGGCCGTTTTTTCTGTTTGGGTCGATTTACGCCATTGTTGCGATTGCGTTGTGGGTGTGGATGTTCCAAACCGGACAGCCAAACGCATTAGCTGTACCGGCATTGTGGTGGCACGTACATGAAATGTTGTTTGGTTTTTCGATGGCGATTGTGGTTGGTTTTGTATTGACTGCTGTACAAAACTGGACGGGCATTAATGGTACCAAGCATTACACGCTTTTGGTCTTATTTGGCTTGTGGTTAGCACCTAGAATATTGCTTTGGACGCCAGTACCTCTGTGGTTAACCAGCAGCATTGAAGCGGTATTTTTACTGTTTGTTGCCTATGAGGTAGGCATTCGTGTTTATCGAGCCAAAGGCTGGCGTAATTTGTTTTTTGTACCGCTGTTTCTTTTGGCCATCTTTGCGAACTTTGCAAGTTACGCGACGATAAAAGGCATGCCGCCGTTTACTTCTTCTGCTGTGTGGCAGGCGATGTTGTGGTGGTTTACGTTGTTATTGTCGGTGATGGGCGGACGTGTGATTCCATTCTTTACTGCGCGTCGATTTAATTTCGAAAAAGCACAACCACTGCCGTGGTTAGATTGGTTCGCGAACTTGCCGTTGGTAATGCTATTTGTGCTGAGCTTTTTCCCCGTGACGTTTGCAGAATTAGGCAATCCGTTGATGCTGTTTGCAGGTGTTGCTCAGTTGGTGCGTTTTGTTCGCTGGAAATCTTGGTTAACCCTTAGCGAGCCTTTAGTGTGGTCGCTGCATGCAGCGTATTTGTGTTTGCCACTAAGCTTAATTTTGCGAAGCGCTTGGGGAGATGCATTTGCCAGCCATAACCTCATTCACCTGTTTGCGATAGGTGCGTTAGGCGGTTTGATTTTGGCGATGATCGCGCGCGTGACGATGGGGCACACCGGTCGCATGATCTACAAAGGGCCAAACATGGGCCTTGCGTTTGCGGCGATTACCGCGGCTGCTTTGGTTCGCAGTTTCGCCGTGATCTTTGACCCAGCGAACATGATGCTGTGGATTGATATCAGTGGCGGATTGTGGATTGTCGCGTTTGGGCTGTTTGTGTGGCGCTTTGGTATGATGCTCGTGACCTCTCGTGTGGATGGTCATCCGGGATAAAGCGTTTAGACTTGAGTGATAAAAAAGAGGAGCGTGTCGCTCCTCTTTTGGTTTCTGCGCTTTACGGTTTTATCGCTTATTCATCATCCGTTTTGTTCGTGAACCCTAAGCGTTTGAACAGCAACCACTCTAGGCCAAAGATCACAATCAAAGCGATGCAGAACCAAGTGAACGCCATGGAGGATTCTACGCCCGGCATGCCACCAATGTTGATACCAAGTAGTCCTGTTAGGAAACTGGTTGGTAAGAAAATGGTGGCAACTAAAGTAAATAGGTAACTGTTTTTATTGGTCTTCTCGTCTCGGTTGTGTTTGATTTCGTCTTGGAAAAGCGCCACTTCGCCAAGGTAAAATTCAATCGTTTCGTTGATGCGAGTAATGTTGTTATGCGCGAAGCGATATTGGTGAGGTCTTAATGTTACCAATTCTGACTCTGACTCGATCAAATCACGAATCGCATATTGCTGAGGGCGAATAAAACGTTTGATGGAAATAAGCGCCTTTTGTGCCGCAATGTGGTTGTACGTTGACTCATCATTGACGTCAAACTCGTTTAACGTTTCTTCGATGGTGTCGAGATACAAGTCGATTTTGCCGTTCAACCCTTCGATAATTTGATTCAGTAAGCTCGCCAGGCTTTTCGGCCCTTTATGCTCTGCTAATGCTTGGCGAATTTCCATGATTGCACGTGATGGGATTTTACGAGTCGAGATCAGTGCGCCCTGAAAATAGAGAATACGGATACTGAGCATGTCTTCCGGCGACGCATTCTCATTCATGTTGATGCCTCGTAAGATCAGCATGAAGTTATCGTCATCCAAAGGATGGAAAGATGGTCGGCTCTCGTCGGCTAACAGATGATCAACCGTCGCACGTGGTACGTGATTGTCTTCTAGCCAGCCACGAATATCGGGATGAAGCCTTTCACAGTGGTACCAATGATTCGGTTGAATGTGTTCCGCCGCTGTTGTTTCTTGAGTCGCCATTGGGGTTGAAAAATCCCAATGTTCAATCATAAAACCCATTTTTTTTCCTTGTATGAGCCTATACCCCAATAATCTCCAGATGCTTAACTTAGCGAGAATGACTTAGCGCACTACACGCCGCAACGTTCTCACTCCTTCACATTGAAGTCATGGGGGATAATTATTCAAATGAGTATGATTGCATTTTACGCCAAATGTCTATGAATAATTGTTCTTATTGGTAAGCAAGTGAAGCAATAAGAACCGCACAGTAACAAGGGGAAACAAAAAGCCTGCAACGAGGCAGGCTTTGTCATAGGTGAGGGGGGAGGAGCTTTTTAGCTAACCTGAGAAAGGTTGACCACTTTTTGTTGCAACTTTTCTTTCAGGTAGTCGGCAAGTGCCTGTTTTTCTTCGTCGTTCATGTAAAGACCAAGTTTAGTACGACGCCATAAAATGTCTTCGTCGGTTAGCGCCATTTCATGATTCATCAAGTAATCGATCTCGCGTTGGTACACGCCGCCTGCTTGCTCTGAGAACGCTTGGCCAAGATCGGCTTCACTGGATGCGCCTTCCATCAAATCCCACGTTTGCGTACCAAACTGAGTCACATAGCGCAGAATCAGCGCTTGCGGTGCCCATGAGTATTTCGCGTGAATTTGTTTCGCTAACTGTTCACGGGTACAGCTAAAGTTACCACCTGGTAGCGTTTGATTTGCTGTCCAGTTACCACCCATTTGAGGTAGGTACGGTTCCAGTTTCTTCATCGCCGCTTCACCGAGTTTACGGTAAGTTGTTAGCTTGCCACCGAATACTGACAACAATGGTGCTTGGTCGTACTCAGCATCGAGCTCTAGCGTGTAGTCTCGTGTGATCGCTTGCGGTGAGTCAGACTCATCATCACACAGAGGACGTACACCACTGTAAGTCCAAACCACGTCTTCACGAGTAAGCTGGTGGACAAAGTGTTGGTTCACGATGTCGATGAGGTAATCAACTTCGTCATCCGAGATCGCCACTTCACGTGGGTCACCTTTGTATTCCACATCTGTCGTACCGATGATTGAGAACTTATCTAGATAAGGAATCATAAATACGATGCGGTTATCTTTGTTTTGAAGAATGTAGGCTTGCGGTTCGTTGTGGATACGAGGAACAACGATGTGCGAACCTTTGATCAAACGAATGTTGCGAGGGGAGGTTTGCTCCAATCCTTCATCAAAGAACTGTTTCACCCATGGACCAGCAGCGTTAACCAGAGCTTTCGCTTTGCGCTCGAAGCGTTGGTCTGTCGTTACGTCATGGATTGTTACGTGCCATACGCCGTTTTCACGGTGTGCTTTTTCAACGCGACAGTAGTTACGTACCTCGGCGTGGTTTTCACGAGCCGCCATAACGTTCAGCAAGACTAAACGAGCGTCATCCACCCAGCAGTCTGAGTATTCGAAACCGGTTTTCATTTCTGGTTTTAGCAAGCCAGATTTTGCAAGGTTGACGGTTTTACTGCCTGGTAGAGTTGTGCGTTTGCCCAAGTTATCGTAAAGGAATAGGCCACAGCGGATCATCCAAGCTGGGCGTAGGAATGGGCGATGAGGCAAACGGAAACGCATTGGTAGAGCGACGTGTGGCGCTTTACGTAGAATCACTTCACGTTCTGCGAGCGCTTCCGAAACCAAACGAAACTCGTAGTGTTCAAGGTAGCGTAATCCACCGTGAATAAGTTTAGAACTTGCTGAAGACGTTGCTGATGCAAAATCGTTAGCTTCATATAAACCGACACTCAAACCGCGGCCAGCTGCATCAGCTGCAATGCCAGCCCCGTTAATGCCGCCACCGATAACGATCAAGTCTAAAAGAGTGGATGAGCTAGTTGTGGAAGTATTTTTTTGTATACTCATGAATTTGACCTCTTGGTGAGCGAACGAGCATTTTAGAACATGATTTAATCCTAGCTCAGGTTTCGTTTGTGATCATCTATTATTTTCGTTTGTGAGCGTTTTGTGTGATTTGGGCATAAAAAAACCTCTGTCTAATTAAGACAGAGGTCATTTTGAGGTTCAAATTTGAGCGATTTATCTATTCGGCGTCTGCTGATGTTACATTCGCTTCGACCACTTCGAGGGGAATTGCGGCGTCTTTTAAGATCGCGAGAATTTCTTCTGGTGGCTGTTTGTTAGTAAATATCATGTTCAGTTGCGCGATGTTGCCCAGTTTCACCATGGCATTGCGACCAAACTTGGTGTGGTCGACGGCGAGAAATACGCTGCGGCTGTTGTCGATGATCGCTTGCTTCACGCGTACTTCGTGGTAATCAAAGTCCAATAGGGAACCATCAAAATCGATGCCACTGATGCCGAGAATGCCAAAATCTAGACGGAACTGTTTCACGAAATCGAGCGTTGCTTCGCCTACGATACCGCCATCGCGGCTGCGGACTTCACCACCTGCTAAGATGACCTTGATCTCTGGGTTGGGGAAGAGAATGGTTGCCACGTTGATGTTGTTGGTGACAACGCGTAGCTGCTTGTGGCTCTTAGTGAGCGCACGTGCGACTGCTTCTGGTGTTGTGCCGATATCAATAAATAGCGTCGCGCCGTCAGGAATGTGTTTCACCACCTCTTCTGCAATGACATCTTTTTCATTGAAGTTAAGCGCTTTACGCGTGTTGTAAGATGTGTTTTCAGAACTGAGAGGGATGGTGGCACCACCGTGATAACGACGAATTTTGTTGTCGTCTGCGAGTTCGTTGAGATCGCGTCGGATGGTTTGTGGGCTGACATTGAATCTTTCTACCAACTCATCCGTGCTGACATAGCCTTGTTTTTTCACCAGTTCAACAATCTGCTGGTGTCTAGGTATTTGCTTCACTTACCACTCCCTTGTGCATTGGTAACGGCCAATGCTTCAAATTCGAAGCTCTATTGTGCTCGAATTTGCGCGTTGTGAGAAGTAAAGGCAGGTAGGAATCGGGGATAAGACGCAAAAAAGAGCGCTCAAATGGCGCTCTTTGTTCGTTTGGGGTAAAAATTAATCGTCTTCGTCGTGCAGTTCAGACCAAGTTTGCGCACATTTTACAGCGCGTTTCCAACCTTTGTAACGACGGTTGCGTTTTTCTTCGTCATCATGCGGTTCAAACGTACGATCAAGCACTGCTTTATCTTGCAGCTCATCAATGCTGTTCCAGTAACCAACCGCTAAACCTGCCAGGTATGCAGCACCAAGAGCCGTTACTTCAGTCACTTGTGGACGATGTACTTCTGTGTTTAATACATCCGATTGGAATTGCATTAGGAAGTTGTTTGCTACCGCACCGCCATCAACACGCAAGTTTGCGAGCTTGATGCCAGAGTCAGCTTGCATCGCATCCAATACGTCACGAGTTTGGTAAGCGATGCCTTCCAGAGTCGCGCGGATAATGTGGTTTGAGTTCACACCGCGAGTAAGGCCAACAATGGTGCCACGTGCGTAAGCATCCCAGTATGGAGCGCCAAGGCCAGTAAAGGCTGGTACTACATAAACGCCGTTCGATGTGTCCACTTTTGTTGCGAAGTATTCAGAGTCTTCTGCGCCGTTTAGGATTTTCAGTTCGTCACGCAGCCACTGGATAGAGGCACCACCCATGAACACTGCCCCTTCAAGTGCGTAAGCTGGCTCGCCTTTCGGACCACAAGCTAAAGTGGTAAGCAGACCATTCTTCGAGGTGACTTTCTCTTGGCCTGTGTTCATCAGCAAGAAACAACCTGTGCCGTATGTGTTTTTCGCTTGGCCTGCTTCCACACACATTTGGCCGTATAGCGCCGCTTGTTGGTCACCTGCAATACCTGCGATAGGAATACGAGTACCGCCTTTACCACCGATGTTCGTTTTGCCGTAAATTTCCGAAGAGCGTTTTACTTCTGGCATCATTGACGCCGGAATGCCCATCTCATCCAACAGCTTTTGGTCCCAACATAGGTCGTTGATGTTAAACAGCATGGTACGTGATGCGTTGGTGTAGTCAGTAACGTGAACGCGGCCTTGAGTCATCTTCCATACTAACCACGTATCGACGGTACCAAACAGCAGTTTACCTGCTTCTGCATCTTCGCGTGCGCCTTCTACGTTATCCAGAATCCACTTCACTTTAGTGCCAGAGAAGTAAGGGTCAAGCACCAAGCCGGTGTTGTCGCGAACGTAATCTTCTAAGCCGCGGCTTTTTAGGTCTTCACAAATGTCTGCGGTGCGACGACATTGCCATACGATTGCGTTGTAGACGGGTTTGCCTGTTTCTTTGTTCCAGACGATGGTGGTTTCACGTTGGTTCGTAATACCAATGGCAGCTAATTGGTCGCTTCGGATGCCTGACTTAGCCAAAGCTTCAACTAATGTAGAGCTTTGTGTTGCCCAGATTTCCATTGGATCGTGCTCAACCCAACCTGCTTGTGGATAAATCTGAGTAAACTCTCGCTGAGCGACGCTTACGATATTGGCGTCGTGATCAAGAATAACAGCGCGAGAGCTTGTCGTACCTTGGTCGAGGGCAACAATGTATTTTTGCTCAGTCATGGTAAGAATCCTTTTGTTTCGTTATTTATATTTTAGTAATTGGCAAGCGGTTAAGCTCGAGCTTCTTCTGTTTCTTCTTCAGTATCACATTGGTTTGGAATGGTACAACCGTGACCTTGGCGAGGGAGGTATGCCGCGATCGCTTTTGGATATAACCAACCACCAAAGCAAGCACCCGCAATAGGAGCAAGAAGGGGAACGATAAAGTAAGGGATGTCTTTAGCGCCGGTCAGTGCGTAATCCCAACCTGCAAAGTACGCGAACAGTTTAGGGCCAAAGTCACGAGCTGGGTTCATCGCAAAGCCAGTTAGTGGACCAAGAGAACCACCAATAACCGCAATCAGAATACCAATCAATAATGGGTTCATCGCGCCACGAGCGGCACCGTTGTTTTCATCACCCAGAGCCAAAATGGCAAACATTAATACAGCTGTAATGACGAATTCCACAGCAAATGCGCCAAAGAAAGAAAGAGAAGCGTGTGGGTAAGTTGAGAAAATACCAGCCGTTGCAAGGGCGTCTTGGCTGCTACGTACAAAGTTGTGTGCGATTTCGTAATCGGTGAAAAGGTTGCTGTACAAGCTGTAAACCAAAGCGGCAGAGAAAAATGCACCTAACATCTGAGCGATGATGTACGGCACTACTTTCGCTTTATCGAAACCATGAAACATCGCTAATGCAATGGTCACGGCTGGGTTGATGTGTGCGCCTGAAACGCCGGCAGTACAGTAGATCGCGATGGAGACACCTAAGCCCCATACAATACTGATTTCCCATTGTCCAAAAGATGCGCCTGTTAACACTAAGGCTGCGACGCAGCCAACGCCGAAGAAGATGAGTAGTCCTGTACCGATGAACTCGGCCAAACATTCTCCGAGCAGAGAGGGGTGTTTGTTGGTTGTCATGTTAAGAGTCCTATAGTTATTTTTGCTTATCTAGCACGATAGTATTGTGCACATATAAACGTTTGCGAAAACAAACGAGCGTTAAAAATGAGCGTTTGAGCATGAATTTGTTAACCAAACTCTTCGTTTTTGTTAAATGGCGCATCTTTTGACCAGAAAGGAAACTGATAGAAAGCTCTTTATAGGGATGAGTGAGTCATTTTCAGCGCTCAAATTACCGATGTGAAAACAAACGCACAACTGGTAAGAGGAGTTTTGTGAAGCTGGTTCGTCAATGGTGGATTATCGTTCAATAGTTTGTGTAAAAAGTAATCCCTAAGAGGTAGTTAAAGCCAGATACAGCAAAGGCTTGGGGGGAGATCCTGAAAGAAAATAACTAGAACGCACGACGATAAAATCGGACTCGCGTATAACGAGAGTATGATATGGATTTTGCCTTCCAAAAGTGTGTTCATTGCGCTAAGTGTACGAAATGTACACCTCAGTAGAACTTGGTTGTTTTTGGACTCTTTATTTCGTTTGAAACTAAACACCAAACTTTTCCTTCACTTTTGTTATTACTGATTTTTCCTTAGCTTAATGCGTCATGCAGCACCGTTTATCTCGAATTTGTGTTCCTATTCGAGCCTTTATTTTGTTTAGTTTCGAATGTGAGTGATTAAATGTTCTTTTTTGATCAAGAAAAGATATTAACGAATTCTGAGTAAAGTTGAACTGCTGTCTAATTAATGGTGGCTAATTTGCTGTATTTACTAATAATTAATTCCTATGCAACATTTATCACAGAAATTAAATCCTAACCTCATACAATGCAGAAACTTTCGAACGAATGTTAATTTTGTTTCGTTCGCTCCTTTCGGGTTCTTTACCATCGCATATACATAATGAGGTTCCTATGTTTGGAATATTCAAACCTAAGGCGCACATTGATCGTCTATCCCCGGATAGCATTGATAGCACCTATTCTCGCCTCCGTTGGCAACTGTTCATCGGTATTTTTGTTGGCTACGCTGGCTACTATTTGGTTCGTAAAAACTTCAGTTTAGCGATGCCGTACCTCATCGAGGAGGGTTACAGTCGTGGTGACCTTGGTGTTGCTTTGGCCGCTGTTTCAATCGCTTATGGCCTTTCAAAATTCTTGATGGGCAGCGTGTCTGACCGTTCTAACCCGCGCTATTTCCTCAGTGGCGGTTTGTTGATGTCAGCTTTGGTTATGTTCTGCTTTGGCTTTATGCCATGGGCAACAGGCAGCATCACGGCGATGTTTATTCTTCTATTTTTGAACGGTTGGTTCCAAGGTATGGGGTGGCCGGCCTGTGGGCGAACCATGGTGCACTGGTGGTCACGTAAAGAGCGTGGTGAGATCGTTTCGGTTTGGAACGTGGCGCACAACGTGGGTGGCGGTTTGATTGGTCCACTATTCATTTTGGGTCTGTGGGCATTTAACGATGATTGGCGCACCGCATTTTATGTACCTGCATTTTTCGCCACTTTGGTTGCGGTGTTCATTTGGATGACGGTTCGAGATACGCCTCAGTCTTGTGGTCTACCGCCGATTGAAGAGTACAAAGATGACTACCCAGATGACTACGACAAGTCGCATGAACAAGAAATGACGGCGAAGGAAATTTTCTTCAAGTACGTATTCAACAATAAACTGTTGTGGTCGATTGCGATTGCAAACGCGTTTGTTTACTTGATCCGTTACGGTGTGTTGGACTGGGCACCCGTTTATCTAAAAGAAGCGAAGGACTTCTCGGTAGATAAATCGTCTTGGGCTTACTTCCTATACGAGTGGGCGGGTATTCCTGGCACGTTATTGTGTGGTTGGATTTCGGACAAACTGTTCAAAGGCCGTCGTGCACCTGCAGGCATCTTGTTCATGGTATTGGTAACGTTGGCGGTATTGGTTTACTGGTTCAACCCTGCGGGCAACCCAACTATCGATATGATGGCTCTTATCGCGATTGGCTTCTTGATTTACGGCCCTGTCATGCTGATTGGTTTGTATGCACTTGAATTGGCGCCGAAAAAAGCAGCGGGTACTGCTGCTGGTCTAACTGGCTTGTTTGGTTACTTAGGCGGTGCGGTGGCTGCGAACGCGGTTCTTGGTTACACCGTGGACCATTTCGGTTGGGATGGCGGTTTCATCATTCTAATTGGTTCATGTATTACTTCTATCGTGTGTTTGACGTATGCGCTTCTAGGCGAACGCGCACACCACGAGCAAAAAGAGCGCGAAAAGGAGCAAGAAGCGCTAGCGTAATATTTATTTAAAGAGGCAGTGGAATACTGCCTCTTCGTTTTATCAAGGATATAACAATGAAAACCAAGTCAGTATGTCTCACATTTTTAGCGCTTAGCCTATCTGCTGGCGCACTTGCAAAGCCGCTTGTTATCGCTCACCGCGGCGCTTCTGGTTATTTACCAGAGCACACTTTAGAAGCCAAAGCTTTGGCTTATGCAATGAAACCAGATTACATCGAGCAAGATGTCGTGATGACGAAAGACGATCAGTTAGTGGTGTTGCATGACCATTACTTGGATCGCGTCACGGATGTAGCGGAGCGTTTTCCTGATCGCGCACGCGAAGATGGTCGTTATTACGCGATTGACTTTACTCTGGCTGAAATCAAATCTCTGCGAGTCACTGAAGGGTTCAATATCGACGAAAACGGCAAAAAAGTTGCCGGTTATCCAACCCGATTCCCAATGTGGAAATCTGATTTCACTGTACCGACGTTTGCTGAAGAGATTGAACTGATCCAAGGCCTTAACAAGACGTTGGGTTACGACATCGGTATTTACCCGGAAATTAAAGCGCCTTGGTTCCATCGTCACGAAGGTAAGGACATTTCTAAAGCGGTGCTTAAAGTCTTGAAGCAGTACGGTTACGACTCGCAAGACGACAAAGTCTACCTGCAGTGTTTTGATGCGAATGAACTGCAACGCATTAACAGTGAGTTGATGCCAGCAATGGACATGGATTTAAAGCTCGTTCAGCTCATGGCTTACACCGATTGGAACGAAACTATGGTGTACAAAGGCGATACAGCAATGCCATACAGCTATGATTGGATGTTCGAAGCCGACGGCATGAAGAAAGTGGCGAGTTACGCCGAAGGTATTGGACCTTGGAAGCCGATGCTGGTGGATGATAAGTCAACCAAAGACAATATCATAATCAAGCCGTTGATGAAGGCTGCAAAAGACGCTGGCTTGCAAGTTCATCCATACACGTTCCGTGCCGATCCAGGACGCATTCCTGCGTACACAGACAGCTTTGAAGGCATGATGGATGTGTACTACAACCAAGTGAAAGTGGATGGTTTGTTTACTGACTTCCCAGATAAAGCAGTCAGTTTTTTAAATCAGCACTCACACATTTTGCTTTAAGCTAAAAAAATCCCCCAACAGTTTCCTGCTGGGGGATTTTCGTATTCTTATTAGTTGTTTTTATGCAGTTCGCTGTTCAGTTCAACCGCGCTCTTGTTTGCAAGACACTCGATTTGACCTGTCACAGAGTTACGACGGAACAGTAGGTCAGAAACACCAGCAAGGTCGCGTGCTTTCACCACTTCGACTTCTTGACCTGCAGAATCTAGCATGCGCACTTTAGAACCAGCAGTCACGTACAAACCTGACTCGATAGTACAACGGTCACCCATTGGGAAACCAAGACCTGCGTTCGCGCCTAGTAGTGAATTTTCACCAATAGAAACCACAACTTTACCGCCGCCAGATAGCGTACCCATGATCGATGCGCCGCCACCGATGTCTGAACCGTTACCAACAACTACGCCAGCAGAGATACGGCCTTCAACCATGCTCACGCCAGTTGTGCCCGCGTTGAAGTTGATGAAGCCTTCGTGCATAACAGTTGTGCCTTCGCCAACGTGTGCGCCAAGACGTACGCGAGAAGTGTCTGCGATACGGACACCAGTTGGAACCACGTAGTCCACCATTTTAGGGAACTTGTCTACGCAATCTACGCTTAGCGTACGGCCAGCTAGGCGAGCTTCGATTTGACGCTCAGCCAGCTCAGGTAGGTCGATTGGGCCTTCGTTAGTCCATGCGATGTTGTGCAGCAGACCGAAGATGCCATCCAGTACTGTGCCGTGTGGCTTAACTAGACGGTTAGAGATAAGTTGAAGTTTTAGGAAGCCTTCAGCAACAGATTGTGGCTGTTCATCCGTAGCTAGGATAACCAGTACAAGCGGTTGTGCTGATTCTGCTGCTTTGGTTGCGAAAGATGCGTTTGCTGCATCGCCGTTTGCTTCGAATGCTGCCGCAAGTTCTGCACTTTGTGCCGCAGAGATCTCGATAGCTTGGTTGCCTTGCTCGTAACCTGCTACTGCAGCCAGTGCGTTAACAAGTGTGTCGCTTGGGTTAAGAACTGGGTTTGGGAAAAACGCTTCGATGATTTTACCGTCGCGGTTTTTAGTTGCCGTACCAAAGGCTAGAGAAAAGAAAGCCATAGTTGATCTCCATGTGTTGAGTCTTGTGTCTCGTCTGTTCACTGACAAGAAATAATTACGTTGTCAGCCATCATAAAGAGTGTATTGGGGAGTTTAAAGGGGGGAAATGGAGAAAGTCTGTAGATGGATACCTTTTGTCTTTTGGGAGATATGTCTGTCTGATGAGAAATGTAGCTACGAGGTGGTCTATTGGGAGAGTTTTGCTGAAATTCAAAAAGGCAGTTTCTCGTCTCGGATCTAGAAAGAAAGGGCGTTCTTTCATTATGATCTATGCTTTTAGGCATAAAAAAACGCCACAAGATGCGGCGTTATTTGAAGGGCAGTCATTGGATTATGCTGCGTCTTCTTGCTGTTCTTCTTCAACAGCTTCAAGCTTTTTTGCTTTCTTTGGTGCAGGTTTACGTTTTGCACCGATTGCGTAAAGCAATTCTTCTTTGTTTTGCGCAAGGAACATCGCAAGATCTTCTTGCTTACCTTCGTCTTCTAGAAGTTCACTTTTACCTAGCAGCGTGAATAGTTCATCTGCCATATCCAGCATTTTGTCGTATGCGTCAGCTTCCGCTTTAGAGGTAAAAGTCATTTTCTCTTCTCCATTGCGTTCTACCACGTACTTGACGATTACAGCCATGGTTGGTCCCCTAATTTGGTGTATTGATACTGGCTTTTTATACAGTTTTTGACCAATCAAGTCTAGCCACAAGCCTCAGAATGAGAGACACGTACAACTAACTGACTAGCATTTAAACTATCTTGGTTTCACTTTGCGGATTTATTCCCCAAAGGAAGGTTGGTTGGTCGTTCCCAATCTTGGCAAAATTCGATAAACGTTTTGAGCAATGGGCTTTGATATTTCTCTTTATGAACCAGTAACCAGAAGCGGCGTTTCATATCTAAAGGCATGTCGAGCAGTTTTACACGACCGTCACGAATAGCAGGTTCTGCAGACAAGCGTGACAAGCAGCCTAAGCCCAGCCCAGCAGATACTGAGTTGATCAACGCTTCGGTGGTATTGAGCTGAAAAGCTTCATGCCAATGTTCCAAGCGCGGCGCGACAACGCGCATAAAAAATTCGCGTGAACCAGATCCCGCCTCTCGTAATATCCATTCACTGTTTTCTAGCTCGGTTAAGTTTACTGGCCCTTCGTGCGCGGCTGGGTAATCGGGCGCGCAAATCACGCACATTTCATCTTCGCTAAACTGGGTAGACTGCAATTCAGGGTGAAGTGTTTTGCCTTCAATGAGGGCTATGTCTAACTCGTAATCGGTCAGCATGTCGCAGATTTGTGCGGAGTTAGAAATGAACAGGCTTTGAGAACGATGGTTCGTTTGCTGACGAAATTCGCTAAGCAAATAGGGCGCGACTTGGTTGCCAATGGTGTCGCTGGCACCAATGCGAAGTTGGCCCGATAGCGCTTGGTCACCATCGAAAATGCTCTCGATGTCCTTGGCTCGGTTGAGTAACTCATCCGCCAGTGGCAGCAGTTTTTGACCTTCTTGGTTCAAAATCAGTCGGTTATTAACACGATCAAACAAGTGATGGCCGATCTGCTTTTCTAATTCTGAGAGTGCCATGCTCACAGCGGCTTTTGATAAAAAGAGACTATCAGAAGCTGCTGTGAGCGTTTTGTGTTGCGTGATCGTCGTAAACACTTTCAGTTGTTTAAGAGAAATGTGACTTGCCATACCCCACCGTTAAGTAATTTTGAACGTTTGTTTTAAATAATTAGATATATCGGAACGAAGTGCAAGCGTATTATACGCTCCATCAAGAGTGAGTCTGGTTGAGGTCATCATGATTCAAAGAACAAAAGCAAAAGTAATGGGAGCACCAACTCCGATGGCGGGTTTGGCTCTTGGTATTGCAAGCTTAGGCTGGAGTTGGGAAAACTTCGCCGAATTACATGGCTACGGACAGTGGATTAGTGCGGGTATCGCGAGCGTATTGTTGGCTATATTGGCAACCAAGTTTTTGCTACATAACCATCTATTGAGACAAGATCTTGCTCATCCGGTTGTGGGCAGCGTGGTTCCGACATTTGCGATGGGCACTATGGTGGTATCGAACTCTCTCGGCCATTTTTACCAATTGGCTGGTGATGTACTTTGGCTGATTGCAGTGGTTCTGCACATCGTGTTCTTGGTGAGCTTTGTTTACCATCGCGCCAAAGATTTTGAATTGCACCACATGGTTCCTAGTTGGTTTGTACCGCCAGTGGGTATCATCGTTGCGGATGTGTCTTTCTCTGGCAACCCGATGTTAGCACCAGTGGCACAAGGCGCATTGATGTTTGGTATGGTGGCGTATGCGATCATGTTGCCGATGATGATTTACCGTTTCATGTTTACCCATGAAATTCCGGATGCAGCGAAACCAACAATGGCAATCATGGCAGCGCCAGCAAGTCTATCATTGGCTGGGTACTTAACGGTCACTGCGACACCATCACCAGTGATCATCGCTATGCTATTTGGTATCGCGGTATTGATGACAGCCATCATTTACCTCGCATTCTTTAAATTGCTTAGACTGCCATTTAGCCCAGGCTATGCGGCGTTCACTTTCCCGATGGTGATCGGTGCGACGGCGCTGTTTAAAATGGCGAATTGGATGGAGTTGCAAGGATTGGCTGCGCACTATGTTCAACAAGTGCGAGGCTTAGCTGGTCTTGAGTTGATAGTGGCAACATTTGTTGTCTCTTATGTGGCTTTACAATACATCAACAACTTATTGATTCAGCCACGCTTGATGCACGCGCATCACGCTTAAATAGCAGATAGGAATAAGCCTCTTGGTCTTACAACCAAGAGGCTTTTTTATTTCAATCGGCGTCGATGTTGGACACTAGCCTTTTTTGTAAAATCGCGACATCTCATCCAGAGAATGACGAATGATATCGACAGGAACTTTCTGTTCTTTCTCGACTTTTAACTGGCGATTCAGTTGCTGAGAGTGTCCGCCAGGATTGACCACAAGCATCAGTTCTTTGCCGACCAATGCATAGTTGTAGTAGCTGCCAGCAATATACCAATCGCGAGGGGCAGAGCTATCAAACAAGTTATGACCAACGCTGTATGAACTGGTTGTGCCTTGAACGTCAAACAGTGTATTCATCATGGTTGGCACGACGTCAAAATGGGTCGTGCGATAATTAATTTGCTCTGGTTGACGATTTGGCATGTACACGTAAAGAGGCACATGCACTTGAACGTCACTGTAGTTACCCGTGTGGCCCCAATAGTTCATCTTATGGTCGTTAAACTCTTCACCATGATCAGATGAAATCACCACAATGGTATTGTCCAAGTCGACGTTTTTCAGCACATCGCCAATCAAGCTATCGATGTAGTACAACGAGTTCTTGTATCGATTGTGGTAAAGCGAAGCGTCAAAGTCGTTGTTGAGCAAAATGTGGTCAACGCGTTCCCAGTATGGTTTGAATTTCGCAAATTCAGGTTCAGGAAACACCGTGCCGTGGGCAGCATCGTAGAACAGAAAACCAAAATACGGCTTGTCGCTGTCCTGCTTTTGGAACTCGATGAACTTGTCTGTTATCTGCTGATCGCGCTGGACAGCTGTTTCCCCAGTTTGTTTCAAGGTCAAGTCCGACACTTTTTTGAATACCGTGCGAGAAAGTGGCGGGCTGGTGAGCGGTGCCGAGCCAAAAATGCCCATGCGGTAGCCTTCTGCTTGCAGCGTATCCATAAAAACAGGAGAGCGTTGGCTTGCGTAAAAGCTTTCCCAGTAGGTCGCTGGCAAGCTGTAAAACAGGCTGAAAATACCCGCTTGAGTTGAGTTGCCGCCGCTCATATGTTGTGTGAAGTTCACCGTTTTTTCGGCGAACTTGCTGACATTTGGCATGACTTCCGGCGTCGCATCACTGTAGCGCCACGCGTCAACCAAGATAAACAAAACATTGGGCTGCTTCTCTTTGCTTTGCACTTGAATGGGTGCAAGCGGGTAGTTGAGTGAGCTACGTTCAATATTGGTTAACTCTACGCGGTTCTTCGATGCAATGTTCTCATCCACTAGGTCGTGTTTGTAAATAAATTTACGAGCCGTCAGCGGGTAGTAAAGTGGCCAGTTATTCGAAAACTGACTGACTTCATCGTCGTAAAGCGCGTTTTTGTACGCATGAATCATCTGTGTGCTGACCAATACAGCAAACCAGACGCTGATCAAAACGAACTTAGCTCGGCTTTGTGCCAGTTTATTACTTACCCAAACGGTACAGGCGAGCCCGATCACCAGAACGGCAACTTCACTGATGAAGATTAGCCAACTCATCCACGAAATATCGAAGACATCACCACCACCTTCGAAAAACATACGGATTAATAGGGCGTTGATGTGAAGTTTGTATTGCTGAAAAACGAGGATATCGACTTTAAACATGATCAGTAGACAGATCGCGATAGCGATCACGATGCCTTTGAATGCTCGAGTCGGTAGAAAAGAAAGTAATAAACTCAACAACATAAATGGAAGAGCGATCAAGCCCAGCCAGCCATATTGAGTCGAAACCAAATAGTAACCTTGCAAAAAGGTTAGTGGTTCATTCGGATTGTTAGACAACACAAAAGGATAACAAGCGATCGACAGATACACTGCAAAGCAAGCAAAAAAAGCAATCAGCCAAGCGCTGTTGGAAGACAGTTTGCGAAACATACTTTTTATATATTTATAAATTATAGGTAGCAAGAGTATAAAACAGTGTTTTTTATTATGGAATAGTTGCGAGTAATGTCACATTTCGTATGACTGTGTAAGATTTTGCTTACGCCTTGAAAAGGTGATGTTTTCTGTCCATTTTGAGCGATATGTAACCTTTTACTTTTTTCAGAACACGAGATCACTGCGGGTTTAAATAGGGCTGTGCTAAGCTAGCTAACAGTTTCAATCGGCGCTCGGTATTCCCAATTTGTTTACTGTTTATCACTCCAACCAAGTTGATGTTCTTAAATCACTCCTTGTCGAACTGATTCGAATCAGTCCGCTGGAAAACCCGTTCGAAAAAGAACAAATTCTGGTTCAAAGTCCGGGCATGTCCCAATGGCTAAAAATGGAAATGGCCAAAGAGTTTGGTGTTGCCGCGAACATTGATTTTCCGCTCCCTGCAACCTTCATTTGGGAAATGTTTACGCAGGTGTTGCCAGACGTGCCAAAACGCAGTGCGTTTAACAAAGAAGCGATGACGTGGAAGTTGATGCATCTGCTTCCTGGGCTTCTTAACCAAGACGTGTTTTCGCCGTTAGCGCAGTACCTCAAAGATGACAGTGACCACTCTAAGCTGTATCAGCTGGCTGAGAAAATTGCCGATATTTTCGATGGTTACTTGGTGTATCGTCCGGAATGGATCGCAAGTTGGGAAGCTGGGCAGAGTGTGGCAGAGCTGGAAGATGAGCATCCGTGGCAGCCGATCTTATGGCAAGCGTTGTACGATCACACTGTGTCATTAGGACAGTCTCCTTATCACCGTGCTAACCTTTATGAGCACTTTATCGACACGTTAGCGAGTTTTAACGGCAATTTTGACCATTTACCCAAGCGTTTGTTTGTTTTTGGTATTTCCTCGTTACCGCCTCGCTATATGGATGCGCTAAAAGCAATTGGTGAGCATATCGATGTGCATCTGATGTTCACTAACCCGTGTCGCTATTACTGGGGTGAAGTTCGAGATCGCAAGTATCTTGCTCGTTTGGCGGCGAAACATCGTCAGCACGTTGTGTGGCAGGACGATCACTCGGAAGTGCAAGGTGAAACTAAGCAACTGAAAGGTTCATTGGAAGATAATGTGATCGATGAGCTGCACACCGATGTGGTCGGAAACAGTCTGTTGGCGTCCATGGGTAAACTCGGGCGCGACAATATGTATTTGTTGTCTCAGCTGGAGTCTCATGAAATTGAAGCGTTTGTTGATGTTGAGCGCGACAGTCTGCTCCATCAATTGCAAGCGGATATTCTCAATCTTGAAGAACATCAAGATGACCAACAGATTGAAAACAGTCATCACAAACAAGTGGTTCGCTTGGGTGATAAATCACTGAGCCTACACGCTTGTCACAGCCCGATGCGTGAAGTGGAAGTGCTGCATGATCAACTATTGGCGATGTTCGATGCTGACTCAACGTTAAAACCGCGCGATATTATCGTGATGGTCGCGGACATCAACGCTTACAGCCCTGCGATTCAGGCGGTCTTTGGTAACGCACCGGGTGAGCGTTTTATTCCCTATTCGATTTCTGACCGAACCGCCGATCAAGAGAGCCCAATTCTGGCCGCATTTATGCAGTTGGTGAACTTACCCAATACGCGCTGTTTGGCATCAGAACTACTCGAACTTTTGGAAACTCCGGCGATATTAAAGCGTTTTGAACTCAGCGAAGATGATTTCTTACAAGCCAAACAATGGGTTGAGGAATCGGGGATTCGCTGGGGGTTGGATGCCAATACCGGACGCGAATTTGAACTGCCGGAAACCCGTCAAAACACGTGGCAATTTGGTATTCAACGCATGTTGCTCGGCTATGCGATGCCAGAATCCGCAGGCTTGTTTGAAACCGAGCAAGGTAGTTTGTCTCCGTACAACGAAGTGCAAGGCATGGGCGCAGAGCTTGCGGGCAAGTTGGCACACTTTATCCAACAAATTAGCACTTATCGCAGCAAACTTTCTCATGTTCAGACTATTGATGGTTGGCGAGAGACTTTAGTTTTACTGCTGGATGACTTCTTCTCAGTTGAGTTAGAAGGCGAAATGGCGCTTAAATCCATTCGCGATACGCTCAGCCAACTCAAAGAGCAATTAGCTGATGCCGCATTTGATGATGCGTTATCGCCGTCGATCATCAGCCAATACCTTCAAAACAAATTATCTGGCACACGAGTCAGCCAGCGCTTCCTGGCTGGTCAAGTGAACTTTTGTACCCTGATGCCGATGCGCTCTATTCCGTTTAGAACCGTTTGTCTACTGGGGATGAATGACGGCGTGTACCCGCGTTCCATGCCGCCAGAAGGCTTTGACTTGATGACGGGAAGAACCAAACCGGGCGACCGTTCGCGCCGAGATGATGACCGTTACCTATTCCTCGAAGCGATGTTGTCTGCACAGCAAACGCTCTACATCAGTTATGTTGGCCGTTCAATCCAAGACAACACCGAGCGAGTGCCTTCGGTTCTGGTTTCTGAGCTGATGGAATACTGCCACCAAAACTATTGTTTAAGTGGTGATGAAGCGTTGCCCGTTGATGAGTCTGGCGACAACTTATTAAATGCGTTGGTGAATACCCACGCCATGGTGCCGTTTAGCCCAAGTGCGTTCCAAGGCACGCACGCTAGCTACGCGAAAGAGTGGATTCCAGCGGCATTGACTCAAAGTAGTCAATCGCAAGGCTATGTTCGTCGTGATTTTAATCGGGCATTAGACGACTATCTGTTAGGAGCGACGTTCCCACTTGAGCTCGACTTAGTCGAGTTGCAACGTTTCTGGCGCTTACCTGTGCAGTATTTTTTCAATCGTCGTTTAAAAGTAATCTTTGAACCGCCACTGCCGGTGATGGAAGACGACGAACCCTTTGTTTTAGGTGGTTTGGAAAGCTATCAAATGCGTGATGAGCTGTTAGAAACCTTGCTTGAAACGACATTGATGCAGCCAGAGAAAAAAACAGAGGTGCTTAAACACTTTATGAGTCAACAGCGCGCGCAAGGCAAACTGCCGGTGGGGGCGTTTGGTGATATCGAATTTGAAACCAACCGAGTTCAGGCGGAAGAGCTGGTGGACAAACTGGCGTTTTTATCTGGTGCGCCTCAAGACGATTTGGAAATCGACCTGACGTTTGATTCCTTGTTTGAGCGAAATGAAGGCGAAGAGAAAAACGTTCGCCTAACAGGTTGGCTAACCCAGTGTTACCAATCTGGGTTGATTCGTTACCGAAGCGGTAAGATTCGCTCGCAGGATTACCTTGCAGCGTGGATCGATCACCTTGCCATGTCGGCGTCGGGTTATGCCAAGAAAACTCATCTGATTGGCTACGATCGTAAAGAAGGCGCGCTGCATTTGATCTACCCAGAAATTGCCGATGCGCAGTATGCCAAACAGCTACTGACTGAATTAGTTCGCTTATTCTTCGAAGGCATGACTAAGCCTTTGCCTTATTTCCCGAAAACGGCGTTGGCTTGTGTTGAAGCGGGCTTTAGCCGTGGTCAGTGGGTCGATGACGAAGAGAAATCTTTGAAGAAAATGGCTGACGCATTCAATGATGGCTTCATGAGCCCGGGCGAAGGCAATAATGCGTACATCTCTCGAATTTGGCCTGCTTGGAATGATGAGTTGGCCTCAGAAGTTCGTTTGCTGACAGCATTAGTACTGCAAGGTGCGCGCTTAGCGGTTCAAGACGCTGATGATGTAAAAGCGTGATAAAGAAAGTTGGATAAAGAGAAGGAAGAGTAGGGTGGCCGCCAGAAAATCATTATTTTTTGTAGGGCGTTCGCTGTACGGCCACAAGGTCAGAGGGACCATGATACTTTTGTTTAATTCATTTGAGTTGTGCCGCCAAAAAGGTTTGGCTTATCTCGTGGGGCGCATACTAACGGTACGTCTTATGGATAACCGTGAGAAAGATCTCACAAAGCTCTAAATTATCCAACTTGTTAAACATATTAATAGAATTTTTAACTATAGATCACATTTATTAGGTGATACGTCCTAGTAAATAATCCGGAGAGATTCAGCGTTATGGATCAAATGTCAGGTGCAGAGTGTCCTCTACATACGTTAGACCGCACAGAGCAACCTCAACCAACGCCACTAGAACCGATGACGTTTCCTCTGCATGGTGCGAGGTTAATCGAGGCATCAGCAGGTACAGGTAAAACCTTCACTATTGCAGGTTTATATCTGCGCCTTTTGCTTGGTCACGGCAGCGCGGAAACTCGACATCGCGTACCGCTTACGGTCGACCAAATTCTGGTCGTAACCTTTACCGAAGCGGCAACTGCGGAATTACGCGATCGTATCAGGGCAAGAATCCATGATGCGCGAATCGCGTTTGCGCGTGGACAGAGTTCCGATCCGGTGATCCAACCTTTGCTTAATGAGTTTGATGATCACAAGCAAGCCGCAGAAATTTTATTGCAGGCAGAGCGTCAGATGGACGAGGCGGCGGTCTACACGATTCACGGTTTTTGCCAACGTATGCTAACGCAAAATGCGTTTGAATCTGGCAGCCGATTTAATAACGAGTTTGTGACCGATGAAAGTCACCTAAAAGCGCAAGTTGTAGCCGATTACTGGCGCCGCAATTTCTACCCGTTGCCATTTACCTTGGCTGGGGAAATTCGCCAGCTATGGAGCTCTCCATCTGCGTTGTTGTCTGACATCAGCAATTACTTAACTGGTGCACCGTTAAGCCTTTCCGTTCCTGCAATGAAAGGCAGTTTGGCTGATCTTCATACTGAAAATTTGAAAAAAATTGATGAATTAAAAGCGCAGTGGCGAGAAAGCCAAGATGACTTCTTCACGCTGATTTCAGATTCAGATATTAACAAACGCAGCTACACCAAAAAGTCTCTGCCGACGTGGTTGGAGGCGGTAAACGCTTGGGCAGCAACGGAAACCACAGGTTACGATTATCCAGACAAGCTGGAGAAATTCGCGCAAAACGTCTTGTTGGAAAAAACACCGAAAGGCAGTGCGCCGCAGCATGCGGTATTTGAAGCCATTGAAACATTTCTTGCCAATCCAATCAGCTTAAAAGCGCCACTGCTTGCTCATGCGATTGAGCATTGTCGTGTGATGCTGGCCAACGCGAAAAATCAAAAACAGTGGCTCTCTTTCGATGATTTGCTGACGCAACTTTCTGCTTCTATCGATACGGACGAAAGCGAGCTTTTAGCGGCGCGTATTCGTACTTTGTACCCTGTCGCAATGATTGACGAGTTCCAAGATACCGACCCGCTTCAATACAGTATTTTCAGCCGTATTTATCTGAACAACCCGGAATGTGGTTTGTTTATGATCGGGGACCCCAAGCAGGCGATTTATGGCTTTCGTGGCGCAGACATTTTCACCTATATAAAAGCGCGTAACCAAGTAAGTGCCCACTACACGTTAGGAACCAACTGGCGTTCTAGCGCAGATATGGTGCAGGCGGTAAACCAAGTATTTGCTTTGCCAGACAGTCCATTTATCTATGATTCGGACATCCCGTTCTTACCCGTTAAGTACAGTCCCAATGCCGAAAAACGCATTTGGACTATGGGTGGCCAAAAGCAACCCGCGCTGACTTATTGGTTGCAAGAAGCGGACGATAAACCGCTACCAAAAGGCGAGTATTTGACTCGAATGGCAGAGGCGACCGCAAGCCAAATCCAAACCATTTTGACGCAGGCTCAACAGGGGCAAGCGTGTCTGGTGAATGGCGAAAAACAGAAAGCGGTTCAAGCGGGCGATATCGCGGTGTTGGTTCGAACAGGTAGTGAAGGTCGAATGGTCAAACAAGCGCTGGCTGATAAAGGCATTGCCAGCGTGTACCTGTCTAACCGAGACAGTGTGTTTACCAGTTCGGTGGCGCAGGATTTACAGCGTTTGCTGCAAGCGGTGCTGACTCCAGAAAATGACCGTGCGCTGCGTGCAAGTCTTGCCTCTGAGCTGTTTGCCCTCGACGCTGCAAGTTTGGATGCACTTAATAACGATGAAGTGGTGTGGGAAAACGCCGTAAACGAATTCAAAGAATATCGCAAACTTTGGGTTCAACGTGGTGTGCTGCCGATGTTGCGCGCGGTGATCAGCAAACGTCATATTGCCGAGCGATTACTAGAAGAAGGTGCGAGTTCACCGGGTGAGAATGGTGAGCGAGTACTTACCGATTTAATGCACATCGGTGAACTGCTTCAACAAGCCAGTAATGAACTGGATAGCGACCACGGT
Organism: Vibrio sp. YQ_11; assembly: GCF_043103065.1. Classification (NCBI taxonomy): domain Bacteria; kingdom Pseudomonadati; phylum Pseudomonadota; class Gammaproteobacteria; order Vibrionales; family Vibrionaceae; genus Vibrio; species Vibrio sp. YQ_11. The sequence continues at coordinate 111,547 of NZ_JBICJM010000009.1, read as the reverse complement.
CTGCTGCGTTGGCTCGCTCAGTCTATCAGTGATGCGGAAAACGGTTTGGGTGGCAGTGATGACCAAATCCAACGTTTAGAATCGGAACGTAACTTAGTGCAGATCGTAACTATTCACAAATCAAAAGGCTTGGAGTATGACCTCGTATTTCTGCCGTTTGTGTTCAGCTATCGAGAAGCCAGCGAAGCCAAATATTACGATGCAGCCAATGACCGCACGGTACTGGATATCACTGGCAACGACGCGTCCATGAAGCAAGCGGATAAAGAGCGTTTGGCGGAAGACTTACGCTTGATATACGTGGCACTAACACGTGCTGTGTATGCGTGTTTTATTGGAGCCTCGCCTTTGCGCAATGGTCGTTCGACCAAAGAGCCAACTGGCGTACACCGCAGTGCGATTGGCTATTTGATTCAGAATGGTCAAGAAGGTGGCATTAACGATTTGCACCAAGGTTTAACAAAGCAACAAGACGAGCTTGATTGTGTCGTTGTGGCCGATCCGCCGCCGCAACTCGAAGAGAAGTACGTAGCGCCACAAGAAGAAATACACGATCTTAGCGCGAATGAGCTGCAAAACCCTATCGATAGAAACTGGCGCATCACCAGTTATTCTGGCTTGGTCAAGCAAGGCTCTCATCACGCCGAGCATGATGCCACGATTGAGATTACGGGTTTTGATATCGACTCATCTGAAGAACAAGACGAAGCGGATTTGGTGGAGCCAGAGCGTTCGATTTTTACCTTCCCTCGTGGTGCGCGTCCGGGTACGTTCCTGCACAGCCTGTTTGAGGAAATTGAATTTACTCAGCCAGCCACGACGGAAGAGAATACACAAATCATCCTTGGCTTGATGGAAAGCGAACAGCTCGATGAAGAATGGTTGCCCATTTTACAGCAATTGATTGATACCGTACTCGCAACGCCGTTGGATGGTAAGTCTTTGCTGCTGAATCAAAAAGCACCGTCGCAACGTTTGGTGGAGATGGAATTTTTGCTGCCGATTGAAGTGTTGTCTGCACCGGCGTTAAACCGAGTCATTCAACGTCACGATCCGTTGTCGGCGAAAGCGGGGGATTTAGGTTTCCAAACCGTGCAAGGTATGCTCAAAGGCTTTATCGACTTGGTGTTTGAACATCAAGGTAAATACTACGTGCTTGACTGGAAATCGAATCATCTTGGCGACGATGTGACGAGCTACCATGGTGAGGCTCTGAAATCGGCGATGGCGGATCACCGCTACGATTTGCAGTATCAGATTTATGCGTTAGCACTGCATCGTTTCCTACACAGCCGATTGGCGAATTATCAATACGATCATCACTTCGGTGGCGTGTATTACTTGTTCTTGCGCGGCATGGATGGGCAGAGTGACCACGGCATTTTTGCCGCGAAACCAACCTTAGAGTTCTTACAAGAGATGGATCGTTTGATTGATGGTCAAGCACTTGAAACGCGCGCAACTCAAGCCGGGCAGATGGAGCTACTTTAATGACGACAAATCACAATCTTCATTCTGACCAAGATAGCCTATTGGTAGTGTTGGAACGCTTGGCGCACAAAGGTGCTATTCGTCAGCTCGACTACCAATTCGCCTGTTTTATTGATTCTCAAACGCATGATGAACAGTCGGACAGTCAAGCATTGGCGTTTATCGCAGGTGTTGTCAGTAGTGAGCTTGGCAAAGGACATATCTGTCTGTCTCTGTTCGATGCACAAGGGCAATCTACGGATTTAGCCAGTAAGCTAGGGCTGTTTGGTGAGTCGGCATTGGCGCTCAACACACAGTTGCAAGGCATAGACTGGATTCAAGTATTAAAAAATGCCACCGTGGTCGGCGCGCAAGGAGAAGCCTTACCGCTGATGTTCGATGGCGAGCGTCTGTATCTGCACCGCTATTGGCATTATGAAGTGACACTGGCGGAAAAGCTCAATCAGTTGGGCGCCGCAGTTAACTTGCAACCACAAGAGTTTGCGCGATTATCCGAGTTGCTCAACCATCTGTTTGCGCGCCAATACCATTTTCTATTTAACGCGTTAGGCAAAGCAGTAGAAGCGGGAAGCAGCAACCAAGTGTTGCGTCAACAATTGGTGTGTGACCACCTTGATGTGGTCGCAAGCGAATTGTTGGATTGGCACGCCATTGATTCCGTGCTTAGCAATGCGCGCAAGGTTCAAGATTTGCAAACACTGGATGAACTCGTACCACTCTCAGCTTGTGTGAACTGGCAAAAAGTCGCGGCGGCGGTTGCGTTAACTCGTCGATTTGCTGTGATTTCTGGTGGCCCTGGTACGGGTAAAACGACGACAGTAACCAAATTGCTTGCTGCTTTGATTGAACAGGCGACGCACGAGAAAAATCTAACCATCAAGTTGGTGGCCCCGACGGGGAAAGCGGCGGCGCGATTAACCGAGTCCATTGGTAAAGCAGTGCAAGAACTACCAGTTTCTCCGGAGCTAAAAGCCAAAATTCCGACTGAATCGAGTACCTTACATAGGTTGCTGGGCGCGATTCCTAATAGCGCAGAATTTCGTCACAACAAGCAAAATCCACTGCATTTGGATATTTTGGTTATCGACGAAGCGTCGATGGTTGATTTACCAATGATGTACAAAGTGGTCGATGCCTTACCGAAGCATGCGCGGCTGATTTTGTTAGGTGATAAAGACCAACTTGCCTCAGTTGAAGCAGGGGCTGTGTTGGGTGATATCTGTTCGTTCCATGCATTGGGTTATGGCAAAGAGCAGGCGTCAGCCATCGCAAAACTGACGGGTTTCGATACTTTAGCCCATACGGGGAACAGTGCCTCCAGCATTGCCGATAGCTTATGTATGCTGCAAAAGAGCTACCGATTTGACGCTCGCTCAGGCATTGGTCAGTTGGCAAAAGCGGTTAACTCAGGTTCTGCTGCGAGCGTAGATAATGTCTGGGCGCGTGACTTTTCCGATATCGAACATTTCGCATTAAGTAGTCAACATTATAACCAAATGATGCAGACGTTGGTGCAGGAATACGGTCGTTACCTCAAACGCATTGGACAACAGGAAACTGATCCTAAAACCGGAGAGCCAGAGTCGCTAACGCACAAAGCCAAAGCGGTGTTAGATACCTTCAACCAATGCCGACTGCTGTGCGCGATCCGTGAAGGTGACTTCGGTGTGGCTGGGCTAAACCAACGCATTGAGAAAGCGCTCGCGGCGCGCAAGTTCATTCAAGTTCAGGATGAAATTTGGTATCACGGCAGACCTGTCATGGTTACGCGTAATGATCACGGTTTAGGTTTGTATAACGGTGATATTGGTATTTGCATGCGAGATGACAGTGAAGAAGAACCGCGTTTGAAAGTCTTTTTCGAGTTACCTGACGGCAGTGTGAAATCGGTCTTGCCAAGCCGAGTACCTGAACATGAAACGGCTTACGCCATGACCATCCATAAATCGCAAGGCAGTGAGTTTGATTACACCCTGATGATTTTGCCACCAGACTTTAGCCCGATATTAACCCGTGAGTTGATTTACACAGGCATTACCCGCGCGAAAAAGCGTTTAGCTCTTTATGCCGAGCTCAATGTTCTGAAGCGAGGCATTAAGGTGAAAACCACTCGCGCGAGTGGTTTAGTACAGCGGCTTACTAACTAAAACAAGAAGACCGAGCTTATGGCTCGGTCTTCTTTTATGTACGTTGTGCAAAGGCATCGGTAAACGATACGCTGCGTATTTTGTATTGCTGTTGATAAGTAAGGATAAAGTCTCGAATGGCGTCATTCACCGGAAAAACACAGTGAACATCTAGGCCTTCTAAAAACTGATTGTCAGCCATATCCCAGAAACTTTGAAGCGAATTACAAATGATTGTTCTCATAACAGTGCTCGTCTCGGCTTATTGAAAGTCAGATTAACAACTGTCCTTGGTGTGCAATGCGGGCTAACTAGTTATCGACTGCCCAGCATTTTAGGGTGAAGGCTACGTATCATCACCTAGATCCATTTGTATTGGTTAAAAACCAATCACTAGCGCGCAGAGTATAGCCAACAGTGTGTATATTGAAAAGGTAAAAATGGAACTAAAATCAATGTAATGCTTTGCATATCTAAATTAATGATATTACTGCTTATGATTCATTGCTTTATTGTTGAGAGAGTCGGAGCATGGCGTTCTAAACCTCGGATTGAGGATTCAGAACGCATCTGTTAATGATGTTGAGTTTGTTTATAAGTCTAACGCTAAGATTTTGGACTTACGCTGAAAGTTGTACAGCCCTTGTTTGGCTCCTGGCAAGTAATCGACTCCAACTTCGTAGAATCCTTGCTCTCTAAACCAATGTAGACTGTGGGTGGTAAGGACAAAAATCTGGTTGATGTTTTCTGATTTTGAACGATGCTTCATGTAGTTCAGCAGCAACAAACCTCGGTTGCCATCCCGATAGTCTGGGTGAATAGCAACACAGGCCATTTCAGCTTTTCGTTCTTCAGAATATGGGTATAAAGCCGCGCATCCGATGATTAAGCCATCTTTTTCAATGATGGTGAATTTACCAATCTCTTGCTCTAGCTGTTCTCTCGAACGCCTGACCAAAATGCCTTGTTCTTCTAATGGATGAATCAATTCCAAAATGCCGCCGATGTCATCAATACCAGCTTGACGAACTTGCTCTGCGCTCGCCATGACGACTTGAGTTCCGATACCGTCAAACGAGAACAACTCCTGAATCAAAGCTCCATCTACTTTGTAGCTGATGAGATGGCTACGTGGGACGCCAGCGCGACAAGCGGCGATGGAACCTTTGAGGAAACGCAAAGTGCCCGTGTTGTAATCGGAATCTGAAGCGTGGTTTTCTGAAAGCGTTTTGATGACGTGCTCTGCTTCGATAGGCAGCAACTCTGCAACGGCATTGCCATTGTCGTCAATCACGCCTTGTTCTGAGCAGAAACCAATCAGTTTGTCTGCGCCTAATTTGATCGCCAGTTGCGTCGCGACTTCTTCAGAAAGTAAGTTAAAACACTCACCAGTCACGGAGCTCGCAATAGGGCCAAGTAGCACAATGGAGCCTTGGTCGAGCGTGCGATTAATCGCGTCGGTGTCAATGCGGCGAATGCGTCCACTGTGGCAGTAATCGACACCGTCATCTACGCCAAGTGGCTGTGCAATGACAAAGTTGCCACTGACTACATTCAGTTGTGTGCCAGCCATCGGGGTGTTGTTTAAGCTCATTGAAAGGCGTGCGGTAATGGCTAGTTGAAGCTGCCCAGCAGCTTGCATAACTACCGATAGTGCCGCTTCATCGGTAATTCGGATGTTTTTGTGGTATGGCGTAGTAAGGTCTTGTTTTTCAAGTAATTGATTGATTTGTGGACGAGCGCCATAAACGACAACGACTTTGATGCCTAAACTGTGCATCAAAGCAATATCATTGATTATATTGCCAAAATTATTATGAGCGACCGCTTCACCTCCCAGCATGATCACCATGGTCTTCCCACGGTGAGCGTTGACGTAAGGGGTTGATTGGCGGAATCCTTTTACGAGAGCGGTACTACGAATTTTCACTACAGCCATTCCTTGTGTTTATTTATGCTTAAATAATGTCTTTTTATTCAGTTAATGGCAAGGCAATTTTTTGGAATAAAGCACAAACATCTGGAGTACGGCGCTTTGTCCAGTTTGGTTATGGAGGTTACAATACGCGCGTCTATTTCAAATAAGTGAACCTCATGTCTTCAGTTGTAAATAAGAATGCTGCGATCACTGCTCAAAACGAGTCTAATTCATCCACAAAATCGTCACTTCGCAAGTGGGCGGAACGTTCTCTCATGCTAATGGCAGTGCTGGGTACGGTCATTGTTTGTATGCTGTATGGCGATTTGATCACTCGGTACATTAATCCTCCCATCTCTAAATCAATAATTTATGGCCGCTGGGTTGAGCAAGATGTAGCGCCTTACTCGAGGGAAGAGTTTGTGCTTAGTGAAAGGGGCGTGACCGTTAATGGCTCGACCATTGCAACCGATTTTGAATTTGATGGCGATTCGTTCTCATACAAAGTCGGTTCGACCGTACGCCATTTTGATTTTGTCGGAAAACAACATACAGAAATGAAGTTGGATACGCGGGCGCACTATCTTCCGGTCTTTCGTCTTGAAGGGCACGCTGGCATCGCCGTTCGTTAAATACTGTGTTTTCTATTTGAGCATTCGCCATTGCGCGAGTGCTCAACATTCCTATCTTTTTGATATCCACATCAGTTCAGACATTGTCTGGACAATTTCGTAAATATTCTCCTGTTATCATGTTGTTCGTCCCGAAATGGATGATTTAACAACAAGTAAACGGATTGGCTTAGTGTTGAAACATTTTGTCGTCGCTTTTCAATTGCGTCGTTTGCATTTGTTTGCCATCCTTTTGCTATTCTTTTTTACGGAAAAATCACGTGTTAAAAAAACTCCTTCCTATTATTTCTTTGAGTCTGCTATTTGGTTGTGCTCAACAAAATGATCGCGCTCAGCAATATCTCGATGGTGAGTTCCCTCAGATCCTAAATAAAGTGGATGTAGTTGAATCCAACAAACCACGCGATTTTACTGAGTTTAATAAGCAAGCTGAGCAAGTGGTGATGAAGTCACCATCCATGGCGAAGATTTACCAACCGCTTTACCAAAGACTGAGTGAGTGGGCGCAGCAAAGCGGAGACACCAGCGCGTTGAGTGCGTTTGGCATTCAAGCTGCGCAATTGGGTGGTGGTGATAAAAAAGGTAATGTGTTGTTTACCGGATACTTTTCTCCCGTGATGGAGCTTCGTCATACACCAAACGACATTTTTAAGTACCCAGTTTACGGTAAGCCAAACTGCACATCAGATTGTCCGACTCGCGCGGAGATCTACAATGGGGCATTAGATGGCCAAGGTTTAGTGCTTGGTTATGCGCCAAATCGTATTGACCCGTTTATGATGGAAGTGCAGGGTAGTGGCTATGTGCATTTTGAAGATGATGATACGTTGGAGTACTTTGCGTACGCAGGGAAAAACAACAAAGCTTACGTCAGCATTGGCCGCATTTTGATTGAACGTGGTGAAGTGCCGCGTGAAAAAATGTCCCTCAAAGCGATTAAAGAGTGGGTGATGGACAACGACGATGCGACAGTGCGCGAGCTGTTGGAGCAAAATCCTTCTTACGTTTTCTTTGCACCAAAAGCGGAAGCGCCTGTAACAGGCTCGGCTGGTATTCCGTTGTTGCCAATGGCCGCTGTCGCGGGCGATCGTTCTATCTTACCAATGGGCACGCCAATCTTGGCGGAAGTGCCGTTGTTGAATGCCGATGGTACGTGGAGCGGTGCTCACCAACTGCGCATGCTGATCGTGTTAGACACAGGTGGTGCGGTAAAACAAAACCATTTGGATCTGTATCATGGCATTGGTGCGAGAGCAGGGACAGAAGCTGGTCACTACAAGCATTTTGGTCGAGTGTGGAAACTTGGGTTGGAAAACTCACCAACTCAAGCGCCTTGGGCTTTACCGCCAGAAAAGCTACAATAGCTCCCCAAGAAAGAGGAACCCCCTCTTATCTAGACATTTCATCAAAGAGTGCGTATAAATCGCACTCTTTGTTTTTCTATCGATCATCTGGACTTCAATATGCGTGAACTCGATACCCCTGCATCTGACAGCTACAACCAACGCTTTGGCGGCACACGCCGTCTTTACGGCAATAGTGAAGTGGACATTCTTCGCGCTGCACACGTTTGTGTGATTGGTATTGGTGGTGTCGGTTCATGGGCGGTGGAAGCGCTGGCTCGTACGGGGATCGGTGAGCTGACTCTAATTGATATGGACGATGTTTGTGTCACGAACATTAACCGCCAAATTCATGCGATGACGGGTACCGTTGGTCAAAGCAAAATTGAAGTGATGGCTGAGCGCGTCAAGTTGATCAACCCGGAGTGTAAAGTTAATCTGATTGATGATTTCATTACGCCAGACAATCAACATGAGTACTTAAGTAAAGAGTTTGATTACGTGTTGGATGCGATTGATAGCGTAAAAGCGAAGGCGTCTTTGCTGGCGTATTGCCGCAGCAACAAGATCAAAGTGATCACCACGGGTGGCGCTGGTGGTCAGGTCGATCCAACGCAGATCATGGTCGCTGATTTAACGAAAACGATTCAAGATCCTTTAGCGAAGAAAATCAAAGACACTTTGCGTCGTCATCATAACTTCCCTAAGAATCCGGCTCGTAAGTTTGGTATTGATTGCGTGTTTTCAACCGAGCAGCTGAAGTATCCTCAAGCAGACGGTTCAGTGTGCGGTGTGAAGTCGACAGCGGAAGGTCCAAAACGCATGGATTGTGCTAGCGGATTTGGTGCGGCAACTGTCGTAACCGCGACGTTTGGCTTTGTTGCGGTATCGCGAATCGTTGAGAAGCTGATTCAAAAACACAAGAAGTAGTTCAGCCAAAAGCATCAAACAGAAGGGCACATTATGATCGATTTTCCTGCATCTCCATTTGGAACAGAAATCACCAGCGAAGATATTGTCGCAACGATGCAGCAATTTAAAGGCTGGGAAGATCGTTACCGTCAGGTCATTCAGTGGGGTAAAAAGCTGCCACAAATGCCAGAAGAGCTGAAATCAGAACAAGTTACAGTATCGGGTTGCGAAAGCTTGGTGTGGTTAGTGAGCCAAGCGCAAAATGGCGTGTGGCATTTTTGTGCAGACTCCGATGCGCGTATTGTACGCGGATTAATTGCGTTGGTGATGGCGGCTTATGACGGTAAAACGGCCGATCAAATTCAAGCGTTTGATATTGATGATTATTTTGAGCAGCTGGGACTCATCGCGCATTTAAGCCCATCACGTGGTAATGGCCTGAAAGCTATTGTTGAGCAGATTAAGCACACTGCCGTGTAATGAGCCATTTCCCCAATTTTTAAAAAACGCCGAATAGCTTAGCTGTTTGGCGTTTTTTGTATCTGAGTTGAGACGTTTTTTGCGTGTGAATAAAAAATATGCAAATAGTCGACTATTTTGACTTTAATTGACCTTTCTATTGCTCCTGATCCATTATATTGCCCACTTGGTTTTTATAGACTCAATTGTATTTAAAATTTGTCTATATTAGATAATAGACATATGCCCCATTCGCTTCTATTCCCCAATGTTGAAACACATTTGGAGGCGATTGGGTTACTTAGATACAAACGCTAGGAACCTCCCTGTATGCAATTCACCTTGGAACATGCGCAAGACGTGTTATCCGGAATGCCTGACCCCACTTTTATTTTGAGTGAAGATGGTATCTATATTGATGTTTTTGGAGGAACAGACAAAAAAGCCTATCACGATGGAAGCAATTTGATAGGTAAGACGCTGCACAGCGTACTTGAGAAAGAGCAAGCCGACTGGTTTATCGAACAGATCAATCGGTCACTCAATCAAGACAGTATTGTGACGATCGAGTACAAGATGTGCGCCGACAGCATTCAGGGAATAGATGCGAACAGTGGGCCAAAAGGCGACCTCTATTACGAAGGGAAAATCTGTCCGCTCACTATAAACTATCAAGGTCGTCGCGTTGTTCTCATTCTTACCCGCAACATTTCCAACCGCCACCGAGTCGAAACCCTTCTTCGCCACCAAAGCCAAATTGACGCTCTCACAAACATCTACAATCGACGTGTTTTTTTCGAAAAGCTCACAGAAGAAGTCATTAAATCCCAAACTCCTGACTACCAATCTGCTCTATTATTGTTTGATTTGGATTTTTTTAAAGTTATCAATGATAAACGTGGCCATGATGCGGGAGATTATGTCTTAGAGACATTAGCCGATTTGGTTTCTCACTTGTTGGTTAAAGACGAGATTTTTGCAAGAGTCGGAGGGGAGGAGTTTGCGATTATCCTGCCAGAAACCTCTCTATCGGCGGCGAAAGAAGTGGGAGAGGAAGTACGTTCCCATATTCAAAATTGCCAGTTTGAATTTGAAAAGATTGAAATTCCGGTCACGGTGAGCGTGGGTGTGGTCAAAATAGGCAGAAATGAAACCACCAAACGCTTGTATGCGCATGCAGATAAAGCGCTTTATGCTGCGAAAAGAAATGGCAGAAATTGCGTGGCGACTCTGGATAGGCAGATGGAGTAACCTTGTTGGTTACTCCAAGTCGAAAGGTTGGCGTTATAACATGTCGACGGCTTTCTCTACGGCGGCGATGAGCCTATCCACATCTTCTGCCGTGTTATAAATACCAAAAGAAACGCGTACCGTTCCTTTGACGTTTAGCGCATCCATCAATGGGTGAGCGCAATGGTGTCCTGCTCGTACCGCAATGCCTTGTTGATCGAGCAGCGTCGCCATGTCTTGGTGATGAACGCCGTCCATTACGAACGTCAGTACAGAGGCATTCGGTTGATAGCCTAGAATATGGATGTCATCCAACGCGTTTAGTACTCGGTAGGCCTTATCCTGAAGCACATGGAGATGATCCTCGACTTCGTGATGGTCAAAGCCTTGGTACCACTCAATGGCTTTCGCTAAAGCAATCGCGCCCGCTACGTTTGGTGTTCCCGCTTCAAATTTGCCAGGAAGTGCTGAAAAGGTCGTTTTCTCGAAAGAAACGCGTTCAACCATTTTGCCGCCGCCGTGCCATGGTGGCATAGCTTCTAACAACTCTAGTTTGCCGTATAGAACGCCAATACCTGCTGGCGCATACAGCTTGTGACCTGAGAAAACGTAAAAATCGATATCTGATGCCGACAAATCTAGCTGCTCATGCACGATGCCTTGTGCGCCATCAACTACAACTACCGCACCAACGCTGTGCGCTAGCTCGGTGATCTTTTCGATAGGTTGGCGTGTGCCTGTTACGTTGGTTATTTGTGCGCACGCGACGATTTTGCATCGCTCAGAGATCTTCTGCTCAAACGCCTGTAAGTCAAACTGGCATTCAGCCGTCATTGGCACTTTCACTATTTTCGCACCAGTTTGTTCGGCTACAATCTGCCACGGCACGATGTTGGCGTGGTGTTCCATCTCGCTAATCAAGATTTCATCGCCCGGTTGTAAGGTGCTGCGAGCGTAAGTTTGTGCAATTAAGTTAAGTGCTTCGGTTGCGCCTCGCGTCCAAATGATTTCTTTAGAGCTGTTTGCACCAATAAACGTTGCTACGGCTTCGCGAGCGGCTTCAAACTGGCTAGTCGCGTTTGCTGTCAAACTGTGGCTACCACGATGCACGTTAGCATTTTGTACACTGTAGTAACGGCTAATCACATCGATCACGCACTGTGGCTTTTGTGTTGTTGCTGCGCTATCAAGGTAAACCAAAGGCGATTGGTTTACGTCTTGATTTAGGGCCGGGAACTGTTCGCGTACAGCGTTTACGTCAAACATTACTCTTCACCAAATTCGTGATAATGCAGTGTTGGGATAGTGACTAGCGGTTCTGCGACCATCCATCCATGCTCTTTACCGGAAAGTTTGATAATGATTTCCATTGCGAACTCAAGTGCAGTTCCTGGTCCCTGACTTGTCAGTAGGTTGTGATTCACATCCATGGTGACACGTTTAGCTCGCCATTTGTCTTCAGGAATATGAGATTGGAAGCTTGGATGACATGTCATCAACGCATCTGGGTACAGGTTGTGGTGTTGCAAAACCAAAGCAGGAGTTGCACAAATTGCCGCCACCAGTTTACCCTCGTACATGTGCTGTTTGAGGATTTCAATCATGACGGTACTGTCGCGGAAAGTTTCTGCTCCGCCCACGCCGCCAGATAATACAATGGCATCAAATTCGTCGTCAGCAATATCGACCAATTTGCAGTCAGCGGTCAGTGTTACACCGCGAGAGGCTTTCATAGTCAGTGAACCATCGAAATCTGCGCTTGCGACCGTTACGTCATAGCCTGCTCGAACCATCAAGTCGATAACGGTGACGGCTTCCATTTCTTCGGTGCCCGGAGCGATCGGCACTAAGATTTTCTTACTCATTCTTCTGTCCAGCTTTGTTCTATTTGTTTGATGCGTTGGTAAAGTTCTAAATTCTCAGGTGTATTGATGCGATGTTTCTCTGCCGCTTTTAGCAAGTACCCAGTGATAAAATCAATTTCGGTCGGGCGCTGATGAAACACATCTTGCCTCATTGAAGAATAGTTCTCAGACGTTGCCCGCACCACTTGCATAATGGTCTCGAAAAGCACGTCGAACTGCGTCGCAATGTCTTCCTTATTCATCACTTCGACAAGTTCTTTCGTGATGTTTTTCAAGGTGTCTTGAAAATCACCGTGTGCGAGGTCGCCATTTTTACATTGATGCAATGCTGTAAGCGGGTTGATTGCACAGTTTATGGCGAGTTTGGTCCACAATGCGGCATTGATGTTTGGGTTCCAAACAACTTCTGGTAAAGCGTGCTGCATAACATCTTGCAAAAACTGGCATTGAGCGCCAGATGCATTAAAGCCGCCAACTTGAGTGATGCCTTGCCCCGTGTGCATTACGAGTTCTTTATTCGGCTTATAAGCACCATGGGTTGTGGTTGCGATAACGACGGGATTTCCGGATAGCATCTCTTCTACCTGCTCGGCCGTACCCATACCATTGTGCATAAGCATAACAATGGCATCGCGATGAATGTGCTCAATAAGAGGTTTGAGTGCAGTGATCACTTGCCACGCTTTCACCGTGACCAAAATCAAATCCGCTTGTTGTAAAGAGGGAATATGTTGGTTAGGAAACTCCATTGCAGGTGAGTCATCAAGCGTAAGGGAGTGTTGCGGCTCAGACGTTCTGCCCCACACTGATACTTGGTGTCCTGCCAATTGAAATTTTGTTGCCCACAGTGAGCCAATGGCCCCCGGACCTAAAATGAGAATATTCACCAAACGCTCTCAGTAAAAAGGTTTGCTGCAAGGATAATGAGGGGAGAGAGGAAAGCAAATAAAAATGGCGCTAATTGGCGCCATTTTTTGAGGAAACTTATCGGTTCAATTAGAACTTGTAAGTTACTGCTACGTAGTGACCTGCACCAGAAGATTCTGGTTTGTGACCCCATGGTAGAGCTTCGCCATCTTTGAAACCGTACACGTCTTTGTAAAGTTTTAGACCGTAACCAACTGCAAAGCGGTCAGAGTGCCAGTAGATACCGTTGAACATTGCACCGCCGTTAGACGCTGTAGTGTTGAACTTGTTACCTTTGTCGTCATCCATACCGAATTGGTAATCGATGTAACCTTGGTAAGAAATGAATGAACCGTTCTCGAAGAAGAAGAATGGTTTGAACCAGTTAGTAGAAACTTGGAAACCGTTCCAATCTTTCTTGTTGCCATCGTAAGTACCGTATAGGTTTAGGCCGATTTTGCCTAACCAAGGTACCATCACGTCAGAACCTAGACCGATTTTTTGAGAGTTAACGTCAGAGTTACCGCCCCACTCCATTAGAGTAGAAACGTATAGCTCTTGAACAGGACCAAAAGATAGGTCTTTACCAGTTAGCGCGTCTAAAGACATACGTGGTGCGAATTTCATGAAGATTTTTTCGCCGCCAGCTTTGTCGCTGCCTGGGTCAGAAGCTAGGTTGAATACGTCAACGTAACCGTAAAGATCGAAAATACCAGAGCGACCGCCGAATTCCATCTCTAGGTAATCATGAGAAGATTCAGCATAACCTTTCTCATTGAATGCACCCATTAGGTTAAATTGCATCCACTTGTAATCGTTTTTGTGGATATCGCCGTCAGAGTAATCTGCAGCCAATACTGGAGCTGATGTAGCCGCTAGAAGGCTAAGAGCTAGAAGTGATTTACGCATAAGGGGACTCTCTATGTTTGTAATGATTCAGAACACGCAATCTGTGCTGCGCTTTCCAATTGGCGGGAATAATAGCGATAAAAATCGCAAATGAAAGTGATAAAGGGTGCAAAAATGAACGTTTTTAGTGAGGTATGTCACGAACTTATCTTTATTTACGGAACTTTTTATTTGTTGCATTAACTTGCAGTAAATATGTGATTTAGATCGTTTGCGTGAGCGATTTTATGACTTTTTAAGCCAGTCGATTAACCAACACAAATCGTTAGTGATCCGAGTAATAAGGCGTTCGTATGAATTGGAGAACCAAAGAGGACGTTTGAATGAAAGAAGTCATGTTATTCCCGCTCACCTCGGTTGTACTACCCGAAGGCAAGATGAATCTGCGTATTTTTGAACCAAGATATAAGCGCATGGTGAAAGAGTGTAGTCTGAAAAATGTGGGGTTTGGTGTTTGCCTAGTAGGAAGCGAGGGTGACCCTAAAGACGTGGGAAATGTTTCATCTATCGGAACTTTGGTCAGGATCGTTGATTTTGAAACACTCAGTGATGGTCTTCTTGGTATTACAGTCGCTGGTGAGAAACGCTTTGTTATCAAACGAGTTCGTGCGGACTCGGACGGTTTACGCCATGCAGAAGTCGAATGGTTAGACAATTGGCAACATCCAGACAACTCACCAGATTTTTTCTATTTAAGCCAGCAGTTATCCCATATTTATGAAGAGTTTCCGCAACTTGGAAACCTTTACCAGCATCGTTTTTACGACGACTCAGCTTGGGTTACCCAGCGCTGGCTTGAATTACTTCCTTTAGACTGCAATCTGTTCGAACAGCTCGTTGGCGCAGAGGACTGTATTCCTGCGTTGCAATTTCTGACAGAAGCCATAGAAGCCCCGACAAACAAAGAGGCAAGGATATGAAAGGATTTAGCAGAGCTGCGCTAACTATGGTGGCGGCATTAGGACTGTCTGCGTGTGGCTCCGACAGTGACACCATCGAGTATTCCAATTTGCAAGCAGTACATGCGTCTTCTGATGCGCCGCTTGCAAATGTGTGGATAAACGATAAACCATCATTGAAAGGTGTTGATTATGGTATGGGTTCTGGGTACATGAAGTTACGTGAGGGCATCAACTCAATTCAAGTTGATGTTCAACTGCCAAGCGATGAAACCGCGACCGTAATACCTAAAACAGAATTAGATCTCGATTCTGACCTCAATTACAACGTATTCGTTATTGGTGATGCCGATGGTTCGCCAAACCCAGTAGAACCTTTAGTTGTGACTCGCAGCGCCGATTCAATGGCTGATGCCAATAGTTTAGATGTTCAAGTTGTTCATGCAGCGTCTGGCGTTCCTGCCGTAGATCTCTACGTCACGGAGCCAGGGGCAGATCTTGCTAGCGCAACACCGCTTATTAATCTTGCATACAAAGCATCTACAGACGTATGGAACATCCCCGCTGGTGAGTACCAAGTTCGACTTGCTGTTGGGGATAGCGTTGCTTTTGATTCGGGCACAATATCTCTTGCTGCTAATTCAAACTTGACGATTGCTGCTATCGGTACCGGAGATTCAAATAGCACGTCACCGGTTAAGCTGTTGGTATTGGATGGTTCAGGATCTTCTATAATCGAGGATATGGGCAGCCAAGCTGAAGTAAGAGTCGGACACCTTGTCGATGGAGCGCCAATCGTCGATGTTAACGTTAACGGCGCGGCCTTCGGTCCTCTTGCTGACTTAGCGTTCAAAGAGATTCGTGGTTATTTGGGTCTCGATGCTGGTGCTTACGATATTGACGTTTACGTGGATGGTACAACAACCAATCCTATTATCGATGTTGACGGATTAAAGGTTGCGGGCGGAATGGATTACAGTGTTTATGCTGTCGGTGTTGTTAGCCCAGCGATTGATATCGAACCTCTGGTTGTTGAAGACATGAGACGCGCAGTGGCAACCAGTGCGACGTTAAACGTGACTCATGCGGCAGCCAACCCAGTAGCAGAGATGGTTGATATCTACCTCACAACGTCAGTAGGGATAGAGGGCAGTGATCCAACCATCACAAACTTTGCGTATAAAGAAAGTGCGAAAGGATTGTATGTTGCGGCAGGCACTTACTACGTAACTGTCACCGTCGCAGGCAACCCTGACGCGGTCGCGATCGATTCGCTACCAGTAGACTTAATGAATGGTGTTGTCTACCAAGTGGTTGCTATTGATGACGGAAACAATGGTGGCTTCAATCTTCTCGTTGATGACATCACCGATTAGGAAGAAGGGAGGTGAGAGCCTCCCTATAGTAAAGGCTGATTATGATGAGTGATAGCCCACAAAAATTGGGGCGAAATGAATGGAACGCTTACATGGATAAAGTAAAAGCCAAAGATAGAGAGGCTTTTGCGTTCGTATTCCGTTTTTATGCACCCAAGCTAAAACAGTTTGCCTACAAGCACGTTGGTAATGAGCAAGTTGCTATGGAGATGGTTCAAGAAACCATGGCAACGGTCTGGCAAAAAGCTCATCTTTACGATGGAAAGAAGAGTGCGTTATCGACTTGGATATACACGATTATCCGCAACTTGTGTTTTGACTTACTCAGAAAACAAAAGGGTAAAGAGCTTCACATCCATTCTGATGACATTTGGCCATCGGAATATTATCCGCCAGATTTGGTTGACCATTATTCTCCAGAACAAGACATGTTGAAGGAACAGGTGGTGAAGTTTCTTGATATTTTGCCTAAAAATCAGAGAGACGTATTGCAAGCGGTTTATCTCGAAGAACTGCCACATCAGCAAGTTGCGGAACTTTTTGACATACCGCTAGGCACGGTGAAGTCTCGGTTAAGACTCGCAGTAGAAAAGTTAAGGCACTCAATGCATACGGAGCAACTATGAACAAACATCCAGATAACAACTTGTTAGAAGCGTACGCTTCGGGCAGCATTGATGCGGTTTCTGGTCTTGTGGTCGCCACACATTTAGAGACGTGCTCAAAGTGCCGAGCGTATGTAAACCAAGTAGAAGCAAGTCAAGCAAACACAGTGAGTGAAAGTCCATCAGAGTATTCACCTGAGTTTGATGACATGTTTAACGACATTATTAACGCAGAACCTGTGAACGACAATGTGGTGATTCAAGATACAGCTTTCGTCAATGTCGCAGGTAAAAGCTTCGAGCTTCCAAAAACGTTAGTGCGCTTTTCTGATTTGGTGGGATCGTGGCGAAGCTACGGTGGGAAAGTTTTCAGTGCACAAATTGATTTGGGTGAAGATGCCCGAGTGAGCCTGATGTACATCGGCGAAAATGTACAAATCCCACAACACACGCACAGAGGGTTGGAATCCACACTGGTTCTGCATGGTGGATTTAGCGATGAAGACGGGCAGTATGAAGAAGGCGACTTGATGATACGAGATGCCTCAGTGAAACACAGCCCCTTTACTCAGGAAGGTGAAGACTGTTTGTGTTTAACGGTACTCACTGAGCCAATGATTTTCACGCAAGGTGTTGCACGTATCTTCAACTTGTTCGGCAAAGGGCTTTACCCATAAGCTTAAAACGCCGCGTTTTGTTTAGAAAAAAACCACCGTATTGTGCGGTGGTTTATTATTCTTACTTTTGCGCAAATTTGCGGTCGTTAATGCTTATGCCGCGCTTTTTCCAAAAGATCCGTAAAGTAATGACGCAGTGAATACAACATGATCAAGCTTGGGATCACCATTACGGCCGTGAGAATGAAAAACGTGCTCCAGTCATTTAGGTAGTCAACCAATTCACCGCTGAATGACGCTAGTGTGGTTCGTCCAAAGTTTCCTAGCGACGCAAGCAATGCATATTGAGTGGCAGAGAACGCTTGCCCGGTTAATAGAGTCAGAAACGAGACAAAGGCTACGGTGGAAAATGCCGTCGTAAAATTATCAACGATGATGGTCGCTAAATACAGATGCTCGTTAGGGCCAACAGATGCTATCCAAGCAAACATCAAGTTACTCGCTGACATAGCAATACCGCCAATCATCAAACCGCGCACGATACCAAACTTCACATTGAACATACTGCCAACGAGAGTAAAGAAGATGGTGGCTCCCCATCCAATCAACTTCGAGTAGTAGCCAATTTGTTCGTTGCTAAAGCCAATGTCTTTGTAGAAAGCAATCGACATGCGGCCCAGGAATGCTTCGCCAATCTTAAATAAGAAGACAAACAGCAACAGGGTTATCGCGACGCGAACACCATTGCGGTTGAAGAAATCGAGGAAAGGCTCAACAACGGTGACCGTAAACCACGCCACAAGTTTTGAACCGACGACTTCTTTGTGTCTTTGTTCCGCTTCGGATTGGAGCTTTTCACGTTGTGTGACTGGTTCGCCCACTAACAAAGTGAACACCATGAGTACCACGACAACAGCTGCCATACCGTAATACACTCCGTTCCAGCCGATAGTATCGGCGTTAACAAACGCCAAGTATCCCGGCAATGAGTAGCCTGTCCACCATCCGATGACTGCCATAGCCGAAGCTTGTGGCAACTTAGATTCTTCCGATTTTGGAAAAGTATCAATTCGGAAAGCGTCGATGGCGATGTCTTGTGTTGCCGATGCCGTTGCAATACACAAGGCGAGCAGAGAGGCGAAAATGAGATTTTCCGCAGGATTGACCCCTGCAATGAATAATGTGGCAACCAGCACAATGCTTTGACAGAAAAAGATCCAACTGCGTCTTTGTCCAAGCAGAGGATACAACAGCGGTAACTTCACTCGGTCGACCAAGGGAGCCCACAGAAAGTTGATCGCATAGACCGCAAAGACACTACCAAAATAGCCGATTGAGGAAAGGGTCAAGCCGGCGTCTTTTAGCCAACCAGACATGTTTGAGCCGATAAGTACCCATGGAAAGCCGCTAGAACAGCCCAACATGAAAACCCACATGAGTCGCTTATCAAGGTAACTTTTTACCGTTTCCAACCAAGTGATGGAAGGTAATGAAGACATAAATCAATCCAATAAAATGAAGCCATGGAACGAGAAAGCCCTTCGAATATTCAAAGGGCTTATGGATTTGGTTATTTGAGTAGCGTTGCTTTAGTAATGACGATTTGCGTCTCTGGTACATCACGCATTCGACCTACTGTAGTGGTTGGCTGCTGTGCCATTTTTTCGATAACGTCGAATCCTTCAGTCACCTCACCAAATACCGCATAACCCGGTGGGCGAGCACCATAGTTTAGGAAGTCATTGTCGACGAGGTTGACGAAGAATTGGCGAGTTGCAGAGTCTGGTGCATTAGTGCGTGCCATTGCGATGGTTGCGCGGTCATTGTTCAGACCATTATTTCCTTCGTTTTTGATTGGCGCGTATGTTTTTACCATCTGCATGTCTTGGTTAAAGCCGCCACCTTGTGCCATGAATCCTGGGATAATACGATGGAAAATCGTACCTTCGTAGCTGCCGTCTTCTATATATTTCAGAAAGTTAGCCACTGTGATTGGCGCTTTTTCTTCATTCAGCTCGACGGTAAATGAACCTAACGTTGTTTCAAATGCCACTTTTGGCCCTGCCCAAACACTGCAGCTAAGTAATGCTAAAGAAAGAATCGCTTTGCGTAACATTAGAAACGCTCCTGCATGTATTGACGAAGCTCTGGGTCGTTAGCAATCTCTTTAAGCGTTAACGTCACTACATCATTCAGTGTTTCTTCAATATCAGAATCTGAAGCGCTTAAAGTGCCAGAGCGTTTTGCAGTACCTGTGTAGGTTTTCACCAATTTGCCTTGTGGTGTTTCTGCTGTGATCTCTAGTATCACTTTGGCATCCATTTGGTTTTCCATCACGGAATGTTTGACGTTCACTAACGCTTCTTGAACATTCAGTTCAATCGCGTTGTTGCTGTTTAAATCAGAGTGGAAACCTTGAGATGAGAACTGTTTCTCTAAAGCTTCTTCTAATGCAATGCGTAAGTTTTGCTTCGCATGAAGCGGTAGAATGTTTGAACGACCGTTATCAACCAAAGCTACGTACTGCGCTGCGCGCACGTCTTTGCTGGTCAAACTGTATGTTTTGCCTTGTACGATAGGATTGGTGCTCAAGGTGCTTTCAGGCATTAGGTTCAGTTGCGGTTGTTGTGGCGCTGAACATGCAGTAAGCAATGCAACCGAAGCCGCGAGTAACAGTTTTTTCATTTTATTGTTCCTTGTAAACATTTTGCTCGGAGAGCTCTATTGTTTTGCGCTTAATTTAGCAGGATTTTTTGTTGCCTGTAAAATCACGAACTTATTGTTAGAAGCGATGAGTTTCACATTCTTATCGCCAAACAGACGTTTCAACTTGGCATCGTAGCCGAGGTGACGGTTTCCTATGACGAGTAACTTGCCATTTTGGTTCAAAATTTGTTTTGCATCACAGAACATTTGCCATGCGATATGATCGGTAATGGCTTGTTGCTGATGGAACGGTGGGTTACACATGATTAAATCGCAACTGTCAGGTTTGAATCCATCCAAACAGTTATTGGCCACGCACTGAATGTCGCGACCTTCGCCTAAGTTATCCAATAAGTTCTGCTTGGCAGATTCAAGCGCCATGAAGCTTTCATCAACGCAAGTCAGTCTTACATTTGGATTGAGTTGACCTGCTTTTACCGATAAGACGCCGTTACCGCATCCCAAATCGATAATGTGGTTGATTGAGGCGTCTTGAGGAATATGTTGCAGCATAAAACGCGCACCTAAATCTAAGCTTTCTCCTGAATAGACATTTGGCAGGTTTTTAAGCTGAATGTGTTCACCTTCGATACCCCAAGCCGTGATTGGATCTACTTCAATTCTTGGTTCTGCATTGGCCTGAGAAAAGACCAGTCGATGCTTTTTCCACGCCAGTGACGTTTTAGTCTCTCCAAGATATTTTTCGAACAACTTTAATGTAGATGTATGGATTTCTTTGGCTTTGTTTACAGCAATCACAGGGCAAGCGGTTGGAAGCACTTTGCGAAGTTGGCTCAAGATCCAAACAAGATGACGATTACTTCTAGGTAGCTGGACTAACACAAGATCTGTATTCGCAGGAATACTGTCCATTGTGGTCAGAAATGCCACTTTATTACATTGATTGTCTTCAAGATTTTTTTGAGCACCTTTGTGAGAGACGAAAGAATCGCTCATAAAAGTGACATGATGTTTTTCAGAAAACCAGCAAGCGAGGGCACCAAAGTTATCATTGATAACAACGATGTTTTGATGGTCAGGTAACGCCATTTCTTCGACGTGATTGATCAGGTACTCATCACCCGCATCCCAAGCTTGAAGCGTTTCGTTAGAACGCTTAGGAAAACGATGAAGCGTGAGGCTTCTACCGTGAAGATTCAATTCGGTTTTCATAAGTAAACGTAGGTTGATTCAATAAACTAGTGATTATTGTCGCAAATGATGGCTTACGTAGATACAAAAAGCTGTCAAATTTTCTATTTAACTCGCCGAAATAGCGTAAAGTGGCAAGCTTGTGGCTCGTGCTTTAAACGCATCTGTGCTGAATGGGCTGAACCTTTGCCAGTATTAACGCGAAACAAAGTCGCAAAATGGGAAGAGTATCAAGTCTCCACCTCTTTAGGAGTTGGGTATATACTTATGGCATTTGCATCATTGAGGAAAGAATATGATCCAAGAAATCATAGAGAAGAAGTTACATAGTGAGCTGCAACCAAGCTACTTAAAAGTTATCAACGAAAGTTACATGCACAATGTACCGCCTGGCTCGGAAAGTCACTTTAAAGTCATTGTTGTGAGTGACTTATTTGCCGGTCAGAGATTGATTGGCCGTCACCGTCAAGTTCATCAAATTCTTGCCGATGAGCTAGATAATCATATTCACGCGCTTGCGATCCATACTTACACAGAGGAAGAGTGGAAACGTGAGCAAAATGGTGCACCAGACAGTCCAATGTGTATGGGAGGAGGGCGTTAACCCCTTTCAAACCAGACGTTTTTAGAAAGATGGCTCAGGCCATCTTTTTTTGTTTTACATTTTGTGTGGGACAAAAATGTGGCACAAATGTTGGTTAAAAAATGTGTTAACAGCGTTTCAACAAATGAATATAAATTAAAGCATATTTCAGGCTGTGAATATTTTATTTCCATAAGGTATGTGTGGAATATGTCATTTGTGCGTTCGGTCAAAGTTATGACTAATATTTGACCTTTTAGACCTGATTCTATCGAAATTACCCCTCTATTCTGATGATTGGTCATGGCATCAAGTTCCTAAAAAATGCTAGACTACCGCACCTGATAAATCTCTCATATTTCATGTGACGAGATTTTTAATAGGATGTTGCGATTTTGGTGTTTTAAACAACATCAAAACCGGACACTGATGTCGTGTCTAAAAGTTACGCAATCAAAAGAATCTTTTTCCCGATAAAAGTAGTGCAAGTGCGTATGATTACAATAAAGAAGGGCTTGGATCTTCCTATCGCAGGAACTCCATCCCAGGTGATTAATGATGGTAAGACCATCAAAAAAGTCGCCTTGCTTGGCGAAGAGTACGTTGGCATGCGTCCTACCATGCATGTCCGCGTTGGTGATGAAGTGAAAAAAGCGCAAATTCTTTTTGAAGACAAGAAGAACCCTGGCGTGAAATTTACTGCACCAGCAGCCGGTAAAGTGATCGAAGTTAACCGTGGCGCTAAACGTGTCCTTCAATCTGTAGTGATTGAAGTGGCAGGTGAAGAGCAGGTGACATTCGATAAGTTCGAAGCCGCTCAACTATCTGGTCTAGATCGCGAAGTGATCAAGACTCAACTGGTTGAATCTGGCCTTTGGACCGCTTTACGTACTCGTCCGTTTAGCAAGGTTCCAGCAATCGAGTCTGCTACTAAGGCTATTTTCGTAACTGCAATGGATACTAATCCTCTTGCAGCTAAGCCTGAGTTGATCATTAACGAACAACAAGAAGCATTCATTGCCGGTCTAGACATTCTTTCAGCCCTGACAGAAGGCAAGGTTTACGTATGTAAATCTGGCACTAGCTTGCCACGCTCTTCTCAGTCTAACGTAGAAGAACACGTCTTCGATGGCCCTCACCCAGCAGGTCTTGCTGGCACCCACATGCATTTCCTATACCCAGTAAATGCAGAAAACGTGGCTTGGAGCATCAACTACCAAGACGTTATCGCGTTCGGTAAGCTGTTCCTAACAGGTGAGCTATACACAGACCGTGTTATCTCTCTAGCGGGCCCAGTGGTGAATAACCCACGTCTGGTTCGTACCGTAATGGGTGCTAGCCTTGACGACCTAACAGATAGCGAACTGATGCCTGGCGAAGTTCGTGTGATCTCTGGCTCAGTACTAACTGGTACTCACGCTACAGGTCCACACGCGTACCTTGGCCGTTACCATCAGCAGGTTTCTGTATTACGCGAAGGCCGTGAAAAAGAACTGCTCGGCTGGGCTATGCCTGGTAAGAACAAGTTCTCAGTAACTCGCTCATTCCTTGGTCACCTATTCAAAGGTCAGTTGTTCAACATGACAACATCGACTAATGGTAGTGACCGTTCAATGGTTCCAATCGGCAGCTACGAACGCGTAATGCCATTAGATATGGAACCTACTTTGCTACTTCGCGATCTATGCGCGGGCGATAGTGACAGTGCTCAAGCACTGGGCGCTCTAGAGCTAGACGAAGAAGATTTGGCATTGTGTACCTTTGTTTGTCCTGGTAAGTACGAGTACGGTCAACTACTTCGTGAATGCCTAGATAAGATCGAGAAGGAAGGGTAATTTCCATGGCTCTTAAAAAGTTTCTTGAAGACATCGAGCATCACTTTGAGCCTGGTGGTAAACATGAAAAATGGTTTGCCCTGTACGAAGCTGTCGCTACAGTTTTCTACACGCCAGGTCTAGTAACAAAGAAAAGCTCACACGTTCGTGATAGCGTTGACCTAAAACGTATCATGATCATGGTTTGGTTTGCGGTATTCCCAGCAATGTTCTGGGGTATGTACAACGCAGGTGGCCAAGCTATTGCAGCTCTAAACCACATGTACGCTGGTGATCAACTAGCGACAGTTATCGCAGGTAACTGGCACTACTGGCTGACTGAAATGCTAGGCGGATCGATTTCTGCTGATGCAGGCGTCGGCAGTAAGATGCTACTAGGTGCGACGTACTTCCTACCAATCTACGCAACAGTATTCCTTGTTGGTGGTTTCTGGGAAGTGCTTTTCTGTATGGTGCGTAAGCACGAAGTTAACGAAGGTTTCTTTGTAACTTCTATTCTGTTCGCACTTATCGTTCCACCAACGCTACCTCTATGGCAAGCGGCACTAGGTATCACATTTGGTGTTGTTGTTGCTAAAGAGATCTTCGGTGGTACAGGTCGCAACTTCCTTAACCCTGCACTTGCAGGTCGTGCTTTCCTATTCTTTGCTTACCCAGCGCAAATCTCGGGTGACGTAGTTTGGACTGCAGCTGACGGCTTCTCTGGTGCAACTGCTCTTAGCCAATGGGCTCACGGCGGTAGCGGCGCGTTGATCAACAACATCACTGGCGCTCCTATCACTTGGATGGATGCTTTCATCGGCAACATCCCTGGTTCAATTGGTGAAGTATCGACTCTTGCTCTAATGATCGGTGCAGCGATGATCGTTTACATGCGAATCGCTTCATGGCGCATCATTGCGGGTGTAATGATTGGTATGATTGCGGTATCGACACTGTTTAACGTGGTCGGTTCTGACACCAACCCAATGTTCAACATGCCATGGCACTGGCACCTAGTTCTAGGTGGTTTTGCATTCGGTATGTTCTTCATGGCTACAGACCCAGTATCAGCTTCATTTACTAACAAAGGTAAATGGTGGTACGGCATCCTAATCGGTGCAATGTGTGTGATGATCCGTGTAGTTAACCCAGCGTACCCAGAAGGTATGATGCTGGCGATTCTATTCGCGAACCTATTCGCACCTCTGTTCGACCATGTAGTAATTGAGAAGAACATCAAGCGGAGACTAGCACGCTATGGCAAGTAATAACGACAGCATTAAAAAGACGCTGGGTGTTGTTATCGGGTTGAGCCTTGTTTGTTCAATCATCGTATCAACAGCAGCAGTAGGTCTGCGTGATAAGCAAAAAGCTAACGCTGTCCTAGATAAACAATCAAAGATTGTTGAAGTTGCTGGCATTGAAGCAAATGGTAAGAAAGTACCTGAGCTATATGCTGAATACATCGAGCCTCGCTTGGTTGATTTCGCAACAGGCGAATTCGTTGAAGAAGCGGCTGATGGTTCTAAAGCAGCTAACTACGATCAACGTAAAGCAGCGAAAGACAACGCGACGTCTATTAAGCTTACAGCTGAGCAAGACAAAGCTAAGATCATTCGTCGTGCTAACACGGGTATCGTATACCTAGTGAAAAACAGTGATGACGTTTCTAAAGTTATCATCCCGGTTCACGGTAACGGTCTATGGTCGATGATGTACGCATTCGTTGCAGTTGAAACTGACGGTAACACTGTGTCTGGTATCACTTACTACGAGCAAGGTGAAACTCCTGGACTTGGTGGTGAAGTTGAGAACCCATCATGGCGTGCTCAATGGGTTGGTAAGAAACTGTTCGACGAAAACCACAAACCAGCAATCAAGGTTGTTAAAGGTGGTGCGCCAGCAGGTTCTGAACACGGCGTTGATGGCCTATCTGGTGCGACACTAACTGGTAACGGTGTTCAAGGTACATTCGACTTCTGGTTAGGTGACATGGGCTTTGGTCCTTTCCTAGCAAAAGTTCGTGACGGAGGTCTGAACTAATGTCTAGCGCACAAAACATTAAAAAGAGCATTATGGCGCCGGTGTTGGATAACAACCCGATCGCGCTACAAGTTCTTGGTGTATGTTCTGCTCTTGCAGTAACAACTAAACTAGAAACGGCGTTTGTAATGACACTAGCGGTAACATTCGTAACTGCTCTGTCTAACTTCTCTGTTTCTCTGATCCGTAACCACATTCCTAACAGTGTGCGTATCATCGTTCAAATGGCGATCATCGCATCTCTAGTAATCGTGGTAGACCAGGTGCTAAAAGCTTACCTATACGATATCTCTAAACAGCTATCAGTATTCGTTGGCCTGATCATCACCAACTGTATCGTAATGGGTCGTGCTGAAGCATTCGCAATGAAGTCTGCGCCAGTACCTTCTCTAATCGACGGTATTGGTAACGGTCTAGGTTACGGTTTCGTTCTTATCACTGTTGGTTTCTTCCGTGAGCTATTCGGCTCAGGCAAACTATTTGGTATGGAAGTACTACCTCTAGTGAGCAACGGTGGTTGGTACCAGCCTAACGGTCTAATGCTACTAGCACCATCTGCATTCTTCCTAATCGGCTTCCTGATCTGGGTAATCCGTGTGTTTAAACCAGAACAAGTAGAAGCGAAGGAGTAAGGGCGTCATGGAACATTACATCAGTCTGTTAGTTAAATCGATTTTCATCGAGAACATGGCACTGTCTTTCTTCCTAGGTATGTGTACTTTCCTTGCCGTATCTAAGAAAGTTAAGACCTCTTTCGGTCTAGGTGTTGCAGTTGTGGTAGTTTTGACTATCGCTGTTCCTGTGAACAACCTAGTTTACAACCTAGTTCTGAAAGAAAATGCGTTAGTTGAGGGCGTGGACCTTAGCTTCCTAAACTTCATCACCTTTATCGGTGTAATTGCAGCACTTGTACAGATCCTAGAGATGGTTCTTGACCGTTTCTTCCCACCTTTGTACAACGCGCTAGGCATCTTCCTACCGTTGATCACAGTAAACTGTGCGATCTTCGGTGGTGTATCTTTCATGGTACAACGTGACTACAACTTTGCTGAATCTGTTGTTTACGGTTTCGGTTCTGGTGTGGGTTGGATGCTAGCAATCGTTGCTCTTGCAGGTATCCGTGAGAAGATGAAGTACTCTGACGTACCTCCAGGTCTACGTGGTCTTGGTATCACATTCATCACTGTAGGTCTTATGGCGTTAGGCTTTATGTCTTTCTCTGGTGTTCAACTGTAAGTCGGGTAAACCGCAACAATTAAGGAATAGTCAATGGACATTATTCTTGGTGTAGTGATGTTTACTCTGATCGTACTTGCGCTAGTACTAGTGATTCTTTTCGCTAAGTCTAAGCTTGTACCAACAGGTGACATTACAATTTCTGTGAACGGTGACGCTGATAAAGCGATCGTTACACAACCAGGCGGTAAGCTACTGAGTGCTCTAGCTGGTGCTGGCGTATTCGTATCTTCTGCTTGTGGTGGCGGTGGCTCTTGTGGTCAGTGTCGCGTAAAAGTTAAATCTGGCGGTGGCGACATCCTACCAACTGAGCTTGATCACATCACTAAAGGTGAAGCTCGTGAAGGTGAGCGTCTAGCGTGTCAGGTGGCAGTGAAAACTGACATGGACATCGAACTACCAGAAGAAATCTTCGGCGTTAAGAAGTGGGAATGTACGGTTATCTCTAACGATAACAAAGCGACATTCATCAAAGAGCTTAAGCTACAAATTCCAGATGGCGAATCAGTACCTTTCCGTGCTGGTGGTTACATCCAGATTGAAGCGCCAGCTCACCACGTTAAATACGCGGACTACGATATTCCTCAGGAATACCGTGAGGACTGGGAGAAGTTCAATCTTTTCCGTTACGAGTCTAAAGTTAATGAAGAAACAATTCGTGCATACTCAATGGCTAACTACCCTGAAGAGCACGGTATCATCATGCTTAACGTTCGTATCGCAACTCCGCCGCCGAACAACCCAGACGTACCACCGGGCATCATGTCTTCGTACATCTGGTCTTTGAAAGAAGGCGACAAGTGTACTATCTCTGGCCCATTTGGTGAGTTCTTCGCGAAAGACACTGACGCAGAAATGGTATTCATTGGTGGTGGTGCAGGTATGGCTCCAATGCGTTCTCATATCTTCGACCAGCTAAAACGTCTGCACTCTAAGCGCAAGATGTCATTCTGGTACGGTGCACGTTCTAAACGTGAAATGTTCTACGTTGAAGACTTCGATGGCCTAGCGGCTGAGAACGACAACTTCGTATGGCACTGTGCACTGTCAGATCCACTTCCAGAAGATAACTGGGATGGTTACACAGGCTTCATTCACAACGTTCTTTACGAGAACTACTTACGTGATCACGAAGCTCCAGAAGACTGTGAGTACTACATGTGTGGTCCACCTATGATGAACGCGGCTGTTATCGGCATGCTGAAAGACCTAGGTGTAGAGGATGAGAACATCCTACTAGATGACTTCGGTGGTTAATCCCTCCAAGTGATTGTATTTATGGCTAGCTCTCTAAGGGCTAGCCATTATTTTTTTCTGAAATACAAAACCATATTCAACAGTTGCTATAGGAAATTGGATTGACGGACATAGTCCTATTTCCCATATCAATTCAACAACAATGGGAGTAAACAAGTGAAAAAGTGGCTTGTTGCATTCGCTTCTCTATTGATTTTGGCTGGTTGTGAACAGCCTGCTGATCAAATTCATCTAAGCGGTCCTACAATGGGGACTTCTTACAACATTAAATACATTGAGCAAGACGGCATTCCGACGCCGAAGGCTCTGCAAACGGAAATCGATCGACTGCTTGAAGAAGTCAACGATCAAATGTCGACTTACCGTGAAGACTCAGAGCTGAGTCGCTTTAACCAGCATCAAACAAGTGAGCCTTTCGAAGTGTCAGCGCAAACGGCAACCGTAGTAAAAGAAGCGGTTCGTCTCAATGGCCTAACTTTAGGTGCGCTCGATGTAACGGTTGGTCCTCTGGTTAACCTTTGGGGCTTTGGCCCAGAAGCTCGCCCTGACGTAGTGCCTTCTGATGAAGAGTTAGCGGCTCGTAAGGCAAACACTGGGATTCACCACCTGACCGTTGATGGCAATAAACTGTCAAAGGACATTCCTAATTTGTATGTTGACCTGTCAACGATTGCAAAAGGTTGGGGGGTTGATGTGGTTGCTGATTACCTACAATCGGTAGGGATAAAAAACTACATGGTCGAAGTTGGTGGCGAAATGCGTTTGAAAGGTATCAACCGAGAAGGTGTGCCATGGCGAATCGCGATTGAGAAACCAACGGTTGATGAGCGATCTATTCAAGAGATCATCGAACCAGGTGACATGGCAATTGCAACAAGTGGTGACTACCGTAATTACTTTGAGAGCAATGGTGTGCGATACTCTCACATTATCAATCCGCAAACAGGCAAACCAATCCATCATAAAGTGGTGTCTGTGACAGTATTGGATAAATCGTCGATGACTGCTGACGGTCTAGCAACGGGTCTTATGGTGCTAGGCGAAGAAAAAGGCATGGAAATCGCGAACGAAAATAACATTCCTGTTTTCATGATTGTGAAAACGGAAGATGGTTTTAAAGAGCTGGCTTCGGAAGCATACAAGCCATTCATGAACAAATAACATCAGAAGTGAGCATGTTCTTATGAGTACATTTCTAATTACATTTGCAGTGTTTGTTGCGGTGATCGCAGCGATGGCCGTTGGCTACATCTTCCAGAAGAAAGTAGTGAAAGGCAGCTGTGGTGGTCTTGGCGCAGTCGGCATAGAGAAAGTATGTAACTGCCCAGAGCCATGTGACGCGCGCAAGAAGCGTGAAGCTCGCGAAGCTGCTCGTGCTGAAAAGCTAGCTGCGTGGGAAAAAGACCGTATAGCGTAACGCGCAAGCATAGAGTGCTTATCATTTTTCTATAACCCAGCTTCGGCTGGGTTATTTTTTGCGTGTATCAAAGCGCCGTGTTTTCTACATAGAGAGTGAAATATTAGTACTTTCACGGGTGCATAATTGGGTGAGGTATATACTCAAATAAAGGTTCATTCGAGTCGGAGGACACAATGGAATTACATCAACATGGCATGGCTGATCTTTTCAATCAGCTCGGGTTAGGGAGCTCTTCCAAAGAAATTAAAGATTTCGTCAATACGCATCGACATAAACGTGAATCAGCACCTTTACACGAAGCGAGTTTCTGGACACATTCTCAGGCCGCATTTTTAAAACAAGCGATTGAAGAAGATGCTGATTGGGCTGAGCTTGTGGATCAGCTCGATGTAATGTTGCGTGATTGAACCGCGATAAAAAAAGATAATTCAACCCTTTAGAAACTTGGCAATATGTTCTTTGAGCGGTGGTTTTAATCTTTCATTTTCTTGCTTCGTTAATTGAATTATACTGTATTTTTAACCAGTATTTTGTCGGGTATGTCAGAGCGAATCAGAAAGATTATTCATGTCGATATGGATTGTTTTTATGCTGCCGTCGAGATGCGAGATAACCCAAATTATCGAGATATAGCGCTTGCGGTTGGCGGGCATGAAAAACAGCGCGGCGTCATTAGCACGTGTAACTATGAAGCACGCAAGTTTGGCGTACGTAGTGCCATGCCTACCGCTCGTGCGTTGCAGCTTTGCCCGCATTTGCTCGTTGTTCCCGGTCGAATGCATGTCTACAAACAAGTCTCACTGCAAATTCGAGCTATCTTCGAACGTTATACTTCCTTAATTGAACCTCTTTCTCTTGATGAGGCCTACTTAGATGTTACCGATGCGACAGCTTGCAGGGGCTCAGCAACCCTGATTGCGGAGTCTATCCGTAATGATATTCGAAACGAGTTGGGCCTGACGGCATCTGCTGGAATCGCGCCGATTAAGTTTCTCGCTAAAGTTGCTTCGGATATGAACAAACCCAATGGACAGTTTGTTATTCCTCCTGAGAAAGTTCAAGAAGTGGTTGATAAGCTACCACTAGAAAAAATCCCTGGAGTTGGTAAGGTCAGTCTAGAAAAGTTACATCAAGCGGGCTTTTATCTGTGTGAAGACATTAAAAATAGCGACTATCGAGAACTGTTACGCCAATTCGGTCGCCAAGGCGCATCATTGTGGAAACGCAGTCACGGTATCGATGATCGAGAAGTTGTAGTCGAGCGTGAGAGAAAGTCGGTTGGTGTTGAGCGAACGTTTAGCCAAAACATCTCTACTTATGATGAGTGCTGGCAAGTGATCGAAGAGAAACTTTATCCTGAACTGGAAAAGCGACTGGAGCGTGCCAGTCCAGATAAATCGATCATTAAGCAAGGCATTAAGGTAAAGTTCGCGGACTTCCAGCTCACTACCATTGAACATATTCATCCTCAGTTAGAACTTGAGGACTTTAAGTTGCTGCTAAAAGACATTCTAAAGCGTCAAAATGGTCGTGAAATTCGCCTCTTAGGCTTGAGCGTTATGCTCAAGCCAGAAGAGCAAGCTCGCCAACTCAGCTTCTTTTAATCTATTCCCGCACACTTTCAACTAATTGTAGTACCTGTTCGAAGGACACATTAGCCAATGCACCATACCCAGATAGCTTTGAGGCTTTAAGTTGGCTGATCAACGGCGTGCTGATGCCACATAAGAATCGGGCGATGGCTTCGTTACTGATTGCAGAAGGGGAAAGTTGGACAAACTCTGCAATCCAAGCGGAGGCGACTGCTGGTTCAGGTTGATCGTAAATCCGAGGTGGGAACACCGCTCTCTGTCCTCGACACACAGAACAATGACCGCAGTGAGCAGGGGCGTTGTGGTCGGCAAAGTAACTGGCTAATTGATGACTTAAACAATCTGACGATTGGAATAACCCCAGCATGGCGTGAATTCGGTCGATGTCTTTGCGCTCTTTAGACTGGAACAGCTCGTACAGATGCTGCGTGATGTCTTCGATATTCTGTGTCTCAGGTAAGACGGAATACACATCGGTTAGCTGCTTGCTTTCCAGTTCAACCCAACCATTCTGATGAAAGTAATCCAGTGCAGCGACAACGCGGCTACGTTCCGAGTGATAGTGCATCCAAAGAGCATCGAGATCGACTTGGCACCATACTTTCGCTTTGGTTGAACAAGTGAAAATGGCTTCTACAAACTCGCGTCGTTCTCCTTGGAATTGGTTAACGATAAATTGCTGATCTTGTAGGAATTTGAATCGATATTCGGCAAAGTAGCTAAACTTAGCTTCGATCACTTTCGTAAGCTCTAAATACACCAACAGCGTCTTGAGTGGTAACTGGCGGATATTGCTCTCGCGAGACAAACGTAGTGGCACGACTTCCCACTGAGGTTGGTGCTCTTTGATTTGACCCAATACATAACTAATCGAAGAGCGCTCAGGCGTGTCGCCAAACACAAAGTTTTCTAATACAGTTAGACCAGAAGTATTGCCAAGCAGAGTGCATTCAGAGCTTTGTCCATCTCGTCCTGCTCGACCTATTTCTTGTGCATAGTTTTCAATGGATTTAGGTAGATCAAAGTGAATCACACGGCGAATATCTGATTTGTCGACACCCATCCCAAAGGCAATCGTGGCCACAATGCAGTCAATTTGGCCCGCCATAAATTGCTGTTGTATTTGCTCACGAACTTCACTTTTCATTCCCGCATGATACGCATGAGCGTTAACGCCAATGTGGATCAATGACTTAGCTACTTGCTCTGCAGTTTGCTGTTGCGTTACGTAAACGATGGTTGGCAGTTTAGGGGCTGCGGCGACAATCGTGTTGAGTTGCGTTTGCTTTTCGGACTCTTCGCAAGGGATGACTGAAATATCGAGGTTCGAACGGTAAAAGCCAGTTACAGTAATGTGGTCACTCGTAATATCGAATTTATTTTTCATGTCCTCAATAACGGCGGGCGTTGCTGTGGCGGTCAGCAATAAGGTTTGGGGAATATTCAGTTCTCGCTGATATTGCGGTAACTTGAGGTAATCCGGACGGAAGTTATGTCCCCACTCAGAGATACAGTGCGCTTCATCGACTACCATCAAAGAGATTGGCACTTGACGAATGAACTCGCGAAAGCGCTCGTTTTTGAGGCGTTCGACAGAAATCATCAAAATTTTGATTTCACCGTTTTTGACTCCAACCATTACGCGTTGCGCTTCTTCTCTGCTTTGGCTGCTATCGATAGAAGCGGCGGCGATCCCTTTGCTTTGCAAAAAGCTCAGCTGATCTTTCATTAGTGCCAGTAATGGCGAGATCACTAAAGTGAGGTTTGGCAGCATGGTGGCGGGGAGTTGATAACAAAGAGATTTACCCGAGCCCGTTGGGAATATTGCTGCTGCAGAGTAACCATCCATGACCGATTCAATAACTAGTTGTTGGCCTTGGCGTAATGAGTCAAAACCAAACACGGATTGAAGCGTTTGTAGTAACTGGGTACTTTGCATGTTAGGGAAACCTTTCTTCGGTGATAGACTAGGGTACATTAACATATCCTGCCTACTGAGCGCGCCTTCAAAAAGTATGAACAAAGCTGAGTTAATCCAAATCATCATTCATCAATTGGAAGAAAAACTTCGAATTGCACACGCTTCCACCCAAAGAGCCATCGATGCCGCAACGGACGAAGAAACAGTGCCCGAGCATAAGTACGACACGCTTGCATTAGAGGCTTCCTATCTTGCTCATGGCCAAGCAATGCGATTACAAGAGAGTGAGGACGAATTGCGTCAGTATCGCTCAATGGTTATTCGCGACTTTACGGATGCGCCAATAGGTGTAGGCGCGTATGTGGTTCTCGTCGATGAGAATAATATCGAAAAACGCTTTTTCATCGGTCCGTGCTCTGGTGGACTAACGGTGGCTTGGCAAGATCAGGAAGTCTTTGTCTTAACAGCGAAATCACCATTGGGACGAGCGTTACTTGGCAAAGAGGAAGGTGAAGAGTTTGAGATGAAAATTGGCGATAAAACAACTTGTTACGAAGTCGTGACGGCGTTCTGACATCAAATGTATAACTGAGTGTTATGTTTAACAGAAGTTATTTTGAAGATAAGAGAATGACATGAAGAAACTTTTTACACTTTCATTGCTGATGGTTAGTGCAACAGGCTATGCAGCGCAATGTCGTGTGGACATCCATAATGAAGTTCGTATGGATGGACAGAGTTTGGAAATTCGCCAGACTTCTGGTGATAAAGCCGTCGTGGACGAAGACAACAACTTGTTCATCAAAGGTGAGTTGATTGAACTCGATGCGGAGCAGAAAGCCGCGATTGAAGCATATCGCGAAAAAATGAATGCCTATATCCCTCAAGCTAAGCAGTTAGCGAGTGATGGCTTGGAACTTGCCAATGACATCATTGACGATGTGGCAGCGAGTTTGGATGCACCGGGCGCGTTTGATAACGTAAAAGTTGCAGTTAAAGACTTCTTTGCTGATGTGCAATCTCGTTATTACAAAGATGGTGATTTTATTTTGCCTGCAGACAGCTTTGAATCGATGACGCAGGGCTGGACGAAAGATTTTGAAAAAGCGCAGGAGATTTTTAATAAAGAGTTTCTGGCTAGCGCGTTCGATGCTTTATCGAAAAAAATGAAAGAAGAGGGTGGTTTAAACCTAACAGCACTCTCTGAAAGCATGGCAGAATTAAGTGCGAAAGTTGAGCAGCGTCTGGCTGAACATTCGAAAGAGGTGGAGCAACAAGCGGAAGACTTATGTGAATCTCTGGACAATATGGCAGGGCAAGAAGACGATTTGTTGAAGAAAATTCCTGAGTTGAAAGACTATCGAGTCTTTACCATTTGATGAATCGCTTCGCGTAGAAACAACATCTAAAAATACAAAGAAAGAGAGCGCCGTTTGGCACTCTCTTTTCGTTTTAGTGGTTCCATCTTTTGGCCGAGTTGCGAGGGTTTGACCAAACGCACCTAACCGGCTTAAAGGCGCTTATTGCGCGTTCATCTGAGTTAACTTATCACCAACAGGTTTTGAGAAGTTAAAGCCATCATGCTGATCCCAGTTGATAGACCACGTCATTACGCCAGCATAATTCGGGTAGTTGAACGCTGGTTTAACGGTGCCACAGGATGTGCCTTTCGTTAAACAGTCTAGTGCGTTGAGAATATTTTGTGTCGGAGCCTGACCTGAGTTTGCCGAGCTTGGGCCTGAAGGTAAACCGATCGCGACTTGATCATCACGCAATGGCGCAAACTGAGTGCCGTCGGCTAGTTCAAAACCTTCGATAAGCATCTTAGATTGAGCGACCATCATATCAACAGATCCTTCTGGTGCAGAACCTGGTAGGTACGGGTTTGGTAGACCGCCGTTGTTGTATAGCTGAACATGAAGCAAGTCGAGCGTGCTGCGAGTATCGTTGATCACTGGAATGTACGCTCCCCAAATTCCGCTGTAAGCGACGTAACCGCCTTGAACATAAGGGTGTTCAGGAGCCATGGTTAGGTACATATCGCCACCCATGTTTTGCTCAATTTGCAGCAAAGCACGACCAAGACGAGCTTGAATTTGTGAACCGTGTACTAGGTTAGATCCACTCTCTAAATCCACATCGAGACCATCAAAGCCCCATTCAGCGATAAGGCCAGTTAGACTAGAAACAAAGTTCGCTTCGTCTTGGTCAGTGTTTAGAGTGATAGTGCCTTCAGCACCTCCAAGAGATAGAACGAACTTCTTACCTTTCGCCTGCAATGCTGCCATATCTTGTTTGAATTGCGTTGGGTCGAGTGCAGGACAATCACTGTAAATATCGCCAGAATACAGGTTGAAGTGCACTGTGCCATCGCTGTTTCGGTCGTTTTCAGCAAAGGCAATATCAATCACATCCCAAGCATCAGCCATGTCTGCCAGCCTAATTGGGCAGCCCGCACCGTTCACGAAGTTGTGCCAGTAACCAATCAGTTTATGACGTTTTTCTGTCTGCTCTACAACTGTCACCGCTGCTGCGTCAGATAATGCGGTGCTTCCTGCAAGATCAACGGCTTGAGCGCTTACGGTAAACTGTCCGATTGCGGCTGGTGTCCAGTTCGCAGAATAAGGCACAGTCGTATCAGTGGCGACAACGGCGCCGTTGACCATAAAGTCAACTTGCTTAATGTCTGAAGTTAAAGATGTTGCATCGGCGCTTAATGTGAGATTTTTGCCTAAGCCAACCGTTTGACCTGCGCTAGGCGAAGTAAGGGAAATGACTAAATCTTTATCACTGACATTTACGTTCACAACAGATTCTGACGTATTGTTGTCGTTATCTGTTGCAACGGCTTTAAGCTGGTTAGCGCCAATAAGTGTGGCGTTCCAAGTTACGGAATATGGCGCTTGAGTAACGACACCTAAGAGAGCGTTATTCGCGAAAAACTCCACTTGCGTAACCATGCCATCTGAGTCGCTTGCGTTGGCTGTGATTTCGTTGTTGCTGCCTGCGAGCACGACTTGTCCATCAGTTGGGGCGGTAATGGTAACTTGAGGCGGTGTTGAGCACGCCCCTAGGCCAGTCCAAGCATCTTTCCAGTACAGGCCTTCACCTGGCTCGTAGGCCCATGTTGCATCGGACGAACACCAACCCGCAACGTCACAACGATATTTTTGGTTAAGGTTAGAAACCAGAGCACCTACTTCATAACGCGTGCCTGCTACGTAAGGGACAGCATCGGCACACCCACCATTGCCTGTTTCTGAATTCGCGACGACAAGCGCCACTTCTTGACTCATGGTAGAGAGATTAGAGTCATCTGTCGCTTGAGCTTTAAATGAGTGCGTGCCAACACTCGCTGTCCATTGGTATTCGTAAGGTGCACTGGTATCAATGGCGACGGATTGGTTGTTAACAAAGAATTCAACTTGAGTAACTACGCCATCAAAGTCATCAGCTTGAGCCGTGACGGTTAGGTTATCCCCCACACTCAGTGTTTCCGTACCTGTTGGGCTAGTGAGAGTAATGCTAGGTGGCGGCAGCTCTACTTGAGGCTGAACGACGATAGCAACCGTTGTGGAGGTTACTGCGCCTTCATTGTCTGTCGCAATCGCGGTGAGTTGAGAAACGCCTTGGGCTGCGGTCCAAGATGCCTCAAATGGCGCTTGGGTGACGATAGCAACGGTTTGGTCACCCGCTAAAAACTCCACTTGTGTGACCTGTCCGTCCTCGTCGGACGCATTGGCTAACAGAGTAATGGCGCTGCCTTCAGGAATTTGCGCGTTGTTCGTTGGAGAAGAGAAGGACACCGTTGGCGACAGATTACTGTTTCCGCCATCACATTGACCTAATGCCTTCCACGCTTCCCATGAACCTGAGTTGGTGACGGGGTCGTTACCTTGTGTCCAATAAGCGGCCTCATAGGCGGCACCTTG
Source organism: Vibrio sp. YQ_11 (assembly GCF_043103065.1). NCBI lineage: Bacteria > Pseudomonadati > Pseudomonadota > Gammaproteobacteria > Vibrionales > Vibrionaceae > Vibrio > Vibrio sp. YQ_11. The sequence continues at coordinate 74,600 of NZ_JBICJM010000009.1, read as the reverse complement.
AGTTTTCACTTGAGTGCCTGAGGTGTAGATCGCAGTGCTATCCCAATCAGGCAGGCTTTGACAGTTGTAGGCTTGAGCTTGATAGCTAACACTGAGTGCAGCTACCACCGCTCCGTGAAGTAGAGTGACCTTCATTTTCCTCTCCTTGAGTCATGGATATAAATGAGAACAGAGTAATAACTAGCTGATAAATAGACATAAGGGGGAAAAAGCGAAGAACAATATTCTGCTTTTCGACACAATATCACGAGGAACTATTCGCCTCTTACAGTCGAGCTCATTATTTTTCGGCTCACTTCACGATGAATGAATCAGTGGTTTTGCGTGGTGATACAGTCGATTTGATGGCAAATAACGGTTTGATGACGGGATGATGAATATGAGATGTATGTAAAAATTTACAAACTGAATGTCTGCCATTTGCATCGTTTGTCGAGTATTTGACCTGCTTGCTCTTGTTGATTAGTTAATATTGCTATAGTGTACTAGTTAGCTAGTTCATTGATATTTTGTGTGAGTGGTATGACACAACAAACTTCTTCTCAGCCTCGCGAGCATTTTGGCTCTCGTCTCGGATTCATCTTAGCAGCCGCCGGCGCTGCGGTTGGTCTGGGTAATATTTGGGGCTTCCCAACACAAGCAGCAAGTAATGGTGGTGGAGCCTTCTTGCTGGTTTACTTAGTGATGATTCTGATCGTTGCTTTTCCTATGCTGGTGGTTGAAATGGCGATTGGTCGTCATGGTCAAGCCAACCCAGTAGACAGCATGCGTGCATTAACCAACCACCCGACTGGCAAAAAGCTTGGCGGTATTGTGGGCTGGATTGGTTTGAGTGTACCAAGTGCAGTCTTAGCGTTTTATTCCATTGTTGGCGGTTGGTTGATCTGCTTTTTGCTAGGTGCGGTTACCGACATCATGGGAATGGAAGCGGCGACTCAATGGTTAAAAGGTTTTAGTGTAGAGCGCAACTTGTTCGGTACGATTACATTTTATGTACTTACCATTTTGATCGTGCAAGGTGGCGTTAAACAAGGCATCGAGAAATGGTCAACACGTCTAATGCCTGCGTTGTTCGTGTTATTCGGTTTGCTGTTTGTTTACATCATGACGCAAAACGGCGCGATGGAAGGTCTGAAACATTACTTGGTGCCTGATTTCGAGAAAGTATGGGACCGTAAACTAATTCTTGCTGCAATGGGGCAGGGCTTCTTCTCACTGACGATTGGTGGTTGTTCAATGCTGATCTACGGCTCTTACTTGAGCAAGAAAGAGAACCTTCCAAAGATGGCAATGAATGTGACCTTGGTCGATACGGCTGTTGCCTTTATTGCAGGGCTAGTGGTGATGCCAGCGATGTTTGTTGCGATGCAAAAAGGTGTCCAAATCTACGCTGAAGACGGTTCTCTATTGAGCTCAGACACCTTGGTATTTACCGTATTGCCACTGATGTTTGATAGTTTAGGTTTACTTGGCCAACTGTTCTCAATCGTGTTTTTCTTATTGCTGACGATTGCGGCGCTGACGTCTTCCATCTCAATGTTAGAGTGTCCGGTGGCGTTAGTGAGTGAACGTTTCAATACTAAGCGCAGTGCGACTAGCTGGGTGCTAGGTGGTCTTATTGCTCTGTTCAGCGTAGTGATTGTGTACAACTTTGGCGCGTTGTTTGGCATGGTTGCGACGGTTGCAACTCAGTATTTACAGCCAACTGCGGCACTACTGTTCTGCTTGTTTGGTGGTTGGGTATGGAATCGTAACTCTAAAATTAAAGAGCTTGAGCAGGGTTGCCCTGAATTCACACAAGGCTGGTTTGGTAAATTGTGGCCTGCGTATGTGAAGTTTGTGTGCCCTGTATTAGTTGCGACGGTGATCTGGGCATCATTCGGTTAACAAGCAAAGATACAGCTTAAATGAAAAGGGCTTGATGTATTCATCAAGCCCTTTCATTATTGTCGTTGGGGTTGCCGTCGTGATTAACGGAACTGACCTGCTTCGGTTAAGAAATCAAACCCTGCCGTAGCCAATTTTGCTTCAAGTGCTGCGCGGTCTATATCAAAAAAAGCAACCAGCTTATCCAGATCACCGCCGAAGTCGTCACGTAGCTTCATGTTGACGATACTCATCAGCATGACTGGGTCCATCGATTCAAAGTTCGCTAAGTTCATTACTTGTCCTCAAAATCTGAAATCAGTAGGTTTGCAGCCGCAAACGCCGCTTTCTCACGTACTTCTTTTGGCAAAGATTCATCCGCCGCAACATCGTTTAGCGCTTTCACTGCACAAGAAATTGCTTGAGGGATGTAGGCTTGATCGCCGCTACCAATTTGAGCATAAAGCTCACGAACTAATTCACAACAGCCGTATACTTGCATGTTTTCTTTCCACTAAATGATAACTTATCTCAATATACACATAGCGGATTTGAAACTCAAAGCTGAGAGTTGTTTTGGCTCAAGTTGAGGTGCATCTTGGACAAGCTTTAATCACTGCATCTGCGCTTCTAATTGATACGTCACTTCCGGAGAAAGCTGAAGCTGCTTAGCCAGTTCTTGTAAGTAAGCTTTTTCCATGAAGTTTTGTTCGTCGGCAACAATGAGTGACGCTAAATAGATCTCAGAAGCTTGCTGTGGTGTCGACGCTTGGCTTGCAATTTCTACTGGATCAAGTGGCTTATGCAACTCTTGCTGAACCAACTGACGAACGTGTTCATCTGCCCCCATTTCTGTAAGGGCTTGTTCAATTCGGGCCATTTCCACATCATCGACATGACCATCGGCTTTGGCTGCACCAATCATGGCTTTTAAAATTAATACGCTGTGTTTGCTATCTTGTGGATCGAAGGGTTCATGGACGCCTTGATCACTCTGCTTAGCTTGCCAATCGTTATACACTTTGTAGGCAAGTGCACCGAGTGCTGCCGCTCCACCGACTTTAAGCGCGCCAGAACCCATTTTCTTCGCCATCTTTTTGCTTTTCTTTGAGCCCATAAGCATGCCAATCAATCCGCCACCGATGGCTCCTGCGCCGAGCGTTTTGAACTGGCTAGAGCTGGATGATGATTTGATGTTTTGAGTTTGCTTACCTAGGGCGTCAGCACCTTGTTTGAGTAAATCAGAGTTGAGCGCTTGGTTTAGAAGACTTTTTAAATCCATAACTGACCTCCTGTAAATGTTGAGATCAGTGTACAAACAACAAGCTGAACCAAAGATTAACGAAATGAATAGTAAAGAAATTAGGGTCAGTGTCATTTCTGAGGACAATAGAAAAGGGTTGACCGAAGCCAACCCTTTTATTTAATCGAAACCTTTTAGGCGTTTATTTAAGTTGAGATTTAACGTGCTCAACAATATCCGCCATCGCTACTGGAGTTTTCTCTCCAGTACGACGGTTTTTGTATTCGAAGTTACCTTCATCCATGCTGCGATCGCCAATCACGATAGTGTGAGGGATACCGATCAACTCGATGTCAGAGAACATCACACCTGGACGTTCTTTACGGTCATCAAATAGAACTTCGATGCCCATAGCAGTTAGTTCCGCGTATAGTTTCTCTGCTGCTTCTTTTACGCGCTCAGATTTGTGCATGTTCATTGGCACGATTGCTACTTGGAAAGGTGCAATTGCGTCTGGCCAAATGATGCCGTATTTGTCGTGGTTCTGTTCAATCGCAGAAGCAACAACACGCGATACACCGATGCCGTAACAGCCCATCTCTAGGATTACGTTTTTACCGTCAGGGCCAAGAACGCTACAGTTCATTGCTTCTGAGTAAACGTTACCAAGTTGGAAGATATGGCCAACTTCGATACCACGTTTCAGCATTAGCGTACCTTTACCACATGGGCTTGGATCGCCTTCTACTACGTTACGTAGATCTTCTACTTGACCCAGTTCAACGTCACGACCCCAGTTAATACCGAAGTAGTGTTTACCGTCGATGTTTGCGCCAGCGCCAAAGTCGCTCATGACTGCTACGCTGCGGTCAACGATGAATGGCAGTTCAAGGCCTACAGGGCCAAGAGAACCAGGGCCAGCACCGATCAGTTCACGAATTTCTTCTTCTGATGCCATCTCTAGTGGAGAAGCCACTTGAGGTAGGTTTTCTGCTTTCACTTCGTTTAGCTCGTGGTCACCACGAACGATCAACGCAATGATTGGTGCATCGATTTCGTCAGACGCCTTAACAAATAGCGTTTTAACGGTTTTCTCGATAGGTAGACCGTGTTGCTCAACCAACTCTGCGATTGTTTTCGCGTTTGGAGTATCAACTAGTGTCATTTCTTGAGTTGGTTCTGCGCGTTCTACCGCAGGCGCTAACGCTTCTGCTTTTTCGATGTTCGCTGCGTAATCAGACTCAGTAGAGAATGCAATTAGGTCTTCGCCGCTGTCTGCAAGTACGTGGAACTCTTGAGAGCCGCTACCACCGATAGCGCCTGAGTCCGCAAGTACTGGACGGTACTCAAGACCCATACGGTCAAATGCTTTACAGTAAGCATCGTGCATTGCTTGGTAAGATTTCTCTAGACCTGCTTTGTCGATGTCGAAGCTGTATGCATCCATCATGCAGAATTCGCGAGCACGCATTACGCCGAAACGTGGACGACGTTCGTCACGGAATTTAGTTTGGATTTGGTACAGGTTTAGCGGAAGCTGTTTGTAAGAGCTCACTTCATTACGCACAAGGCTAGTGATCACTTCTTCAGCTGTTGGGCTAAGTACAAACGGACGAACATGACGGTCAGTAAAGCGAAGTAGCTCAGGACCCATCTTCTCGCTGCGGCCTGTCTCTTCCCATAGTTCAAACGGCTGAACAACGGGCATCAAAGTTTCGACTGCACCTGCATTGTCGATTTCTTGACGAACGATGTTTTCGACTTTACGCAGCACACGTAGACCAGTAGGCAGCCAGGTGTAAAGACCTGAAGCCAGCTTACGGATCATACCTGCACGTAGCATGAGCTGGTGGCTCACTACTTCTGCGTCGTTTGGAGTCTCCTTCAGAGTAGAAAGAAGATAATTACTGGTACGCATTAAATTTATCCGTTTATTAAAGTTAGTTACTCAAGCCTGAATGGACAGGAGTATGAAGGTCCCAAGAAGGGAAAATTGTTAGCCGTCTATAATATCAGCCAATTGGCTTTGTCAAAAGCTTTCAATCGCCGTAACCGTTATTAAGTTGCTATTCACGCTGAACTTAACGTTCAGATCGAACAAATTTACCGCATATTCCTTGGTGTCCGGTTTGTTCTTCTTGTATGCAGGACGTGGATCCTGCGCCAGAACTTGTTCGATCACCGATTGTACATATTGAGTATCGGATCGCTTTGCTAGCATCGCCAATGCTTGAGACGAAAAGGTGACGTTCGATTTTTCAGGCTCTTCACCAGCGTAGCCGCTAATCGCTTCAGTAATGGCATCTGAGTAAGAAATATAAGGTTTGATGTCGACAATCGGTGTGCCATCGACCAAATCAACACTGCCAAGATCAACATATATTTGATCACCTTTCTTCGTGATGCCTTTCACTTCGACTGCCGACATTCCAATGCCATTTGGTCGAAAGGTAGAGCGCGAAGCAAACACGCCAATACGCTCATTTCCACCCAAACGAGGAGGCCGTACGGTTGGTTTCCATCCTGCCTCCAAATTTTGGTCAAACAGAAACAATAACCAGACGTGAGAGAACTGTTCTAATCCGCGCACCGCTTCTGGGCTATTTGCCTCGCCTAACAGCTTTACTCGCGCTTTAGCGGCTGGAACTAGGCGCGGTTGGCGAGGGACGGCAAACTTCTCTTTGTAAGGGGTTTCAATGATGCCAATCGGCTCAATCGAATACATAGCAAATTTCTTCAAGATTCATTTAAGTGAAAAAGTATCACAAATTTCTCTTGCATTTCTTATTGGGAATGATTATTAATTAAAATGTTATAACATAACAATTTTATTTGAAGGAAATTGAAATGAAACCAGGAATCCATCCTGACTATCGTCCAGTGGTGTTTCATGACACAAGTGTGGATGAATACTTTGTTGTCGGCTCAACATTGAAAACCGATCGCACCATTGAGTGGAAAGACGGAAAAACATACCCGTACTTCACATTGGATGTGTCGTCGTCTTCTCATCCGTTTTACACAGGTAAGCAACGAGTGGTTCAAGCGGAAGGGCGTATTGCTAACTTCAACCGTCGTTTTGGTCAATTTACTAGTGAGAAGGAATAAGTCATGAAAGTTGTGAAATCACTTAAAAGCGCGAAGAGCCGTCATCCTGACTGTCAGATAGTGAAAAGAAGAGGGCGCTTGTACGTTATTTGTAAGACAAATCCGAGGTTCAAAGCTGTACAAAAATAACAGTAGAAACGAACAACAAAGGGGTGTGTAGCGAAATTGAAGGTATTTTCGTCCATGACAACGGATGATTGCCTCAGCAGCTATGAATCTACACGCCCACCTAATACTCGCCAAGTGCCAACGTTTATTCGCTCGTGCTTGGCATGGTTTTTACTGGCACGACTTCATCGTTATTCAAGTCAAAATTGAACGTTTGCCAGACTGCTCGGCTCTTTGAGCTTACACCACACACTATCTTTGCATTCGACTTTATATAGGGATTAGGCATTCCTGCATATCTAATGGTTATATCTTTGTTTAATTTATAATGTTGGTTAATTTGTTTTATATGGATGAAATATCTACATTTATGCAAATAACTGGTTATAAATTTGCCATTGATTTACAATTTGTAACGTTTTTGGCTTTTAATTGACTCTTTACTCAAGTACCCTTCGCTCGCTTTGTGACATTTTTTTCACAATTGCACAGGAATAAAAACAAGGAGGGAACAGATGAGTTCATCTGCTTCAATTAAACAAAACTCACCTAAGAAGCCGTTGTTTACGCGCTTTTTGGATACTGTCGAATATTTGGGGAACCTGTTGCCCCACCCGATCACACTATTTGCCATTTTCTGCTTAGCCATTTTGGTGATGTCGGGTATAGCTGGTTACTTCGAAGTATCGGTTGTCGATCCTCGTCCTGAGGGAGCAAAAGGTCGTGCTGCAGACGGCATGATTCAAGTGGTCAGCTTACTTAACGCTGACGGTCTAGAGCTTATTGTTACCAATCTAGTGAAAAACTTTGTTGGTTTCGCACCGTTAGGCACGGTATTGGTTGCGATGCTTGGTGTTGCAATTGCGGAATACTCGGGCCTACTTTCAGCAGCAATGCGTGGCCTAGTAATGGGCGCGTCACAACGTATGGTGACGGTTACGGTTGTTTTTGCTGGTATCATTTCAAACACCGCTTCTGAGCTTGGCTACGTGGTTCTTATCCCACTTGCTGCAATGCTTTTCCATTCCCTTGGTCGTCATCCTCTTGCTGGTCTTGCGGCAGCATTTGCTGGTGTATCGGGCGGTTACTCAGCAAACCTTCTAATTGGTACGGTTGACCCACTGCTTTCAGGTATTACTGAGACAGCAGCTCAAATGATTGACCCGACTTACACTGTTGGACCAGAAGTAAACTGGTACTTCATGTTTGTGTCGACGTTCTTCATCGCGGGTATGGGTGCATTCGTTACAGAGAAAATCGTTGAGCCGAAACTTGGCAAGTACAACGAGGAAGAAGCGGCTGAAGATTTGTCTAACGACAAAATGGGCAACCTAACTGACCTTGAGAAGAAAGGTCTGAAAGTTGCTGGTCTTGCTGTGTTGGTTGTGTCTGCTTTGTTGGCTTGGACGATTGTTCCAGAAGACGGCATTCTACGTTCAGACGCTGGCACTGTTGCAGGATCCCCATTCCTGAAAAGTATCGTCGCTTTCATCTTCGTATTCTTTGCTATCCCTGGCTTTGTATACGGTAAAGTCGTTGGCACGATGAAAACCGACCGTGATGTTATCGATGCGATGTCTAAATCAATGTCTTCGATGGGCATGTACATCGTGTTGGTGTTCTTCGCTGCGCAGTTTGTTGCTTTCTTTAAGTGGACGAACTTTGGCCAAGTATTTGCCGTTGCAGGTGCTGACTTCCTGCAAAGCATCGGTCTGACTGGCCCTATGTTGTTCTTCGCATTCATTCTGATGTGTGGCTTCATTAACCTGATGATCGGTTCTGCATCGGCGCAGTGGGCCGTGACAGCTCCTATCTTCGTGCCAATGCTAATGCTAGTGGGTTATGCTCCAGAAACCATTCAAGCGGCTTACCGTATCGGTGATTCAACCACGAACATCATCACACCGATGATGAGCTACTTTGGTTTGATTTTGGCGGTAGCGACTCGCTACATGAAGAATCTAGGTATCGGTACGCTGATCGCGACCATGCTGCCTTACTCAATCTGCTTTATCGTAGGTTGGAGTCTGCTGTTCTACCTATGGGTATTCGTATTTGGTCTACCAGTCGGCCCGGGCGCTGCAACGTATTACACACCGTAATACTTAGAGCACCTCACACAGCTCCCAAAAAAGCCTGCGATATTCGCAGGCTTTTTTGCATGTTTGAAGTACGAACTCTGTTGAGTCTTATTTCATTGATGGATCATTTCAATACTTGAAAGAAAGGCCTTTATCGCTTCGCGAGGATTCTATCCAGATGGTTTGCAAACTCGCGGCGTTCGGTTTGCGAAAGTGCCGCAGGCCCGCCAGTTTGAATACCGCTTGAGCGCATGGTTTCCATAAAGTCACGAATATTAAGACGCGCTTTGATGGTGTCTTTGGTGTAAAGCTCGCCACGAGAGCTCAACGCTAGAGCGCCTTTAGTGATGACTTCATCGGCAAGTGGGATATCGGATGTGATGACCAAATCATTTGGCTCCACACGACGAACAATTTCGTTGTCAGCAATATCAAAACCTGCAGGGACTTGAAGTGAGTGAATGTTGGCTCTTTTTGGCACTGGTACAACGTGATTAGCGACAAAGGTGCACTCTACACCGGTTCGTTCTGCGGCACGCACGATGGTCTCACGGATCACTTTAGGACAAGCGTCTGCATCTACCCATAACTTCATTCTTATTTCTCACCCAGTTTTGCTTCTAGCTCTTCAATACGAGCGGTTAATTTTGCGACTGTGTTTTCAAGTGCCGTCAGGCGATCTTCTTCTTTCGATAGTGGCGCAGTGACTTCTACTTTTGGGACGTGATTCGCGCTCTTCCAGCTTTTGATAACAGTAATGAGTGCAGGCATTGGGACTGGTGTCTTCATACGTGCTTTCACTAGTGCAACCGTTGGCTCTTTCCCTTCTCGTTGCAGCTGCTCCATCACAGCTTCCAGCTCTTTCGTGACGTCTTGAGTTAACATTTTCAATCCTTAATAACGATATAGTTGTCATCATACTTTGAGAGGTGGGATTTAGCGAATAGCAATTTCGGTAGTGGGTTGTGAGAGATCTCTTACATAGCGTGTAAGAGAAAACGATTTCGTCATCAGTTTTACAGAAGGGATTCAATGTAAGCTTTTGATAATTAATGATTTAACATTTTATTAACCGTTGCGAATAAAAAAAATTGTTTTAGGGTAGATTGTGAAAGCTAAGGAAAAGCGTAAATTTAACCTTGTCAGCAGGAAGCAGACACGGAACAGGAAAGCACCAAGGATTTGGTTATCGTCAGGAAGACGATTTGGTTAATCAGGATGCTTGATCAAGCATGGAGCGCAGGACATTGTAAGGAAACAATCATCAATAGGATGTTGATGACTAAGGATAGACAATGGACCCCTCATAGGATTGAGGTTATGGACAGCATCAGGAAGATGCAAGGGACACCGCTCAAGGAACAAGTGATGTGCGCTAACGGGGAATGTTAGCTATCAGGATGATAAGGACACCGCTAGGACGGCGACGTAAGGACTGAGCTGACGGAATCAGCCACTATTATGGATGATGCATGGAGCACTATTTAGTAGCCGGACTGCTGCGAGTAAGACCATGACCCCGATACATTCGTGTCGGGGTCTTTCTTATTTTCGATGGTAAAACCGTCAATGTCACAAAATTTATAAAATCCTAATAACACTTAATAAAAAACAATCCAGATCAATATCCTTTCCAATCAGTTGGTTTAACTTTCGGCTTCTTTACAAGGCGTTATCTCCCGCAGTCACTTGGCAGGCTCAGCTTCGCTTAGCTTGTGATATGCGGATTAATTAAGTTTGCTGTAATCAAGGAACAGATGTGGCCATAGTAACCAGAAGAATGCTTCTTCTACCCTACAATGAGTCGTTGCAACTAGAATTCGTTATGCTTAATTGCTGCGCGAAAAACCGTGCCGAAATGAATGGTCCTCATACAGTAGCGTCTGCCAAACAGTTGTTTGAGAAAATACTGGATGACGAAAATATTTATAGTATGGCGGTACTTGAGAGTACGAGCCGTGACTATATGGGGCATGTATTCATTTCCCATCTCGATTCCGAACCCGAATTAGGTTTTATTTTTGATAAGGCGTATTGGGGTAAAGGGTTAGCGACAGAAGCGCTAAAAGCGTTTTTCCCTAAAGCGTGCCGCGAATTGGAATTACATAAGGTGAAAGCGAATGTAAACAGCAATCACCAAGCATCAATGGCGGTATTGGAAAAACTGGGATTTGTTAAAACAAGAGAAAGTAAGGACTTATTCGGCCCTTACTTTGAAATGGAATTTACAAGCGATGTGGCGGTAGGTGAAAGCTCTGCGGCCTGAATCCAACCATTGTCAATTGGCCTTGATAGCAGTCATCGCCAAGAGATGAAAACTCAAATTGATACACTGTATGCCAACGCCAGACTCCGTCTGGCGTTTTCAGTTTGTGTGCTCCAAAAGCGATGCTAACGAGCTGAAGATCTAATTGCTCGCATTTTCGTGAGATGGCAACTTTGGCTAACTCAGATTGACGTCGTTGTTGCCAAAATAGAAAACAGAAAAAGCACAGTCCAAGTATTGCCAGTAGATCTCCTATCATCCTTAATCCTTTCTTATCCCTTTGTGGCTTGCTGCAATTTGATGAGTGCAGTGGCTAGCTCTTCCGATGGGCTAGAGTGCAGCAAAGGTAGCAATACCATTCTTAGTTCTGGCAGCATAACTAAATCGGCAAATAATTGATTGAACAGGGTTTGATTGCCTGTTTGTGCGAGTCGCAGCAAAAATTGTTCAGCGATTTTTGCATCAGAAAGAAGATGCCATGCTCGTCCCGCAATACCGATCAGTACTTCTTGGTGACTTAAACGAGGGCTTTGCAAAATCGCTTCTAGTACTGGCAAAGAGATTTCAGTTGGAGCGCCTGCTAACGCGCGAGTTAATGCCGATAGCAAGAACAAATCTGGTTCTGTGCTGTGAATCTCTTGCTGCGCTTTTTCTGCGATACGCTGCGCTAGTCGTTCTTGTAAGTCGACATGCTCAAGAGCACCAAGCAGTGCGTATAGAGGCTCGTTAGGTAAATGATTGAGAGCTTTACGCAGAGTGACCGCATTTTGCTCTTTACCAAGGCGTGCGGCGATATCTGTGATTCCTTGCAGGCCAACCGTCTGCCAGTTTTCCCAGCCTAGACCGCCAGTGAAGTAGTGCTGTGTATGTTCGTAATATTGGCTGGTGGGTAGATCCAAATTTGCTCGAACTTGGCTGTGGAATACCGCCATTTTGTCTTCAGAAGGTTTGAACGTGTATGGATTATTGGAGAGTTTTTGTTGTTGCTCTTCAGACATCTCTTCGTTTAGACGAGTGCCCATGGCTTCAACTACGTATTTAATGAAGTTGCCAATATCAGATTGCTTGAGTAAGCCGCGCTCATCCAGTTCAAACTTTAAAAACCAAATCCAAGGTTGTTTTTGTTCATTCCAATAAGCAATCGCTAAATGTGCTTTACGCTGCATTGGGTATGGGTAAGGGCACTGACCTTTTTCAACATCGGCGAACAATTGTGAATCGATCGTTTTGATGCGTCGACCAAGGTCGAAGATTTGATATTCACAATGGCTGTTTTTCAGTAACTGGGTGAGGGTTTGAATGTTTTCCATTAAATACGACGTCCTAACGTTCTTTTGACAAGAAATGGTATCATTCTCGGCTAATTCAAGGTTCGAGATGTAAAAGTTAATGACTACAAGCACAAAACTGGTGGAATTACTGTACCAACTTGAAGCACAACTTCAAAAGCACGAGCTATGGCAACGAACCATGCCGTCGCCAGAAGCGTTGCAAAGTGTGGAGCCTTTCGCGATAGATACGCTTGATCCACATGAATGGTTGCAGTGGATTTTTATTGCTCGAATGCACGCTTTAGTAGAAAGTAGCCAACCTTTGCCAAGAGGTTTCTCTATTGAACCTTATTTTGCAGAAGCGTGGAAGCAAGAGCCGCAGTACGCAGAGCTTTTGAACACGATTCGAACTATCGACGAACTATGTAAGTAACTTCAATGTCAGAACAAGAAACATCACAAACCGTGGCTCCAGTAGAGTTGGAGATTGTTTATCAAGATGAGTATTTTGTTGCGGTGAACAAGCCCGCCGGCATGTTGGTTCATCGCAGTTGGCTAGATAAACACGAAACTCAGTTTGTCATGCAGACTCTGCGAGACCACATTGGTCAGCATGTCTTTCCGTTGCATCGCTTGGATCGTCCGACTTCTGGCGTTTTGGTGTTTGCGCTCTCCAGTGAAGTGGCTTCTCAAGTGATGCCAATGTTTGCTGAGCACAAAATGGAAAAGACTTATCACGCGATTGTCCGTGGCTGGATTGAGGAAGAGGGCGTTTTAGATTACGCGTTAAAAGTCGAATTAGACAAAATTGCAGATAAGTTCGCCTCACAAGAGAAAGAAGATCAAGAGGCCGTAACCGCTTACAAACCACTGGCGAAAGTGGAAGTGCCTTATTCGACGGGCAAGTTCCCAACAACGCGCTACTGTTTGATGGAAATGAAGCCCAAGACTGGTCGCAAGCACCAATTGCGTCGCCACATGGCCCACTTACGTCACCCAATTGTGGGGGACACATCGCACGGTGATGGTAAACATAACAAATTGTTCCGTAACGAATTTGATTCACACCGCTTGCTGTTACATGCTTCGGAGCTGCGTTTTGTGCATCCGTTTACAAATGAAGAGCTAGTGATGAAAGCGAGTATCGACGATACGTGGCAGCAATTGTTTACTCGATTTGAGTGGGACGAAGAGCTCGTTAAGTAAAGAGGTTGTGCTCTAGCGAAGAGAAATAGAAAAGGGTTGGCATGTTTACCAACCCTTTTTGTTGTTTACCAATTCTCAAAGGCTATTTGAGTTTTTCTAGATCCGCTTCGATCTCGGCGATCTTGCTAGAAACGACTTTTTCTAAATGGCGAAGATCAGAAAGAATCTTTTGTTTTACATCCAATTCAGACACTTTCGCTGGTTTTGTGATCTTGTTGAGTTCGTCGATAACCAAAGTAAGGTTACGGTTGATTTCCGTTACTTCCTTGTATTTATGACTACCGCTATCAACTAAGACATTTTTTACTTGGCGTGGGTATTTGAATTTGACGCTTTTGGCAAAGAACTCGCCTTTTTGCTTATGGAAGTAGATTTTGAGCACGTCTTTATGTGCTTCTTGACGCAGGGAATAACGTTCAATCTGCTTGGGATCATGAATACCCAAACCAGTGAGGTGGGGATACATAGGCTACCTCTATTACATCTAATTGATATTGATATAACTGTAGCAGCCTATGTATGAGCTAGATAGCTGATATTTAGCCAAATTGCTCAACTTGTGGACAAGATCGCCCTCACTCTGAACCGGATGTTTTGGCAGTTTCGAATTAGGCAGTGATGGCGTCAGATAACTTCTCGATCAGTTTGTCTCTCAATTCATTTTGCTGTTCTTCGCTGAGTCTACCGCCAGCTTCGCTAGTGAGAATAAATAAGTCCTCTGCACGTTCGCCGATGGTGGTGATCTTTGCGCCGTGGAGGTTAATATTCAAATCGGCAAAAGTACGTCCGACTTTGGCTAGTAGTCCCGGAGTATCGAGTGCTACAAACTCCATCAAGGTATGTTTCTTCCCTTTCGTTGGTAAGAAATCGACTTTGGTTTTCACATTGAAGTGTTGAAGTTTATTTGGGGTGCGGCGCGTTTTAATCTTCGTCGGACGACCCGCTTCCAGTACGTGAGTGAGGTGTTTAATCACGGCAGCATGGCGAGATTCGTCAATGGCTTCTCCATGTTGGTCGAGCACCATGAAGGTATCAATCACGTGGCCGTCTTTGCTGGTCATGATTTGTGCGTCATGAACGTTAAAGTTACGACGGTCGAGCTCCGCCACCACGGTAGCAAACAACGCTGGTTGATCTTTGGTGTAAACGAACACTTCTGTTCCACCGCGCGTAGCCTTTTTGCTGATAAGTACCAGCGGCTTGTTTGGATCATCCATACGCAGCAAATGCGCACAATGCCAAGCGATTTGAGTGTGAGTATGGCGCAAGAAATAGTCGGCTTTGAATCGTTGCCACAACACTTCGATTTGGCGCGCAGAAAACCCTTCTTTGCGCAGCAATGCGGAAGCCATCTGTTGGTTATGGCGAATACGCTCACGCACATCAACCGGATTTTCTAATCCGCGACGCAGTGCGCGTTGCGTTGAGTAGAAGAGCTCGGCAAGCAGCGTGCGTTTCCAAGCATTCCACAACTCTGGATTGGTTGCGCAAATATCCGCAACCGTGAGACACACTAAATACTCAAGAGATTCTTCGTCACGAACTTGTTTCGCAAACTCTGTAATGACGTCAGGATCGTAAATATCGCGTCGTTGTGCGGTGACTGACATGAGAAGGTGATGCCTCACCAGCCAGCCCACTAACTTAGCTTCTGGCTTCGACAGCCCGTGTTCAATACAGAAATCGTACGCTTCACCTTCACCAATCACTGAGTGATCACCACCGCGACCTTTACCAATATCATGGAAGATTGCTGCAATGATCAGCAGTTCTTTCTTTTGCATGCGAGGGTATATGTCGCAACAAATCGGATGCTTCGCGTGGTTGTCTGGATTGTTAAAGGTATTGATGTGTTTGAGTAGGCGAATACTGTGCTCGTCAACCGTGTAGGCGTGGAACAGGTCGAACTGCATCTGACCAACAATCTGGCTCCATTGCGGTAAATATGCGGCCATAACTCCAAGTCTATGCATCAAACTGAACGCTTTATGAAGTGCATTTGGGTGTCGACATAACGCTAAAAATTTTTCACGAGCCGCTGGAATCGTGTGTAAAAACTTGTTTAAGCGGCGACGTGCAGTACGCAGTTGTCGCAGGGTTGGAGGACTTACCCCCTCAATGGTTGAGTCGTTCGCGATATGCAAAAACATATCAAGAATAGTTTCAGGTCTGGCTTGGAATAGCGCGGGTTTTCTGGCTTCGATTAACGATCCACGGCGTTGAAAATCTGCATCCAAAATTTCTGCGTTTTCAGTTGCACCACCATTGATGATGGCTTGATCAAACAGTTTGAGCAGCATTTTGTTTAATTCTGCGACGCGACGAAGTGTGCGATAAAACTCTTTCATCATCATCTCGACGCCGCGATTGCCTTCACCAACATAACCGAGGTTTTCGGCCACTTGTGCTTGATGTGCGAAGGTCAAACGGTTGTCGTATCGGCGAAGTTCAATGTGCAGCGCAAAGCGGACACGCCACAAGAAGTCCTGACACTCCACCAGTTCGCGGTATTCCGCATCGGTAAGAAAGCCGTAACGGCTCATCTCTAGCAGAGATGTGGCGCCAAAGTGACGGCGCGCTACCCAGCTCAAAGTGTGAATATCGCGAAGACCTCCTGGGGTCGATTTGATATCGGGCTCTAAGTTATAGGTCGTATCGTGGTAGCGAGCATGACGTTCGCGTTGTTCTTGGATTTTTGCGCGGTAGAAGGTCTCGCTCGGCCAGAAAGAGTCGGATAGCACGACCTTTTTTAGAGCTTGGAATGTGTCTTCGCTGCCACAAAGCAGACGTGCTTCTTGTAGGTTAGTAGCAACCGTTAGATCGTCACGACCGATTTGTGCACATTCATTGACAGTGCGAACCGCATGGCCAACTTCCAGTTTTAAGTCCCATAGTAAGGTAATAAATTCGCTGATTTTCGCTTCTAACGCAGTCGGCAGTTTGTTGTTAGAGAGAACAAGAATGTCTATGTCGGACAACGGATGCAGTTCACCGCGACCATATCCGCCTACGGCCACTAATGAGATGTTGTAAATGTCATTAAAACCGAAGTATTGCCATAAACGCGTCAGCAACAAGTCCATGTACTCTGCGCGAGCCAATACTAAGCTGGTCACAGGGTGATGATTAAGAAACTCTTGTTTTTGGGTTGAGCTGAATTTTTCTAACTCTTGTTTTAGTTCGCCGATATTGATTTGTTCGTCGGAAAACGTAAGAGGGGACTGAAGTGGCATATTTGCTATCCGTGCAAGCTAAAAGTAAAGATCTACAAACCTTTCTAATTTAACAAATCTCGCGGAGATAAAAAATATCCCCGCATGAGCGGGGATATTGAAGTCATTCTTGGTTACGCATTTTTCATTAGGCGAGGAATCGTATCATCACTGCGTAGCGTTAATACTTCACAACCATCTTTGGTTACCACGATAGTGTGTTCCCATTGCGCTGAGTTTTTGCCGTCACCTGTGTATACAGTCCAGTCGTCTTGTGCGTCAACAGTACAACCGAATTTACCTGCGTTGATCATTGGTTCAATAGTGAAACACATGCCTTCTTTAAGTACGCGGCGGTCTTTGTTCTTGTAGTGAACCACTTGTGGTTCTTCGTGGAACTCATCACCGATACCGTGACCACAGAAGTCTTTAACAATAGAGAACTTATTTCGAGGGTTGTTCTTATTGTTTTCTTTGATGTATTTCTCGATAGCTGTACCGATATCACCAACAGTTGAACCAGGTTTAACGGTACGCATACCGACATAAAGAGCTTCTTGAGCAACCATGCATAGACGCTTGTTGGCTGGTGAAACATCACCGACTAGGAACATTTTAGATGTGTCACCGTGGTAGCCTTGAGGGCGTACACTTAGGTCTGCATTCTCATCGTTCGGGATGATCACAGTGATATCAACGTTAAGAATGTCGCCATCTTTTAGTACCGCCGGCTTCATTTGGCCGTTGCTACCAATCTCGTCTTTTTCAGCAGGAATACCGTGACAAACAATATGGTTGATAGACGTACAAATCGACTTAGGGAAACCATGGTAATCAAGCGGTGCAGAGTATGCGCCTTTTTCTAGAGCGTATTCATGACAGATTTTGTTCAGTTCGTCTGTCGTAACTCCCACCTGAATATGTGGTTCGATCATTTCTAGAATTTCTGCGGCCAGCTTGCCCGCAATGCGCATGCGTTCGATTTCTTCAGCAGTTTTAATCTTGATTGACATTGGCTTTCTCTACTTATTCGTAAGCACGTAAACGTGCGAATGGCCGCATTCTATCAGACATCTGGCGGTTAACCCAAGCCAGTTAAGAATATGAGTCATTCTTACTTGAAGTGTAGTAATAGAATCTGGCCGAGAGTAGGGTAGCATTCCTGCTAATGTGACAAGTATAAGAAACAATTTTTACTAGCCATCTTGAGCTAAAATATGATATAAAGCGCGCCGGAATAGAGGACTGTTCTCTTCGCTCTGCAAAAGCTAAGCGGCGAAGCAAGCTTCATCCGATTAACCTTTTTATCTTTAAATCACACACATTCCGTCACATGTTCCGGGGTGCTGAGCAGAAGCTTGGTCGGAATTATGGGGGATGTGGAGGCCTAACCCCATAGAGGATTTTAAAATGGCAACTGTATCAATGCGCGATATGCTGAAAGCTGGTGTTCACTTCGGTCACCAAACTCGTTACTGGAACCCAAAAATGAAGCCATTCATCTTTGGTGCTCGTAACCGCGTTCACATCATCAACCTAGAAAAAACTGTACCAATGTTCAACGAAGCTCTAGCTGAACTAGCTAAAGTTGGCGAGAAAAAAGGTAAAGTTCTATTCGTAGGTACTAAGCGCGCTGCATCTGAAGCTGTTAAAGAAGCTGCAATCGCTAGCAACCAGTTCTACGTGAACAACCGTTGGTTGGGCGGTATGCTAACGAACTACAAAACTGTTCGTCAGTCAATCAAGCGTCTAAAAGAACTTGAGATTCAATCTCAAGACGGTACTTTCGACAAACTAACTAAGAAAGAAGCTCTAATGCGCACTCGTGAAATGGAGAAGCTAGAGAAATCTCTTGGTGGTATCAAAGACATGGGCGGCCTACCAGACGCTCTATTCGTAATCGACGCTGATCACGAACACATTGCAATCAAAGAAGCTAACAACCTAGGTATTCCAGTATACGCTGTGGTAGATACTAACTCTAACCCAGACGGCGTTGACTACATCATCCCAGGTAACGACGACGCGATCCGCGCAGTTCAACTATACCTAAACGCTGCTGCATCTGCAGTAACTGAAGGTCGCAACAAAGACGTTGCAGTAGTTGCTGAAAAAGACGGCTTCGTAGAAGCTGAATAATAGCGGCTCTGTGTCACACTTAGTTTATGTGAAACCTTGTTGTAGCATAGACTGAGTTATAGTTAGCATCGGGGGCCGACAATGTAGGCCCCTGTTTTTTACCTTATTTCGAATCAAACGAGGAATAGAGAATGGCAACTGTAACTGCTGCTCTAGTTAAAGAACTTCGCGAGCGCACTGGCGCTGGCATGATGGAATGTAAGAAAGCGCTTGTAGAAGCAAACGCTGACATCGAACTAGCAATTGAAAACATGCGTAAATCTGGCGCAGCGAAAGCAGCTAAGAAAGCTGGTAACGTTGCAGCTGAAGGTGCGATCATCATCAAAGAAGAAAACGGTTCAGCTGTTCTTCTTGAAGTTAACTGCCAAACTGACTTCGTTGCTAAAGACGGTAACTTCACTGCGTTTGCACAAGAAGTTGCAGCTGCAGCTCTAGCTTCAAAAGCTACAGTTGAAGAGCTACAAGCGCAATTCGAAGAAGCTCGCGTTGCTCTAGTTGCTAAAATCGGCGAAAACATCAACATCCGTCGCGTACAATACGTTGAAGGTACTGCAATCGCTTCCTACCGTCACGGTGAGAAAATCGGTGTAGTTGTTGCTGGTGAAGGCGACGCTGAAACTCTTAAGCACGTAGCAATGCACGTTGCTGCTTCTAAGCCAGAGTACGTAAACCCAGAAGACGTACCAGCTGACGTAGTTGCTAAAGAGAAAGAAGTTCAAGTTGAAATCGCTATGAACGAAGGCAAGCCAGCTGAGATCGCTGAGAAGATGGTTGTTGGCCGCATGAAGAAATTCACAGGCGAAATCTCTCTAACTGGTCAAGCATTCATCATGGAACCTAAGAAAACTGTAGGTGAAATGCTGAAAGAAAAAGGTGCTTCAGTTGCTACATTCGTTCGCCTAGAAGTTGGTGAAGGTATCGAGAAAGCAGAAGGCCTAAGCTTCGCTGAAGAAGTTGCACTAGCTCAAAAAGGTTAATCCTTAGAGACTTGTGTAAAGATTAGACCGTGGCCTTGGCTGCGGTCTTTTTATGAGCAGTAGACGATTAGCCGTGATGAATAACCATAAGCAAGCTTGTGATTATTCATGACTGTTAATCAACAACTCTCTTTGGAAGGTAAACTCCATGACTACGAACCCTAAACCAGCGTATCAACGTATTCTATTAAAACTGAGTGGTGAAGCTCTTCAAGGTGAAGACGGTTTTGGTATTGATCCTGCGATCCTTGATCGTATGGCACAAGAAGTTAAAGAACTTGTTGAACTGGGTGTTCAGGTTGGTGTAGTTATCGGTGGCGGTAACCTGTTCCGTGGCGCTGGTCTTGCAGAAGCTGGTATGAACCGTGTAGTGGGTGACCACATGGGTATGCTTGCTACAGTAATGAACGGCCTTGCGATGCGTGACGCTCTTCACCGTGCATACGTAAATGCGCGCGTAATGTCTGCAATTCCTCTTAAAGGCGTATGTGACGACTACAATTGGGCTGATGCAATTCGCGAACTTCGTCAAGGCCGCGTTGTAATCTTCTCAGCAGGTACTGGTAACCCATTCTTCACAACAGACTCTGCTGCGTGTCTACGTGGTATCGAAATCGAAGCTGACGTAGTTCTAAAAGCAACGAAAGTTGATGGCGTATTTACTGCTGACCCAGTAGCAAACCCAGACGCAGAGCTGTATGATAAGCTATCTTACGCAGAAGTTCTGGATAAAGAGCTTAAAGTAATGGATTTGGCTGCGTTCACACTTGCTCGTGACCACAAAATGCCTATCCGCGTATTTAACATGAACAAGCCAGGCGCACTACGTCGCGTGGTGATGGGCGAAGCAGAAGGCACGCTGATCAACTCTGACGCATAATTCTAATACGCCATCCAAGCAACGTTGGATGGCGTTTCGCTTTGCTCAACCCTTTTAAGCTTTCTTCAGGAAAGATGACATTTTTAAGGTGAAACCGTGATTAACGAAATCAAAAAAGACGCGCAAGAGCGCATGGACAAAAGCGTTGAAGCGCTAAAGAACAACCTTTCTAAAGTTCGTACTGGTCGTGCACACCCAAGCCTACTATCTGGTATCTCTGTTGAGTACTACGGTGCTGCTACTCCTCTTAACCAAGTAGCGAACGTTGTAGCTGAAGACGCACGTACACTAGCAATCACAGTTTTCGACAAAGAACTAACTCAAAAAGTTGAAAAAGCGATCATGATGTCTGACCTTGGTCTAAACCCAATGTCTGCTGGTACTATCATTCGCGTTCCACTTCCACCGCTAACAGAAGAGCGTCGTAAAGACCTAGTTAAGATCGTTCGTGGTGAAGCTGAAGGTGGTCGTGTTGCAGTACGTAACATCCGTCGTGACGCAAACAACGATCTAAAAGCGCTTCTAAAAGATAAAGAAATCTCTGAAGACGAAGATCGTAAAGCACAAGAAGAGATCCAAAAGCTGACTGACGTAGCAGTTAAGAAGATCGACGAAGTTCTTGCTGCAAAAGAAAAAGAGTTGATGGAAGTTTAATACTCCCACCTACATCACTGTTGGAAAACGCTGTGCTCACAGTGCAGCGTTTTTTTGTGTTAATCTATCCAACTGATGGAACTCAATTAACTCCCTATGCAAAATTCTCAAGCCTTCTCTGACTCCCTCCCTAAGCATATTGCCATCATCATGGACGGTAATGGTCGCTGGGCTAAGTCCAAAGGAAAACCTCGCGTATTTGGCCATAAAAAAGGCGTTAATGCCGTTCGTAAGACCATTGCTGCGGCTTCCAAACTTGGCATTAAAGCGATGACATTATTTGCTTTTAGTAGTGAAAACTGGCGTCGTCCGGAGGAAGAAGTTGGTCTTTTGATGGAACTGTTCATCACAGTCCTGTCTAGTGAAGTAAAAAAGCTACATAAAAACAACTTACAGTTACGTGTTATTGGTGACACAAGCCGCTTTAGTGAGCGCCTACAAAAGAAAATTGTAGAAGCGGAAAATCTAACGGCAAGCAACACTGGTATGGTGATTAACATTGCGGCCAATTATGGTGGTAAATGGGACATCACAGAAGCGGCTAAAGCACTAGCGCTTAAAGCTCGTAACGGTGAAATTCGTGTAGAGGATATTAATGAGCAGTTAATCACTGAGCATTTGACCATGGCAGACCTACCAGAGGTGGATCTTTTGATCCGTACTAGTGGCGAATGCCGCATCAGCAACTTCATGCTGTGGCAAATGGCTTATGCTGAAATGTACTTTACGCCAGAGTTTTGGCCAGAGTTTGACGAAGACAGCTTAGTTGAAGCTGTGACGTGGTTTATTAACCGTGAGCGTCGTTTTGGCTGTACTGGTGAACAAGTAAAGGCATTGATGACGGCTCAATAAGGACTAATTAGTTTGAAACAGAGAATAATAACAGCACTAATTTTAGCTCCCCTGGTTATTTTAGGTATTTTTAAGTTACCCCTAATGGGCTTTATTATCGCGTTGACGGCGATAACACTGTTAGGTTTTTGGGAGTGGACACAATTTACAGAAAGCAATTCTCGCATTGCTGCACTGATTCCGGCAGCCGTTGTTACCGGACTTAGTTTTCTCTTTATCTCACCTGACGCACATAGCTTAAACCATTTGAGTACACCTCATTATGTTGTGTTAGGGCTTGGTTTTGTGTGGTGGATTATTGCGAGCTTGATGGCAATTACTTACCCGAAAACCACAAAATCTTGGCAAGGCAATCTTGTTTTACGACATGTTTTTGGTTTTCTGACATTACTCCCTTTTCTTTGGAGTGTAATCATTCTAAGAGCCTCAGACATTTCGGTAGATCCATACCACGGTGCAAAGCTCGTAATGTACGTTTGCTTCTTGGTATGGGCTGCAGACAGCGGTGCTTACTTCGCTGGTAAAAGTTTAGGCAAGCGCAAGATGGCACCACATGTTAGCCCAAACAAAACGATTGAAGGTCTTATTGGCGGTATCATCGCGGCACTGATTGTTGGCTGGTTGTTTGCCGATTGGTTCAATATCCAGTTCACGAGCCCAATTCATATGATCATCATTACGTTGATCACGGTCGTGATTTCTGTATTAGGTGATTTAGTCGAAAGCATGTTTAAGCGTGTTTCTGGCATCAAAGACAGCAGTAACATCATTCCAGGCCACGGTGGCGTATTAGATCGCATCGATAGCCTGACTGCTGCATTTCCAGTCTTTGCTCTTCTATACTACGTATTCTAATTTATCGGGAGCGGCTTCATCGCTCCTGAATTTTTCTAACGGTCTTACATCATGCAAAAGTTAACGATTCTTGGTGCAACAGGCTCAATAGGTGCAAGCACCTTAAAAGTGGTTGAACAAAACCCAGAGCTGTTTTCTGTGGTCGCACTAGCGGCTGGCACTAACGTTGAAAAGATGGTGGCACTTTGTCGCCAATGGCAGCCTAAATTCGCAGTAATGGCGGATAAGGCTGCGGCTGTTGCTCTGCAATCAGAAATCCACACCATTTCACCAAATACAGAAGTGTTAGGTGGTGTTGATGCACTTTGTCATGTGGCTTCATTAGAAGAAGTAGATAGCGTAATGGCAGCCATCGTTGGTGCAGCGGGTTTGTTGCCAACCATGGCGGCCGTTAAAGCGGGTAAGCGCGTATTGCTGGCGAATAAAGAAGCGCTTGTCATGTCTGGACAGTTGTTTATTGATGCCGTTGAACAATACGGGGCAGAGTTGCTGCCAGTAGACAGTGAACATAATGCTATTTTCCAGTGCCTACCACAGCAAGTTCAAACCAATCTTGGCCGTTGTAACTTAGATGAGCATGGCATTTCTAGTATTCTGTTAACCGGATCTGGCGGTCCATTCCGTTACGCTGACATTGCCGATCTCGACAGCGTAACGCCAGCACAGGCAATCGCGCACCCTAACTGGTCTATGGGGCCAAAGATTTCGGTCGATTCTGCGACTATGATGAATAAAGGTCTTGAGTACATTGAAGCAAAATGGCTATTCAATGCGGCTCGTGACCAGTTAAAAGTGATTATTCACCCGCAATCCGTGATCCATTCAATGGTTCAGTATCGTGATGGTTCGGTACTGGCGCAAATGGGAGAGCCAGATATGGCAACACCAATTGCGTTGACAATGTCTTATCCTTCTCGTGTTGATGCCGGTGTAAAACCGCTAGACTTTACTCAAGTAGGTGAATTGACATTCTTGCAACCAGACTTTGCTCGTTATCCTTGTTTGAAGCTTGCGATTGACGCGTGTTACGAAGGGCAACATGCGACTACTGCTCTAAATGCAGCCAATGAAGTTGCTGTTGATGCGTTTCTAAATAATCGCCTTGGTTTTACAGATATAGCTCGCATCAATGAATTGGTTTTGCATAAAATCACCGCAAGCTGCAAACCTGAGAATGCGAATAGCTTGGAAAGCTTGCTAGAGCTAGATAGAATGTCTCGAACTATCGCCCTAGAAATTATACGCGAGCGTAGCTAATGACTGGTATTTTGTGGAATCTCGTTTCTTTTATCGTTGCACTGGGCATTCTCGTTGCCGTGCACGAGTTTGGGCACTTTTGGGTTGCTCGTCGTTGTGGCGTGAAGGTTGAAAGATTTTCCATCGGTTTTGGTAAGTCTATTTGGCGAAAAGTTGGTCAAGACGGAACCGAATACACTATCTCAATGATTCCTCTTGGTGGATACGTCAAAATGGTAGATAGCCGTGTTGACGATGTGCCAGAAAGTGAAAAACATTTAGCCTTTGATCAAAAGCCGCTTTGGAAACGAACGTCTATTGTTGCAGCTGGCCCTATCTTTAATTTCTTATTTGCTATTTTTGCTTATTGGTTGGTTTTCCTGATTGGTGTACCTGCGGTAAAACCCGTAATTGGTGAAGTTACGCCCAATTCGATTGTTGCTGAGGCAGGAATTGAATCTGGAATGGAACTAAAAGCAGTATCAGGCATCAAAACTCCGGATTGGGAATCAGTTAATATGGGATTAATTTCTCATATTGGTGATGACGCTATGACGCTAACACTGACGTCAGACTCAGAAGTTGGCGCTGAAGTGACGAAAACGCTGGACCTTCGTGACTGGAAATTTGATCCAGAAACCGAATCTGCGATGCATTCACTTGGCTTTGCTCCTTATACACCAGAAATCTATCGTGTTATTAAGCTAGTTTCTGAAGATGGTGCAGCCGAGAAAGCAGGTGTGCTTCCAGAAGATGAAATCATCGCGATTGGTGGTGAGCCTATCAATGACTGGAAACAAGTCGTAGATGCTGTACGCTCAAATCCAAATACTCCAATCGAGTTGACGGTATTACGCCGAGGCACTGAGCAATCACTAACATTAACACCAGACAGTCGTGAGCTGGCTAACAAACAAGTGGTTGGCTTTGCAGGTATCGCACCTGAAGTCGCAGAATGGCCAGAAAGTTATCGCTTCGAGCTGCAGTTTGGTGTATTCGAATCAATTGGTAAAGCGGTTGATAAGACAGGCCAAGTGATTGGTTTGACCGTCAGCATGTTGAAAAAACTGATTGTTGGTGATGTTGGTCTTAACAATCTGAGCGGCCCAATTTCGATTGCAAAAGGTGCGGGTGCGACGGCGGACTACGGTCTGGTTTACTTTTTAGGTTTTCTCGCTCTAATTAGTGTTAACCTAGGTATTATTAACCTCGTTCCGTTACCTATGTTGGATGGTGGTCATTTATTGTTCTTCGCAATTGAAGCCGTTATCCGACGCCCAGTCCCAGAAAAAGTACAGGAAATGGGCTTTAGAATTGGTGGTGCAATCATCTTCTCGCTCATGGCGTTAGCGCTATTTAATGATTTTACTCGTCTGTGATAGTTCAGAGACAAAAGCAGTAGCAAGGAATAATTAGAACAAGTATGGCGATTAAGCGAATTCTGTTTGCAAGTTTACTGGCGACCAGTGTATCTGCAAACGGAGCAGAGAACTTCGTAGTTCAAGATATTGAAATCGATGGATTGCAGCGTGTAGCACTTGGTGCGGCGTTGCTAAAAATGCCTGTACGTGTCGGTGATACCATTGACCAAGGCGATGTTGCAGAGATTATCCGCGCACTGTACGCATCTGGTAACTTCGAAGATGTTAAAGTGCTGCGTGATGGTGGCGTGTTGATGGTTCAAGTGAAAGAGCGTCCAACTATCGCAAGCATCTCATTCTCAGGCAACAAAGCGATCAAGGACGAGCAGCTACAAGAAAACCTGAATGCATCTGGCGTTCGTGAAGGTGAAGCGCTTGACCGTACTACGCTAAGTAACATCGAAAAAGGCTTGGAAGATTTTTACTACAGTGTTGGTAAGTACAACGCAACAGTGAAAGCGGTTGTGACTCCATTGCCACGTAACCGTTCTGACTTGAAATTTGTCTTCACGGAAGGCGTGTCGGCAAAAATTCAGCAAATCAACTTTATCGGTAATGAAGTCTTTTCGGATGAAGAACTTCTTTCTCGTTTCAACTTGAACGTTGATGTGCCTTGGTGGAATTTCCTCGCGGACGAAAAATACCAAAAGCAAGTGCTTGCTGGTGATATCGAAGCGCTGAAGTCATTCTATCTTGACCGCGGCTACCTGAAATTTAACGTTGATTCTACACAAGTTGCGATCTCTCCTGACAAGAAAGGGGTATACATTACTCTTGGCTTGGAAGAGGGCGAAGTGTACACCGTTAAAGATGTAAAATTCCGCGGTGACCTGATTGGTGAAGAAGCGACCTTCGAACGACTCGTTCCATTCGAAGACAATGAAACGTACAACGGTTCTCTTGTGACTTCGATGGAAGAAGGCATCAAGCGTGTGCTTGGTGAATCTGGCTACGCTTACCCTCAAGTAAACACCATCCCTGAATTTGACGATGAAAACAAACAAGTCTCCTTGGTTGTGAATGTTGATCCAGGTAATCGAATTTACGTTCGCGACATTCGTTTTACTGGTAATAACTCAACGAAAGATGAAGTGCTGCGTCGTGAAATGCGCCAAATGGAAGGTAGCTGGCTAAACTCCAAGTCGATTGAAACTGGTAAGACACGACTTAACCGTCTTGGCTATTTTGAAAACGTAGAAGTACAAACGGTTCGTGTACCAGGTAGTGATGATCAAGTTGATCTGGTTTACTCGGTTAAAGAAGCGAACTCAGGCAGTGTAAACTTTGGTGTTGGCTACGGTACCGAATCGGGCGTCAGCTTCCAAGTTGGTCTGCAACAAGACAACTTCTTAGGTAGCGGTAACCGCGTTGGTATCAACGCGATGATGAACGACTATCAAAAGAACGTGAGCTTAGACTACCGCGACCCATACTGGAACCTTGATGGTGTAAGCTTGGGCGGTAAGATTTTCTACGATGAATTTGAAGCATCGGAAGCGGGTATCGTTGACTATACCAACCAAAGTTATGGTGCAAGTTTGACATGGGGTTTCCCATTTGACGAACTGAACCGTTTTGAATTCGGCGTTGGTTATACCCACAACAAGATCGGTAACTTGTCACCTTACTTGCAGGTAGAGCAATTCTTGCAAGCTCAAGCAGACAATATCGACTCAAGCGGTGCGTTAAACACCAACGACTTTGATTTCAATATCTCTTGGACTCGTAACAACCTGAACCGAGGTTATTTCCCGACAGCGGGTAACCACCAACGTGCATTCTACAAGATGACCGTACCTGGCTCTGACGTTCAATACTTCAAAATGCAGTACGATGTGCGTCAGTACGTGCCTTTGACTAAGAAGCATGAGTTCACGCTCTTGTTCCGTGGTCGCTTAGGTTATGGTAACGGTTACGGTCAGACGGATGGCAACGATAACTTGTTCCCATTCTACGAAAACTATTACGCAGGTGGCTTTACGACACTACGTGGTTTCGGCTCTAACAGCGTAGGTCCGAAAGCGGTTTATCGTGATTACTCTGGCTCGAACAATGGTGCTGATACTGCTACAGACGATTCTGTTGGTGGTAACGCCGTAGCGCTAGCAAGTATCGAACTGATTGTTCCTACACCATTTGCGTCGGACGAAGTTCGCAACCAAATTCGAACCAGTATTTTCTTCGATATGGCAAGTATTTGGGATACCGAGTTTGACTATCGCGACTCTGGTGCAGAATATGGTGACCGTTACTACTACGATTACTCAGATCCAACCAACTACCGTTCATCTTATGGTGCGGCGTTGCAGTGGATGTCTCCAATGGGGCCTCTAGTCTTCTCACTAGCGAAACCAATTAAGAAATTTGATGGCGATGATGAAGAGTTCTTCACATTCACTATCGGTAGAACTTTCTAAAGAGGAAAATATTTTGAATAAAATGATCAAAGCGGCTGGGATTGGCCTTCTTGTACTGAGCTCTTCAATGTTTGCAAACGCAGCCGAAGCTGCACAGAAAATCGCTTACGTAAACACTGCTCAAGTTTTCCAAGCTCTTCCTCAACGTGAAGTCGTTCTACAAAAAATGCAGAAAGACTTTAAGAGCAAAGCTGATGAGCTGAAATCAATTCAAGCGCAAGCTAAAACCAAGATTGAAAAACTACAACGTGATGGTGAACTTCTAGGTCAGGAAGAAATTGAGAAATTGCGTATCGACATCGCGAAGCTAGACAGCGAATACAAAGTAAAAGCTCAAGCTCTAGAGAAAGCAAGCGCCCGTCGTGAAGCAGAAGAGAAAGCGAAGCTATTCAAAACAATCCAAGATGCTGTGAAGAAAGTAGCAGACAAAAAAGGTTACGACCTAGTTATTGATATTTCTGCACTGCAATACGGCAAACCAGAATACAATATCTCAGAAGACGTAATTAAAGCTCTAAAATAAGAAGTTATGAAAAAATTGACATTAGCCGAGTTGGCGACAATTACCGGGGGTGAGCTATTTGGTGACGAGTCACTCGTCGTTGGCCGTGTAGCTCCAATGGATAAAGCGCAAGAAGGTGACGTGACTTTCTTGTCTAACCCAAAATACGCAAAGCATCTATCTGAATGTAAAGCAACAGTGGTGATGGTGAAGGCAGAGCATAAGGACCAGTGTGCTGGTAATGCACTCGTCGTTGCTGACCCTTATGTTGCATTCGCTCGTGTTGTTCAGGCTATGGATACCACACCAAAACCTGCTGAAGACATTGCACCGAGTGCAGTGATTGCATCTGATGTGAAGATGGGTGAAAACGTTGCAATTGGCGCAAACGCGGTTATTGAAACGGGAGTTGAACTGGGTGATAACGTTGTTATCGGCGCAGGTTGCTTTATCGGTAAAAACGCGAAGCTGGGGAACAACACCAAGCTTTGGGCTAATGTGACAATTTATCATGAAGTATCATTGGGCGATGACTGTCTGGTTCAATCTGGCACAGTCATTGGCTCTGACGGTTTTGGTTATGCGAACGATAAAGGCGAGTGGATTAAAATCCCTCAGCTTGGTTCTGTGCGCATTGGTAACCGCGTCGAGATTGGTGCATGTACTACGATTGACCGTGGTGCACTTGAAGATACCATTATTGAAGATAATGTGATTCTTGATAACCAACTTCAAATCGCACATAACGTGCAGATCGGATATGGTACCGTGATGCCAGGTGGTACTATTGTCGCCGGCAGTACTAAAATTGGTAAGTACTGTCAGATCGGCGGCGCGTCGGTTCTAAATGGCCACATCACTATCGCAGATGGTGTTGCCATCACCGGTATGGGCATGGTAATGCGCAGTATCGAAGAAAAGGGTCTTTATTCATCAGGTATCCCATTACAGACGAACCGAGAATGGCGCAAGACGGCAACTCGTGTTCACCGTATTGACGAGATGAACAAACGCTTGAAAGCTGTTGAAAAACAGCTGGAGCAGAAAGAAGAATCTTAGTTCCATATTCTGAACAAAGACTCGCGAAACGCGGGTCTTTTTCTTCTATAATGACGCGCTATTAGTAGATTTATTATCAAGCTGGTATACACTTTGCAGGCATTTCCCAGTTTGCGGCCTTTGCCGCTGCCTTGCCATCTTGGTTAAGAGAATTGATATAGGAAGACGACTTTGACTACTGAAAAGAAAACGATGAACATCTCTGAAATTCAAGAGCTACTACCTCATCGCTACCCATTCTTATTGATCGACCGAGTGATTGACTTCCAAGAAGCGAAGTACCTTCACGCAATTAAAAATGTGTCGGTTAACGAACCTCAGTTCACAGGTCACTTTCCTCAACTACCAGTATTCCCAGGTGTGTTGATTCTGGAAGCTATGGCTCAGGCTACTGGCCTACTAGCATTTAAATCATTTGGTGCACCGACAGAAAACGAGTTGTACTACTTTGCGAGTGTAGACGGCGCGAAATTCCGTAAACCTGTGGTTCCTGGTGACCAAATGGTTATTGAAGTTGAATTTCTAAAAGAGCGTCGTGGCATTGCTGCATTTAGCGGTGTAGCAAAAGTTGACGGCGAAGTAGTGTGTTCAGCAGAGCTGAAGTGTGCTCGTCGAGAGTTTTAATATGATTCATGAAACCGCTAAAATCCACCCAGCTGCGGTGGTAGAAGAAGGCGCAAAAATTGGCGCTAACGTGACGGTTGGTCCTTTTACCTACATCACCTCAACGGTGGAGATTGGTGAAGGTACTGAAGTCATGTCTCACGTAGTAATCAAAGGCCATACCAAAATTGGTAAAGATAACCGTATTTTCCCACATGCAGTGATTGGTGAAGAAAACCAGGACAAGAAGTATGGTGGCGAAGATACAACCGTGGTTATCGGTGACCGTAATGTGATTCGCGAAGCGGTTCAGGTTCATCGTGGTACTGTGCAAGACAAAGCGACAACAGTGATTGGCGACGACAACCTACTGTGCGTGAATGCGCACATCGCGCATGACGTCGTAGTAGGCAACCATACTCACATTGGTAACAATGCGATTCTAGGTGGCCATGTAACAGTAGAAGATCACGCTGGTGTAATGGCACTTTCTGCTATTCACCCATTCTGTACGGTAGGCGCTTATGCATACGTTGGTGGTTGTTCTGCGGTTGTTCAGGACGTACCTGCTTACGTACTTGCTCAAGGTAACCATGCTACGCCGTTTGGTTTGAACCTAGTTGGCTTGAAGCGCAATGGTTTTGAGAAACAAGAAATTCGAGCACTACAAAAAGCGTACAAAGAAATTTACCGCTCTGGTAAAACGCTAGAAGAAGTGAAACCGATTCTTGCAGAAATGGCACAAGAATGGCCTGCAGTGAAGCGTTTTTCTGACATTCTAGAAACAACGGAACGTGGTATCATTCGTTAATTCACGAATGAATCAATAAGTGGAAAAGATCGCGCCCAATTAGGGCTGCGGTCTTTTTGTGTTTTATGGATAAGGAATCCCTTATCCATAGTACATAGGGCGAAATCGATATGGAAAAACCATTACGTATTGGCATCATTGCTGGCGAGTTATCTGGTGACACGCTAGGGGAAGGCTTTATCAAGGCAGTGAAAGAACGATACCCGAATGCAGAGTTTGTCGGCATCGGTGGGCCAAAAATGATCGAGCAAGGCTGTGAATCTCTTTTTGATATGGAAGAGTTAGCTGTAATGGGCTTAGTTGAAGTGCTTGGACGATTACCTCGTTTGTTAAAAATAAAAGCTGAGCTTGTTAAGTACTTCACCCAGAACCCGCCAGATGTTTTTGTCGGAATTGATGCGCCAGATTTTAACTTGCGTATAGAGTTAGATTTAAAGCAAGCAGGCATTAAAACCGTGCACTACGTGAGCCCTTCAGTATGGGCGTGGCGTCAAAAGCGTATCTTCAAAATCGAGGCAGCGACCAACCTGGTACTGGCTTTTCTACCGTTTGAAAAGGCGTTTTACGATAAATTTAAAGTGCCTTGTGAGTTTATCGGCCACACCTTAGCGGACTCTATCCCTTTGCAATCTGAGCAAGCGCCTGCGCGAGATCTGCTAGGGCTTGAACAAGACAAAAAATGGTTAGCAGTTTTACCGGGTAGCCGTGGTAGTGAGCTCAAGATGCTCTCTCAACCATTCATTGAGACGTGCAAGCTTCTGCACCAAAAATACCCAGGTTTGGGCTTTGTAGTTGCGCTAGTTAATCAAAAACGTCGAGAGCAATTTGAGCAAGCGTGGAAAGAGCATGCGCCCGAGCTTGATTTCAAATTGGTGGATGATACGGCTCGCAATGTTATTACAGCCTCTGATGCGGTAATGCTAGCATCTGGAACGGTAGCGTTAGAGTGCATGTTGCTTAAACGTCCTATGGTTGTTGGCTATCGCGTCAATGCCTTTACCGCCTTTCTGGCCAAGCGCCTATTGAAAACTAAGTACGTGTCACTACCCAATATTCTCGCAGATGACGAACTGGTTAAAGAGTATCTTCAAGACGATTGCACACCAGACAACTTGTTCAATGAAGTTTCTCGTTTGCTAGAGAGTGATAATAAGCCAATGCTTGATAAGTT
This sequence comes from Vibrio sp. YQ_11, assembly GCF_043103065.1. NCBI lineage: Bacteria > Pseudomonadati > Pseudomonadota > Gammaproteobacteria > Vibrionales > Vibrionaceae > Vibrio > Vibrio sp. YQ_11. The sequence goes on along the minus strand of NZ_JBICJM010000009.1, from coordinate 42,662 downwards.
CACCGAAATGCATCATTGGATTCGTAAAGACGCGGATCAACAAGCTGCGAATGCAGTATTGAAATTGATTGAAAAATAGAGAAGTACCATGGTCGCGAAAGCAAAAACGACAAAAGCAAAAGTAGAGCTCCCTCCGTTTGAATACCCTCAAGGTTACCAATTGATCGCCGGAGTCGATGAAGTTGGACGCGGCCCTTTGGTTGGAGATGTCGTCACCGCTGCAGTTATCCTCGATCCCAATAACCCAATCGAAGGCTTGAATGACTCTAAGAAGCTGAGCGAGAAAAAGCGTCTGGCACTGCTTCCTGAAATCAAAGAAAAAGCGCTAGCGTGGGCGGTAGGCCGTTGCTCTCCCGAAGAGATTGATGAACTGAATATTCTGCAAGCTACCATGGTTGCTATGCAACGTGCGATTGCGGGACTGAAGGTACAGCCAGATTTAGTGCTGATCGATGGTAATCGTTGCCCTGAGCTACCAATGGATTCTCAAGCTGTGGTGAAAGGCGATTTACGAGTGGCTGAAATCAGTGCCGCTTCCATCATTGCTAAAGTTGTGCGCGACCAAGAGATGGAAGAGCTGGATAAACAATATCCGCAATTCGGCTTTGCGAAGCACAAAGGTTATCCAACCAAAGCGCACTTTGAAGCAATTGAGCAACATGGTGTGATAAGCGAGCACCGTAAGAGCTTCAAACCAGTAAAGAAAGCTTTAGGCTTAGATTAATAAATTGGGTGGATTGGTGTTATAAACCCAGCCCCCTTTAGGTTAGAATCCCAAACAAAATAGAGTTACACGGTACCTGTTAATGTCAGATCCCAAGTTCGTCCACCTTCGTATTCACAGTGATTTCTCGATGGTGGATGGTATCAATAAAGTTCCACCGATAGTCAAGAAAGTCGCCGAGCTTGGTATGCCTGCCATGGCTTTGACTGACTTCACCAACTTATGTGGTTTGGTGAAGTTTTATGGCACAGCGCATGGCTCCGGCGTTAAACCGATCATCGGTGCAGATTTCAAAATGCAATCTGATGAATTTGGTGAAGAACTGACCCAGCTGACAGTACTTGCTGCCGACAATGCAGGTTACAAGAACCTCACGTTACTGATTTCCAAAGCGTACTTACGTGGCCACGTTCAGCACCAACCTGTGATTGATAGGGCGTGGCTGGCCGAGATGTCAGAAGGCTTAATCGTTCTATCTGGTGCTAAAAATGGCGATATCGGCAAAGCGCTGCTTAAAGGTAACCGTAAACTGGTTGAAAGCTGTGTAGAGTTTTACAAACAGCATTTCCCGGACCGTTTCTATCTAGAATTGATTCGTACAGGCCGTCCGGATGAAGAGACGTACTTGCACTTTGCCATCGATCTCGCTGAGCAACATGACTTGCCCGTGGTCGCGACAAACGAAGTGGTTTTCCTAAGTGCAGACCTTTTCGATGCGCATGAGATTCGTGTTGCGATTCATGATGGTTACACACTAGAAGACCCACGCCGACCAAAAAATTACAGCCCGCAGCAGTACCTTCGCACTGAAGAGGAAATGTGTGAGCTGTTTGCTGATATTCCAGAAGCGCTAGAAAACAGTGTCGAGATCGCTAAGCGTTGTAACGTGACCGTTCGTTTGGGTGAATACTTCTTGCCAGCCTTCCCAACAGAAGGGATGGAAGAAACTGAATTCTTGGTCATGAAGTCGCGAGAAGGTTTGGAAGAGCGTCTAGAGTTCCTATTCCCTAATGAAGAAGAACGCAAAAAGCGCCGTCCAGAATACGACGAGCGTTTACAAATCGAACTCGACGTAATCAACCAAATGGGGTTCCCAGGCTACTTCTTGATCGTAATGGAGTTCATCCAGTGGTCGAAAGACAACGCGATTCCAGTCGGTCCTGGTCGTGGTTCGGGTGCCGGTTCTTTGGTGGCCTACGCGCTGAAAATCACCGATCTTGATCCGCTTGAATATGACTTGCTCTTCGAACGTTTCTTGAACCCAGAACGTGTATCCATGCCCGATTTCGACGTCGACTTTTGTATGGATAAGCGTGACCAAGTGATTGATCACGTTGCCGAAATGTACGGTCGCGATGCCGTATCTCAGATCATCACATTCGGTACGATGGCGGCGAAAGCAGTAATCCGTGACGTTGGTCGTGTTCTTGGTCACCCATTTGGTTTCGTTGACCGTATTTCGAAACTGGTTCCGCCAGATCCGGGTATGACGCTAGAAAAAGCGTTTAAAGCCGAGCCTGCTCTGCCTGAGCTTTATGAGGCCGATGAGGAAGTTAAAGAACTCATCGATATGTGTCGCCTATTAGAAGGTTGTACACGTAACGCCGGTAAGCACGCGGGTGGTGTTGTAATTTCACCAACCACGATTACAGACTTTGCGCCAATTTATGCGGATGCGGAAGGGCATTTCCCCGTAACTCAGTTTGATAAGAACGACGTAGAAACTGCTGGTCTGGTTAAGTTTGACTTCTTGGGCCTACGTACTCTAACCATTATCGACTGGGCATTAGGGTTGATTAACCCGCGCTTGGAGAAGGAAGGTAAACCTCCTGTTCGTATCGAGTCGATACCTTTGGAAGATCCGGCTTCGTTTCGTTTACTCCAAAACTCAGAGACCACTGCGGTATTCCAGCTTGAATCGCGTGGTATGAAAGAGCTGATCAAACGACTTCAGCCTGACTGTTTTGAAGACATCATCGCATTGGTGGCCTTGTTCCGTCCGGGTCCGTTGCAATCGGGCATGGTAGATAACTTTATCGACCGTAAACATGGCCGAGAAGCGATCTCTTACCCCGATGAAAAGTGGCAACACGAGTCACTAAAAGAAATCCTCGATCCGACGTACGGCATCATTCTGTATCAAGAACAGGTAATGCAGATTGCGCAGGTTTTGTCTGGCTACACCCTTGGTGGTGCGGACATGCTGCGTCGTGCGATGGGTAAGAAAAAGCCGGAAGAAATGGCCAAGCAGCGTGCAACCTTCGAAGAAGGGGCAGTGAAGAACGGTGTTGATGGCGAGTTGGCGATGAAAATCTTCGACTTGGTAGAAAAGTTCGCAGGTTACGGTTTTAACAAATCGCACTCAGCGGCTTACGCACTGGTGTCTTACCAAACGTTGTGGCTTAAAACGCACTATCCAGCTGAATTCATGGCGGCGGTAATGACTGCCGATATGGATAACACCGAAAAAGTAGTTGGTCTGGTGGACGAATGCTTCCGCATGAAACTCACCGTGTTGCCGCCAGACATCAACTCCGGTTTATACCGTTTCAACGTTGATGAAAACGGTGCGATTGTTTACGGTATCGGCGCAATCAAAGGTGTGGGTGAAGGCCCTATCGATGCGATACTAGAAGCGCGAAACAAAGGTGGTCACTTTAAAGATCTATTTGATTTCTGTGCTCGTATCGATCTCAAACGTGTTAACAAGCGCGTCATCGAAAAGCTGATTTATGCAGGTGCACTTGACCGACTTGGCCCTCATCGAGCGGCGATGATGGCTTCACTGAACGATGCCGTTAAAGCGGCCAGCCAACATCACCAAGCAGAAGCCTTTGGTCAAGGCGATATGTTTGGTGTGTTGACCGATGCACCAGAAGAAGTTGAAAATAAATACACGCAAGTGCCACCATGGCCAGAAAAGGTTTGGCTAGAGGGTGAGCGTGAAACTCTCGGTTTATATTTGACCGGGCACCCCATTAACGCGTATTTAAAGGAACTAAACAAATACACCAGTTGTCGACTAAAAGACGCGACCCCAACACGTCGCGATCAATCGGTAACGGTAGCAGGTTTAGTGATTGCTGCGCGAGTGATGACAACCAAGCGAGGTACTCGCATTGGTATCATGACGTTGGACGACCGAAGTGGTCGAATGGAAGTAATGCTGTTCTCCGATGCACTTGATCGGTATGCTGAACTTCTCGAAAAAGACAGAATTTTGGTGGTTTCGGGACAGGTCAGCTTTGATGACTTCAACGGTGGCCTTAAAATGTCGGCGCGTGAAGTTATGGATCTCGGCAGCGCGCGCGAAAAATACGCACGTGGTCTGTCGGTATCAATTGATGCGAACCAGATCAATGATCAATTCTTTGAGCAGTTTAGTCGTATTTTAGAACCGCACAAAGCCGGAACCGTACCCGTCAATGTATACTACCAGCGTGCCGACGCCAGAGCGCGGTTAACATTGGGCACCGAATGGCGAGTAACGCCAAGTGATACATTAATAGACGATTTAAAACAGTTGCTTGGCAAAAGCCAGGTAGAACTCGAATTTAACTAAAAAATTCAGCGCAATATGTCAGACGCTGAGTCAACAAGGATTCATAGATGAGCCTAAACTTTCTTGAATTTGAAAAGCCAATTGCAGAACTAGAAGCGAAAATCGAAGCACTACGTGACGTATCACGTCATGGTGGTGATTCTGCAATTGACCTGGATAAAGAAATCGAACAGCTTGAGAAGAAGAGCCTAGAACTTAAGAAGAAGATCTTCAGCGACCTAGGTGCATGGGAAACAGCTCAACTGGCTCGTCACCCACTACGTCCATACACGCTTGATTACGTTCAACACGTATTTGAAGAGTTTGACGAACTCGCGGGTGACCGCGCATTCGCAGACGACAAAGCGATTGTCGGTGGTATTGCACGTCTTGAAGGTCGTCCTGTGATGATCATTGGTCACCAAAAAGGCCGTGAGACAAAAGAAAAAGTACGACGTAACTTTGGCATGCCAAAGCCAGAAGGTTACCGCAAAGCACTACGTTTGATGGAAATGGCCGAGCGTTTCAACATGCCAATCATCACATTCATCGACACAGCTGGCGCATACCCAGGTGTTGGTGCAGAAGAGCGTGGTCAATCTGAAGCTATCGCGAAAAACCTAAAAGTGATGTCTGGTCTTAAAGTTCCAGTAATCTGTAACGTTGTAGGTGAAGGTGGTTCAGGCGGTGCACTAGCTATTGGTGTAGGCGACTACGTGAACATGCTTCAGTACTCTACGTACTCAGTAATTTCTCCAGAAGGTTGTGCTTCAATCTTATGGCGTGATTCTGACAAAGCGCCTCAAGCAGCAGAAGCAATGGGTCTAACAGCTCCTCGCCTTAAAGAACTTGAGCTAATTGATGAGATCATCGAAGAGCCACTAGGTGGCGCGCACCGCGATCACGTTAAAATGGCTGAAAACATGAAAGCGACGCTACTTCGTCAGCTAGAAGATCTTGAGCAGCTAGATGAAGAATCGCTACGTGAACGCCGTTACCAACGTCTAATGAACTACGGTTACTGCTGATATCTCGCGAGATAACGGATAAAATAGAAAGGGTTGGACATATGTCTAACCCTTTTTTGTACCTATCGGATCGCTTATGGAATCGCTTTACCAGCAGTTTTCTCATGTATTGAACACCTATTATCAACCTCAAACGAAGGTCGTTGTCGCGTTTAGTGGTGGTATGGACTCGCGCTTGTTACTTGAGTTACTTCGCCGTTATCGAGAAGAAAACTCCCTCTCTTGCCACGCGGTTTATGTTCATCATGGTTTGAGTGAAAATGCGGACATTTGGGCCGATAAGTGTCAATTATGGGCGAAACAAGCAGGTATTTCGTGCTCGGTAGAGCGTGTGAACCTAGATACCAATAGTGGTGAGAGCATTGAATCGCTGGCACGTGAAGCGCGCTATGAAGCTCTGGCTCGTCATATCAATCGTGGCGACTTATTGCTAACAGGTCAGCATGCCGACGACCAAGTCGAAACCTTTTTACTCGCGTTGAAACGTGGAAGTGGACCTAAGGGCTTATCTTCGATGGCAGAAAGTATGCCGTTTGCTGGTGGCACATTAGTTCGTCCGCTACTTAACACCAAGCGCGAGCAGATAGAAGCGACGGCGAAGAACATTGGTTTGGAATGGGTAGAAGATGAAAGTAACCAAGACACGCGCTACGATCGAAATTTTTTACGTCATCGTATCGTCCCTGAGTTGTCTGATCGTTGGCCGAGTATTCATCAAGCCGTGCAACGAAGCGCAAGCTTATGTGCTCAGCAAGAAGCGTTATTGGATGAGCTCCTAGGTTCGGTGTTTGCGCGTGCTCTACAGGCGGATTTGAGCTTAAGCATTGATGAGTTAGTTATCCATAGTGAATTAGCGCAAGCGCGTTTGATTCGTATGTGGTTGAGTAAATTGAATGCAAACATGCCGAGTCAAACTCAATTGCGCTTGATTTGGCAAGAAGTGGCATTGGCACAACAAGATGCCAATCCAAAGCTTAAACTCAAACAAGGAGAGATCCGACGCTTCCAAAACAAATTGTACTGGGTTACGCCTCATGCCGATGTGACGAGTTGGCAAGGCCATATCCAAATCGATGAGCCACTGATTTTACCAGAGAGTTTGGGGACGTTAACGCTTAGTACGGGTTCTCATCAGCCAAATATTTCGCTGCCATCGCACCCCGAGTTATTGAGGGTTACTTTCAATCCCGAAGGTTTGGCGGCACACCCCACAACACGTAGTCGCAGTCGTAAACTGAAAAAGTTATTCCAAGAATACAATGTGCCAAGCTGGTTACGCCGTCAGATCCCGATTTTGATGTACAAAGACCAAGTTGTTGCAGTCGCAGACTTGTTTGTAGATCAAACATTTAGTGGCCAAGACTGTGAACTCATTTGGCGCAAGCCTTTGTAATTCATGTCACAATATCGACCATAACTATCTCAAATAAAAAAACGATTAGGTGAAGCAATGAATAGAGTAATGATCGGTGCAGTGGCTGCACTAACCATGTTGAGTGGACAAGCTCTGGCGGGTGATGCCGCTGCGGGACAAGCTAAAGCTGCAGTATGTGCGGCATGTCATGGCGCAGACGGTAACGCGACGATTCCAGGCTACCCAAATTTGAAAGGGCAAAACGAGCAGTACATCGTGAGCTCAATCAAAGCTTACAAAAACAAAGAGCGTAGCGGTGGTCTTGCTGCGGTAATGCAGGCTCAGGCGTCGCTGCTTTCTGATGACGATATTGCAAACCTTGCCGCTTACTACTCAAGTTTGAAGTAAGTAAAAAGCGCATTAACGCGTCGTTATCTTATTTCTACAAAACCAGAGCATTGCTCTGGTTTTGTTTTATCTCGAGTTAATAGACCTTATTGGGCTCAGGATTTTAGCCGATGAAGCAGAGACAAACATTGAATGTTATGAGACGCTAAACGATAATATGCGCAAACGATTGAAGCTTAAGGGATGAACATGAAAAAGATTGAAGCGATTATCAAGCCATTTAAATTGGATGATGTTCGAGAAGCACTTGCTGAAGTAGGCATCACAGGGATGACCGTTTCTGAAGTGAAAGGTTTTGGTCGTCAGAAAGGCCACACTGAGCTATACCGCGGTGCGGAATACATGGTGGACTTCCTACCAAAAGTGAAACTGGAAATTGTTGTTACTGAAGATGTAGCAGACAAATGCGTAGAAACCATCATCGAAACCGCGCAAACAGGTAAGATTGGCGATGGTAAAATTTTCGTAACGGATGTTGAGCGTGTGGTTCGTATCCGTACTGGTGAAGAAGACGAAGACGCGATTTAAGATTTCACTACAATTGCATTTTTGATTAAGCTAAAAGGGAGCCCAATAAGGCTCCTTTTTTATTTCATGCATTCAGGTACGCTCTCATGTTTAAGCGTTTTGTTCTCTCTTTAGCCTTTCTAATCATGGCTGCGGTAGTGAGTTTTCAAGTCATCTTTACCGTGCCAGAACACCCACAGATCATCACACAAACTGGTTCTGAAATTACCGAAGATATTCGATGTATAGAGTTTAGCGGAGCAAATGCTCTGGACGATAACGGTGAACTCAACCTTTTAGTTTGGAACATCTACAAGCAAAATCGCGCTAACTGGCAATCTGAGCTGGAGTTGTTCTCGGCAGATAAGCAATTGTTATTGCTGCAAGAAGCCAGCATGACAGACAGTTTTAAACAATGGTTGGTAGATGGCAGCTGGGTCAGCAACCAAGTCAGCGCGTTTAAAGCGTTAGGCAGCGGAGCTGGCGTGATTAGTATTGCTCAAAAGCAGCCAATTAAAGCATGCGCGTACACGTCAAAAGAACCGTGGTTGCGTTTGCCAAAATCGGCGTTGTACAGCCAGTATCGTTTAAGTAATGGTGAGAGCTTGGCCGTTATCAATGTGCATGCGATCAACTTTACCGTTGGAACGGAAGAATATACTTCGCAACTTTCTGCGCTTGAGACGCTACTTAAACAACACAGCGGGCCAATCGTATTTGCTGGTGATTTTAATAGTTGGAGCGAATATCGGATTACGGCCATGAAGCAGGCCCTGAGGGAAGCAAATTTGAGAGAAGTACAGTTCTCGCCAGATCATCGTACGCAGTTTATTACGGGCTTGCCGCTAGACCATGTGTTCTACCGCGGATTAACGCTGAAAAATGCGAAAGCGCCGCAGAGCGACGCTTCCGATCATAATCCATTACTGGTGTCGTTTACGCTTAACGATTAGCGTTAGTCAGCTTAAGCGATAACGATGTACAACGCCCAAATCACGTAAAACGCGATCCAAGGCAGGCTCGAAATCACCAGAGCCTGTCCGCGTTCAAATTCAGTCCACGTTAATACCACGCCGTAACCTAGAACAATGTACCAAGGCAACAGAAGTGGCAGTGAGCTAGCAAAGTGAGACCATTCGTTGGTGAGTGGCAACTTCAGTAAGCCATTGAGACTGTTGAGATCCGCCGCATAGGTCATTACCTGACCATGTTTCAATAGTAAGCTTGCGTAGCTTGCAATGTCGCCCAATACCGCTGGAAACAAAATGGCGCACGATGCCGCAAACCATTTCCAATAACCGTATTGTTGTTTACTTGCTTTAGTCGCAAGGAAGAACCAAAACGCAAGCAACAAAAGCGTCGCAAAGCGATTGAACACGTCATTAATGATCGCACTTGCCATCAACGTGTTTGGTTCCAATAGCTCAATCTGCTGTGGGTCGATTTGTTGGAACTGTACAGTGAGTTGGTCACTTAACCACGTAAAATCAACGTTCGAAAAGTACGCGCCCCAAAATAGGAATGGGCTTAGCATCAAAAAGATGAAAGGTTGCCATCCCCAACCACCACGCTGATAAAGCGCAAGAAAACAAGAGGTTGGAGAACGGAATATATCCAACAACATTACGAGTGGGTTACTTGACGGGTTCATACACTTACCTTAGTTACATCTACGTACAGCTTAAGTTTTTGACCCGGTTTTAGGTACTTCTGCTTATGCAGTGAGTTCCATTTTACGATGTCGTTGCTCTTCACCTTGAATTTGCTTGCGATGCCACTGATGGTGTCGCCAGAGCGAACGTTGTAGAACACGGTACGAATCACGGCGCCTTGGTCTGATTTTTTCCAAATCACCAGCTTTTGACCGACGCGCAGGGTATCTTTTGGTCCCATGCCGTTCCATTTTGCTAGCGATTTGTGTGAAACCTTGTTGTCACGAGCGATAGACCACAAACTTTCACCCGATTGCACAACGTGTGACAGTTTCAGCTGGCCACGAGCTTGCGATTGCGTTTTGTTCAAACGGTTTTGCGCTGTAAGTGCGTACTTTGAATCGTCTTTGGTTGACGTCGGAATAAGTAAGTACTGACCAATGCGAATGTTGTTGTTCGACAGGCCGTTAGCACGACGAATCACTTTTGAGGTCGTACCGTATTTCTTCGCCAACATACTCAACGAGTCGCCAGGTTTGACTTTGTAACGCGCGACTTTCATGCCTTTACCGCGATTGCTCTCAACTTGAGTTAAGAACGCATCCTTCTTCTCCACAGGAATAAGAAGCTGATGAGGCCCTTCTGGTGCGGTGGACCATTGGTTGTAGGCAGGGTTGTAGCTTTGCAGCTCTTTTACCCCGATGCCCGCGTAATCAGCAGCGATAGCGAGATCCAGTTGTTCTTTCGGATCGACTAACGTCAGCACTGGTTTGTTTGGGATAGATGGAATGTCGATACCGTACTTTTCTTGGTTTGCCACCACGTCCGCAAGAGCGAGAAGTTTTGGCACGTAGCTACTGGTCTCTTTTGGCAGATCTAAAGAGAAAAAGTCGACAGGTTTACCCAATTTTTTGTTCTTACGGATAGCACTAGATACACGACCGCCGCCACTATTGTAGGCTGCGATTGCGTGTTCCCAGTTTCCATCAAAACGTTCATTTAATTGAACAAGATAATCCAATGCAGCATCGGTAGAGGCAGCGACATCGCGACGCCCGTCATACCAGTAGTTTTGTTCAAGCCCCATCATTTTCCCGGTGCCTGGAACAAACTGCCACAAACCTGCTGCGCTACCGTGCGAGTAGGCGAAAGCGTCAAATGAGCTTTCCACAACCGGTAGAAGAGCAAGCTCCATTGGCAACCCACGTTCTTCGATACGTTGCGTGATCATGTAAAGAAATGGCGCTGCACGTTTAGATACCGTGTACAGGTGGTTTGGGTGTTTCAAATACCACGTACGGTAATAATCCACTTTCTTGTTGTTTGGGATGTCCATTTCAAGCTGCATAGCAATACGTTGCCACACATCTTCTTGTTCCTGAGGGGAGAGAACTTTTGGCGTATCCTTGGCAGAATCTTTCGCCAAAGATTGTTTGTTTTTAGATTTAGTCTTACTGGCATTCTGCTTAGCAGTTTGCTCTGACTTGTTGGTTTCTGGAGTTGGAGTGGTGGACGAATTTGGCAGAGTCAATTGACAGCCAGATAATAACAACACCAACGCCCAGCTATACTTCAAACGCATGGGTTCAGCCTATTTAGGGCCTTTTTATCTTCTCCTGCCTGTCGCGCAGCCTAAGTTGCGTGGCAGTCGTGAGATAATAGACATCTTTTAACACTAACTAATATTCAATAGAGGCGGAGAGCTTCTAAAATTATGCATGAGAGCGACATTCAAGTTGATTTATATCGACCCCAAACGTAAGAGAAGCGCCAGTGGCGCTTCCCAAAAAATCAGCCCCTGATAATACTGGGGTCTTGCAAACTTACAAGCAGAAAATGGTTAAAATTCGTTCTTCCACTCACGCAAAGCAGTAAAAACCGAGCATGGATCGCTATTTTTAATGCGGTTCGCGACAGACTTAACAACGTCTGGATTGGTGGTACGCAAGAATGGATTAATCCACTTTTCTTTTCGCAGCGTTGTAGGAAGGGTAGGAATGTTTAGTGCACGAAGGCGGTTCACATCGTCTCGGTATTGACGTAGTTGCTCGTTATCAGGTTCCACAGCCAGCGCAAAGGCAACGTTACTCGCTGTATATTCATGCGCGCAGAACACCTGTGTTTCTTCTGGAAGCGCTGCAATTTTGCTCAGAGACTCAAACATCTGCTCTGGTGTGCCTTCGAAAATACGACCGCAACCAGCAGAAAATAGCACGTCACCACAAAATAGCTTGCTATCGCCCACATACCCTATATGACCGAGTGTGTGCCCTGGCAAACCGAGCACCAAGAAGATTTCGCCGAACAGCTCAAGCTTATCGCCTTCTTCCATAGGAGTTGTTAAGGTCGGAATTGGCTCCGCTTTCGGGCCGACAACGGTGACGTGAGGAAATGCACGAACTAAATCTGGAACACCGCCAATGTGATCGTTGTGGTGGTGTGTAACTAAGATCGCTTCTAAAGTTAATTCGTTAGCCTGCAAATAATCTAATACTGGCTGTGCATCGCCTGGATCGACCACGGCGCAACGCTTGTCGCTATTTTGTATCAGCCAGATGTAATTATCATTAAATGCGGGTATGCTTTTGATCTCTAACACGATTCGTTCTCCGTCACCCTTTTTAAGTCAGGTGGTTAATGAAACCAGCACTCAGCAACAAAACTTTACCGCACCCATCGACTTGGTCAGCGATGAACAATGGGCCTTGGGTGCTTGAGTCAATCCAGACCCGACTTGATGAATGGTGTCCGAAATTGTTCGGCTACCATATGCTCAAACTGGGCGGGTTGAGCTGTGAGCTAACCAGCTGTAATTGTAATATTCAACACCAAGTCAACGTAGATATCCAGAACCCGTTGCACAATGTTATCGCAGATGGTTACGAATTGCCCTTTTTGGAAAAAAGCTTTGATGTCGTGATACTTGCCCATCAGCTTGATTATGCAAGTGATCCACATCGTCTGCTGCGAGAAGTAGACAGAGTGATGATGGATGATGGCTGCTTGATCATTACGGGTTTTAACCCAATTAGCTTTACTGGTTTAGCGAGTTTGTTCCCATGGCGTAAAAATAACTTGCCGTGGAGTGGACGAATGTTTACTTCGAGCCGAATCAATGACTGGTTGGGGTTACTCAATTACCAAGTAATTCATTGTGATCGTTATGCGCTGTTTCCTATGACACGTTATCGCACCATGTGGACTTGGTTAGAAAACAGCTTGGGGGATTGGGCTTCTCCGGCGGGGAGCTTGTACTATATCGTCGCTCGTAAACGAACGTACCCTCTCAAGCCAATCAAACCACATTGGCGTCTAAAGAAAAAACTGACGCCGCTTGGCGTGATGAACCGAGAGGGATTTGGTGTGAAGAGAGTGTCGAGCCAGCGCTACTAGCGTATTAAGATGGCTGGTAGCCTGTATCTTCTTCTGTTGGGTTTTCTGCTGCTGTGCGGGCGAGTTCATCACAGATTTCGTTTTCTCTGTGTCCAGCATGGCCTTTAACCCAATGCCAATCCACTTGGTGGCGTGCCGTTTCTTTATCCAGTGCTTGCCATAAATCGGCGTTCTTCACGGGCTTTTTATCTGCGGTTTTCCAGCCGCGTTTTTTCCAGTTGTGAATCCACTGCGTGATCCCTTGGCGCACGTACTGACTATCGGTCGTCAGCGTGACACGGCACGGCTCTTTCAGTGTTTGCAGGGCGACAACAGCGGCTAACATTTCCATGCGATTGTTGGTGGTGAGGGTGTAGCCTTTGGAGAGCGTCTTTTCTACGTCTTTGTAGCGTAAGACGATGCCGTAGCCACCAGGGCCTGGATTTCCTAAACAAGATCCGTCTGTGAAAATCTCAACGTGTTTGGTCATATTTTTGGTACTATTAGCCGAAACATTTAATAAAGCATAGTCTGACATACATAACCTTATGAATACCAGCAGCAATTCTGAACATAATCGCATTGTCGTTCTCGATACCGAAACCACAGGTATGAACCAAGAAGGTGGTCCGCACTACTTAGGTCACCGCATCATCGAAATCGGTGCCGTGGAGATCATCAACCGTAAGCTGACTGGTCGTCATTTCCATGTGTACATTAAGCCCGATCGTGAAATTCAACCTGAGGCGATACAAGTACACGGTATTACCGATGAATTCTTGGTAGATAAACCGGAATACGCGAGTATCCACCAAGAGTTTCTTGATTTTATCAAAGGCGCAGAACTGGTTGCGCACAACGCGCCCTTCGATACTGGCTTCATGGATTATGAGTTTGAAAAACTCGATCCAACAATTGGTAAAACCGACGATTACTGCAAGGTGACGGATACGCTTGCCATGGCGAAGAAAATCTTCCCGGGCAAGCGCAACAACCTCGACGTATTATGTGAACGTTACGGCATTGATAACTCGCACCGTACACTCCACGGGGCATTGCTCGATGCGGAGATTCTAGCCGACGTTTACCTACTGATGACTGGTGGGCAAACGAGTCTAGAATTTAACGCCAACAAACAAGAAGGCGGGGTAGAAACCATTCGCCGCATTGAAGGAAGAAAAGCACTAAAGGTTTTGCGTGCAACTGCCGATGAATTAGAAGCGCACCAGAAAAGATTAGAACTGGTAAACGACTGTATTTGGCACCAATAGGAGAAGCTATGTTGAGGGCTTTGTCGGTCGCTATTTTAGCGATCTGGAGTTGTTTCGCATTTGCCGCGAGCGAGTCCGCCATGTCTTTGTTGGATAACCGTTTTCGTGTCGACCCGACCATCGAACAGATTACTTTTCTGGTTTATCGTGAACAAAGTTCTCAACCTGTTGTGTTAGTTCGTCCAGATGGTAAAAAATATTACGCGTGGGGCTCTTACGACAACGTTCGTTGGTATCAAGAACCATCACTCGACATCATTTCAGTCGATAACCCAATGCCCGGTCCTTGGCAAGCTGTGGGGAAAGTAACCCCAAAAAACAACATCCGCTTAATTTCACATCTCAAGCTCAGCACCGACGTATTCCCTAACCGTCTCTATAACGGAGAAGCGCTCAAGTTCACTGCGCGTTTAACTTCAGACGATAAGCCGCTTGTCCTGCGAGACTTTCTCGACCGCGTCAACTTGCGAGTCACCTTTACTAAGTTTGTCGAAAATGAAGACGAACTGATAAAAGAGGCACGCCCAGTGCCGATGATCATTGGCGAATTTTCTGATGATGGTCGCGGTCTGGATGAACAAGCGGGCGATGGTGTATTCACCGTTCAATTACCTATCGAAGTGGAACCGGGCAAGTACCGCGCACGAATCACTTCTGGTAACGGCGTATTTTTGCGTGCGCAAGAACAGGTGATTTTGGTGTACCCAAACCCAGTGTCACGTACGTTTATTCAATCTCGTAGCCCAGAGAAACCACACCAGCTGGTAGTTAGCGGTGAGCAAGGTATGATTGCTCCCGGTTCTATCGCGGTAAATGTCGAGCAAAATGCACCTGATGGCTTTATTACCTACAGCCAAGGTCAAGTGTCACAGGATGGTATGAAAACCACCTTGAACTTGGATAACGATCCTGAACTGGGCAAGTACTCATGGCGCGGAGAAATCTTTGCAACGGATTTCGCAACCCAGCGTGCACTGGTGTTTCCTATTCAAGAACAAACCTTCAGTGTCGTTGATGAAGTGGATTTAGAAGCAGCCCGCATCGCCAAAGAAGCAGAGCTGGCCGAGCAACGCCGTATTGAGATGGAAAAACGCATCATTGCAGAGCGCGAAGCAGAGCGTAAACGCAGCATGATCATCATTGCGGTCGGCAACGTAGTGATGCTTTTGATTGCTGTTGTGGCTTGGATTGTGTGGCGCAAGTTAAAAGCGAAACGACAAGCCATGCCTGAAATGCAATTGGAAGTGCCAAAGAAATAAGGCAGAAGAGTTAGAGAAAGAACGGAGCCCATCGGCTCCGTTTTTTGTTTATCTTAGATTATCGCTTAAGCCACTTCTGGAATTGGCTTTGGTGGTTGTTCCAAATCAGGTTCTTTTTGCACGGTCGGAACAATCCCTTCACCGACTGCACTGAGGTAGCTACCACTGAGTTTGATCGCAAGGTACATATCGGCACGCAGCAAAATCCCGCCTTCGCTGGTGCTTATTCCCGTTAACTCACACCATTGACGCAAGCGGCGTTTTCTTCCCGCGAGGACTAATCGTATTCCTCTTTTCTTGAGCACTTCGTGAATGTCGGCCAATGTCGCCATGACACTCAAATCTAGGTGAGTAAAGCTTGATACGGCATCGACTACGACACAGCTGACATCTTTGTTTTGCTCTGCGTGCTCTAGTAAACGACGCTTAAAGTACGGCGCATTAAAGTAGGTCAACGGTGAGTTGAAGCGATAAATCACCATTCCCGGAATTGGAGACGCTTTTCCGGTTTCATCAATGGTGCGAATGGTGCCTTTTTCATCCAGACCCAGTAGTTGGTCACTTGGTCGCATGACGATGCGTAAAAACTGAAATAGACCTAATAGAACGGCCAGCGTGATACCCGGAATAACCCCAATCACTAACACGGAAATAAAGGTAATGATGGCAAGGTAAAAGGCATCTTTGTCACGTGTTTTCAGTATCCATATGGCTTTGAGGTCAAGCAGTGACAGTGACGCGATGATGAGTACCACGCCGAGTGACGCAATAGGGATGAACTGTAACGGCTCGTAAATAAAGACCGCGATAATAGCAATGGTGATGGCTGCCACAATAGATACCAATTGTGATTTTCCCCCATTGGCGTCGTTAACGGCGGTACGAGAATCTGCGCCGCTGATGGCAAAGCCTTGCGAGAAAGCAGAAGCAATATTGGCAAAACCCAATGCCTGAAACTCTTTATTAGCGTCAATGTCGTAGCCGTTCTTCGCTGCGAAGCTGCGCGCGGTCAGCATCATGCTGACAAAGCTAACGATCGCTAAGTTTAACGCTGGCACGACGAGCTCACGCACTTCGCCAAGCTCAAATTGTGGGGCTTGAAATTGAGGGAAACCACCTTGAGTTAAGCCGACTACGGCCACGTCCATTTCTTGTAAGTGCAGTAGCCAAACCGATGCTGTAGTAACCAGTATGGCAAGCATTGCTGCAGGCCAAGTAGGACGGTAGCGTTTGGTTACCAAATAGACCACCACAGTCGCTACACTTAACGCAACTGTTGGCCAATGAAGTTCTGCCAAGCGTTGTGGAGCTTCCCATAATCGTTCAAGTAGATAGCGTTGTTCGTATTTCAAACCCACGACTTTCGCAAACTGACCGACAATGATGGTCAACGCCACGCCGTTGAGTAGCCCTAAGAGGATTGGGCGGGAAAGAAAGTCAGCAAAAATTCCCAGTTTGAAGCGGCTGGCCAGTACACACCAAATACCTGTCATGGCTGTCATGGTCATCACGAGCTGCCAGTGTTTGGTTGGGTCGCCAGCGGCAATTGGGGTAACGACGGCGGCGATGACGGCACAGGTTGCTGCGTCCGGGCCAACAATGAGTTGCCGGGAAGTGCCCATTAAAGCGTAAACCAGCATCGGCAGCACGCATGAGTAGAGGCCGACGATAGCAGAAACGCCAGTTAGCTGTGCATAAGCAATAGCAACAGGTAGTGCAACAGCAACAACAGAAAATGCTGCTCTAAAGTCGTTCACGAGCCATTCTTTTTGATAGTTTTTAAGTTGAATGAGTCCTGGGAACCACTGAGCGAATAAGAATCTAGCCAACAGATTTTCCATATATGTGGTTGAGATACGGTAAAGTATACATCGTTAATGGGTAAGGTCTGTGAGCTATTTATCACTCATATCGCGATCAATTGGTTTGGCTGTGGTTACAACGGTTGTCTGAGAGTGAGCATCGGATGCGTCGAAAGGGAGGGGGCGTTATTTGGAGTCAGAGCACAAGAAAACGGGAGCCAAAGCTCCCGTTTTTGTCTTTCTTATTGGTTTTTAAGCAACGCTATCCATTTGAGGGTAAAGTGGCTTTGCTGCCAATAGTTCCGGCTCAAAATCGTCAACGTTAATGGTATCGAGACGATGTTGCTCGGCTTCTCTCAGCAGTTCTGCTTCTTCTTGAGTGATCACGCCTTGCTCTAGACCTTCTTGAGCAATCATGTCCAAGCGGAGGAATGGACGACGTTTACCTTGCGCTTTACAAACTTTGTCGAACACAGGCTCAGCTTGAAGAATCACAGACAGTGCTAACTCAATCTTACCTGCTGGGTTGTGCTCTGTTGGCTCTAGGTACTGGCCACGGCCAATGCGCGAACGTGTTGCACTTGGGGTTTGTAGAATACGTGCCACTTTGCTGTCTAGCTTGTCACTTGGTGCTTTGCGTACACGACCGAATGGCATAATCAGAACGCGAAGTGTGCGGCCAATGACTTTGTTCGGGAAGTTTGCTAGGAACTCATCAACGGCGATTTCTGCTTGTTTTAAGCTATCTTGTAGGCCCCAGTGAACCAAAGCCAAATCTTCAGCTGGACGACCATCTTGTTCAAAACGTTTTAGCGTCGCGGAGCTTAGGTATAGCTGACTGAGAATGTCACCTAAACGCGCAGATAAACGCTCTTTACGTTTCAACGAACCACCAAGCACAGCCATTGAGATATCAGACAGAAGCGCTAGGTTGGCACTGTAACGGTTTAGCTGTTGGTAGTAGCGTTTCGTTGCATCTTTAGTCGGTGCCGATGAGCCGAGACCATCGCTCAAACCAAACCAAATACTGCGAACGAGGTTACTCATGGTAAAGCTCACATGGCCAGCTAACGCTTTGTCGAATTTCTCAACCGCGTCGCTCGCTTCTGAGTAAGCTGCGTTCATTTCTTCAAGTACATATGGGTGACAACGAATCGCACCTTGACCGAAGATGATCATCGAACGAGTCAGAATGTTTGCACCTTCTACCGTTACGGCGATTGGAGAGCCTTGGTAGCCACGAGCGAGGAAGTTCGAAGGGCCTAAACAAATGCCTTTACCGCCGACAATGTCCATCGCGTCAATGATGCTTTGTTGACCGCGGTGGGTACAGTGGTACTTCACGATTGCAGAGATAACCGATGGCTTTTCACCTAGGTCGATACCTGCAACAGTTAGGTTGCTGGCCGCATCCATGACATATGCATTACCGCCAAGACGCGCCAATGGCTCTTCAACGCCTTCCATGTGACCGATTGGTTGTTTGAACTGACGACGAATGCGAGAGTATGCACCCGTTGCCATCGCAGCCGATTTGATACCACCCGTCGAGTTAGAAGGTAGCGTGATGCCACGGCCGACCGACAGACATTCCACCAGCATGCGCCATCCTTGCCCTGCCATTTTCTCACCACCGATGATGAAATCGATAGGAACGAAAATGTCTTTACCACGGGTTGGACCGTTCTGGAATGGCACGTTTAGTGGGAAATGACGGTTGCCGATTTCTACACCTTTCACATCCGTTGGGATCAGCGCACATGTGATACCAAGATCTTCTTTCTCACCAAGCAGACCTTCTGGGTCACGCAGTTTGAATGCAAGGCCAAGTACCGTCGCAACAGGCGCAAGCGTGATGTAGCGTTTGTTCCACGTTAGACGCATACCCAACACTTCTTTGCCTTCCCATTCTCCTTTACAAACGACGCCGTAATCTGGGATTGAGCCTGCGTCTGAGCCAGCCTCTGGGCTAGTTAGCGCGAAACATGGGATTTCTTTACCTTCGGCTAGGCGAGGTAAGTAATAGTTTTTCTGCTCTTCAGTGCCGTAGTGTTGCAGTAGTTCACCAGGGCCTAACGAGTTTGGAACACCAACGGTAGATGACAAAACGCCAGAAACTCCCGTCAGCTTTTGCAGTACCAAAGATTGAGCGTATGCAGAGAACTCTAGACCACCGTACTTTTTCTTGATGATCATGGCGAAGAATTTGTTGTCTTTCAGATACTGCCAAACTTCAGGTGGTAAATCCGCGAGTTCATGCGTTACTTGGAAGTCGCTGACCATAGCACACACTTCGTTTACTGGGCCGTCTAAGAACGCTTGCTCTTCAGCGCTAAGTTTTGGCGCTTGAATTGCGTGTAATTTTTCCCATTCAGGTTTACCTTTGAATAGCTCAGCTTCCCACCATACTGTACCAGCATCGAGAGCTTCTTTTTCAGTTTGCGACATCGCAGGTAGCACAGTCTTAAACAACGCCAGTGCCTTACGGCTAATAAGCGATTGGCGGATACCAGAAACGGCAAAGACCGCGATTGCAAGCACATACAGTGCCCAGCCAATAACGCCAACTGAGCCTGTGATAGTCAGCACTAGCATGGCAGCAGTTAGTAGGCTGACGGATTTAACGAGTGACATTCTGTGGTAAAGCGTAATGCCTAACACAACAGCCATCGCAACGATAGAGAGCAAGATGTCCATATAATTTTTCCTTTTCAGACTTTATAAATGTTGTACGTCTGTATTTTGGTAAGAGGTCTAACCAGTTGGTGTAAGTGTAATAAAAATATTAAGGAAATGTAAAACGAAAGATTGAGTAAAAAGTGATCTAAGTAGAGTTAAAATTCTAAAGTTGCGAATTGAGTGATGGTTTCGTAAGCAAGTTGACAAGTTTATTACTGCCACCAATCCAAATCTGGAGGTTCACTATCGACACTAATTCTCGTTTGTGGGTAAACTCAGTGTTATGAAATGTCCGGTGCTAAAATGGCATCAGAACCATTTACTAAGGCGAAGCGAATGCGCATTTACGCCCGAAATAATAAAGAGAACGTCTTATGTACCAAGATCTGATTAGAAGTGAATTGAACGAAGCTGCTGAAGTGCTCAACAAATTTTTAAGCGATGACCATAACATTGCTCAAATCGAAGCGGCAGCGAAGATGATTGCCGATTCTTTTAAGCAAGATGGTAAGGTGCTGTCGTGCGGTAACGGTGGTTCGCACTGTGATGCAATGCACTTCGCAGAAGAGCTAACAGGGCGTTACCGTGATAATCGCCCAGGATACGCTGGTATTGCGATTTCAGATCCAAGCCACCTTTCTTGTGTCAGTAACGATTTTGGTTACGACTTTGTCTTTTCTCGTTACGTTGAAGCGGTAGGCCGCAAAGGTGATGTTCTGTTTGGTTTGTCGACATCTGGCAACTCAGGCAATATTCTTAAAGCGATTGAAGCTGCGAAAGCGAAAGGCATGAAGACCGTCGCACTGACGGGTAAAGATGGCGGTAAAATGGCTGGTCTTGCTGATGTTGAAATTCGTGTACCACACTTTGGTTATGCAGACCGTATTCAAGAAGTACATATTAAGATTATTCACATCATCATTCAGTTGATTGAAAAAGAGATGGAATAATTTTCTGCAGCCACTTTTTCGGCTGTGGTTTAGGTAAGGAGTTCGTTAAACGATGTGTGAATTGCTCGGCATGAGCGCCAATGTTCCAACGGATATCTGTTTCAGCTTTACAGGGCTGATGCAGCGTGGAGGTCGTACTGGCCCGCACCGTGATGGTTGGGGAATTACTTTTTATGAAGGTAAAGGTTTTCGAACCTTTAAAGATCCAAAACCAAGCTGTGAGTCCCAAATCGCTGAATTGGTGCAAAACTATCCGATCAAAAGTCGTGCGGTTGTGAGTCATATTCGCCAAGCAAACCGTGGCGGAGTGAATTTAGAAAATACGCACCCATTCACACGTGAGTTGTGGGGCAAGTATTGGACCTTTGCTCACAATGGCCAGCTGTCTGATTACCAAGATCTGTACACTGGGCGCCATCGTCCTGTTGGTCAAACAGACAGTGAGCTTGCGTTTTGTTGGCTGCTAAAGCAGATGGAAGATCGATATCCAGAGCCTCCTCAGGACATGGAATCTGTTTTTCTCTACATCGCTAAGTGTTGCGATCAGTTCAAAGAAAAAGGCGTGTTCAATATGTTGCTCAGCGACGGCGAATTTGTCATGACGTATTGTACTAATCACTTGTATTGGATTACGCGTCGCGCACCGTTTGGCAAGGCCGCTTTGCTAGATGAAGATGTGGAGATCAACTTCCAAGAAGAAACAACACCAAACGATGTTGTTTCTGTCATTGCAACTCAGCCTTTAACCGGCAATGAGACTTGGCATCGAATGAAGCCCGGTGAATATGGTTTGTTTCACCTTGGTGAACTGATCCAAAACAATGCATCTGATTTGAAAGATGTGCCATTTGCAGCGCCCAAACCGGGTAATCAAGCTCCGACCGAACCGTTGGAATAACGACGTTTCTAGACATCAAGTTTTCCAAATAACAAAAAGGCAGTCACTCGACTGCCTTTTTTGATGCGTTAAAAAGTACTTATTCTTCTTCAGCGGCTGCGTAGCCATGAGGGCCGAGTTCTTTGCCATCTAACCAAGCTCTGCCATCTTGCATGATTAAACGCTCTTCAACGAGCCATTTAGTCACGATAGGGTAAATGGTGTGCTCTTGAGTTTGTACACGCGCAGCGAGTGCTGCTGCATCATCATCTTCAAATACTGGCACTTTTGCTTGAAGAACTACGGGACCACCGTCTAACTCTTCTGTGACAAAGTGAACACTTGTACCGTGCTCTTTGTCTTTGGCGTCAATCGCGCGCTGGTGGGTGTGTAAACCTGGGTATTTAGGTAGAAGAGAAGGGTGAATGTTGATCATCTTACCGAGATAGTGCGAAACAAATGCACCGCTAAGAATGCGCATGTACCCAGCAAGAACGACAACATCGGGCTGATACTTGTCAATTTGTTGCATCAACTCGGCATCGAATGCCTCGCGTGACTCGAACGCTTTAGGGTCAACAAAGTGGCCATCAACACTAAATTGTTTTGCACGTTCTAGACCGTATGCGTCAGATTTATTAGAAAATACTGCTGCAACGTGTGCGTTAGGCATGCTGTTTTCACAAGCTTCTAAAATGGCTTGTAAGTTACTGCCGTTACCTGAAATTAGGACCACGATGTTTTTCATGATGTTGGGGCTGCCTTGATATTGTAGGTTCTATAAATTACCTACTATTAGGATGGTTTTCGATGTTCCAGATAGCAGAATGAGGACGTGGCGTCCTCATTCATTTTATTTTTTAGCGTGATTCACAAGTTAGTTGATTTCAACTTGCTCTTCATTTGCTTCTGCTTGAGCAATTTCACCAATCACCCATGCGTTTTCGCCTTCTTCTTTAAGAAGTGCAACCGCCGCGTCTGCTTGGTCTTTTGGTAGTGCAACGACTAGACCAACACCACAGTTGAACGTACGGTACATTTCGTGTGTTTCAACGTTGCCTTTCTCTTGCAGCCATTTGAAAATGATTGGCCATTCCCAGCTGTTACCGTCGATAACGGCTTTTGTGCCTTCAGGCAGTACGCGAGGGATGTTTTCCCAGAAACCACCACCCGTAATGTGAGAAATCGCGTGGATATCGTGTTTCTCAATCATCTTAAGTGCGGATTTGATGTAAATCTTCGTTGGTTCTAGTAGGTGCTCACCGATAGTGCGACCTGCTAGCTCTTCGTTTTTATCTGCGCCAGAAACTTCTAGAATCTTACGGATCAGTGAGTAACCGTTTGAGTGTGGACCGCTTGAGCCAACAGCGATAAGTGCGTCGCCTGCTGCTACTTTAGTGCCGTCAATCACGTCTTCTTTTTCTACTACGCCTACACAGAAACCCGCAACGTCGTAGTCTTCGCCTTCGTACATGCCTGGCATTTCAGCGGTTTCACCACCGATAAGCGCACAACCAGCTTGAACACAGCCATCAGCAATACCAGAAACCACGTCTGCTGCTGTGTCTACATCTAGCTTGCCAGTCGCGTAATAATCTAGGAAGAATAGGGGCTCTGCACCTTGAACGATGAGGTCGTTTACACACATTGCCACTAGGTCGATGCCTATAGTGTCGTGCTTGTTCATATCCAGTGCTAGGCGAAGTTTTGTGCCTACACCGTCAGTACCAGAAACCAGTACAGGTTGTTTGTATTTGGTTGGCAATTCGCATAAAGCGCCAAAACCACCGATACCACCCATCACTTCAGGGCGACGAGTACGTTTCACCGCACCCTTAATACGATCTACAAGCGCATTGCCTGCATCAATATCGACACCAGCGTCTTTATAGCTAAGAGAAGAGTTGTTACCACTCACAGGGAAGTCCTCGGTATTTAAGTTGGATATGAAAACGGCGCTATTCTACCAGTGGTTAAATACAGATAGCAAACGTTTGCGTCGGTTTTTTTCTTTAGTGATATATCCTGAAATACCTGCGAAAATCATGTATAATCTGAAGGTTTGTTTAAATATTGCCAACTATAGCCGGAGATGGACATGAAAGTTGTTGAAGTAAAGCACCCTCTTGTAAAACACAAAATTGGTCTAATGAGAGAAGGTGACATCAGCACAAAGCGTTTTCGTGAGTTAGCGACAGAAGTCGGTAGCCTACTTACTTACGAAGCGACAGCAGACTTTGAAACAGAGAAAGTAACCATTGAAGGTTGGAATGGTCCGGTAGAAGTTGACCAAATCAAAGGTAAAAAAGTAACAGTAGTGCCAATCCTACGTGCAGGTCTAGGTATGATGGATGGCGTTCTTGAGCACATGCCAAGCGCTCGTATCAGTGTTGTTGGTATTTACCGTGATGAAGAAACACTTGAGCCAGTACCTTATTTCAACAAGCTAGCGTCTAACATTGATGAGCGTATTGCTCTAGTTGTTGACCCAATGCTAGCAACTGGCGGTTCTATGATCGCAACTATCGACCTACTAAAAGAGAAAGGCTGTCAGTCAATTAAAGTTCTTGTTCTAGTTGCTGCTCCTGAAGGTATTGAAGCACTAGAAAAAGCGCACCCAGACGTTGAGCTTTACACTGCGGCAATCGATGAGAAGCTAAACGACAAAGGCTACATCGTTCCTGGTCTTGGTGATGCAGGTGATAAGATTTTCGGTACTAAGTAATTAGTTACTCCGAATAAAACAAAGGCTTGGTTTTCACCAAGCCTTTTTTGTTGCTGTTTATTTATTTAGAAAGGTTAAAGTGCGCCACTTAAAAGTCGCGCAGTCGAATTACTTCGCGCTTTCTTCTTCCATTTGAGCGTTATCAACCACGTGGTTTTCACCAAGGTCGTGTGGCAGCACTAGGTTAAGAAGGATTGCCACGATACCACATAGGCTTACACCTTGTAGGCTGAACTCGCCGATACCGAAAGCCATACCACCGATACCAAATACCAGTGTTACTGCAACGATCACTAGGTTACGAGATTTGTGTAGATCAACGTTGTTCTTAATCAGCGTATTCAAACCGACGGTTGCGATAGAACCGAACAGAAGAATCATGATGCCGCCCATTACTGGCACAGGAATGGTTTGCAGAATCGCACCTAGCTTACCTACCAGCGCAAGAACAATAGCGGTAATAGCAGCCCAAGTCATGATTACAGGGTTGAAAGCTTTGGTCAGCATTACCGCGCCTGTTACTTCACTGTAAGTAGTGTTTGGCGGCGCACCAACCATTGATGCTGCAATTGTCGCGATTCCGTCACCCGCGATAGTGCGGTGTAGGCCCGGTTTCTTCAGGTAGTTTTTACCCGTTACATTTGAGATAGCCAACATGTCACCCACGTGCTCTACCGCAGGAGCGATTGCAACTGGGATCATGAATAGAATCGCGTTGATGTTGAACTCAGGCATGGTGAAGTTGGGCATTGCAAGCCAAGCTGCTTGAGCCACAGGTGTAAAGTCAACCACACCGTAGAATAGGGATACTGAATAGCCCGCCAAAATACCACCCACGATAGGAACCAGTTTTAGGAACCCTTTTGCGAACACGCTAAGTGCAATCGTCGTTAGCAGCGAAACCGCAGAGATAATGACCGCAGCATCGCCATTTACTAACTGAACCGCACCGTCGCCCGTTTTACCTACCGCCATGTTAACTGCCGTTGGCGCAAGGCCAAGGCCGATAACCATGATCACGGGGCCAACTACAACCGGTGGCAAAATCTTATGGATAAACCCTACACCACGCACTTTGATCATCGCGCCAAGTGCAACGTAAACCAAACCTGCCGCCATCAAGCCACCCATAGTTGCACCAATACCCCAAGTTTGGATACCGAACATAATAGGAGCAATAAACGCAAAAGAAGAGGCAAGGAAGATTGGGACAGAACGTTTAGTGATTAATTGGAAGAGGAGAGTACCGACACCGGCACCAAAGAGGGCTACGTTTGGATCGAGACCAGTCAGAAGCGGCACGAGCACGAGAGCACCAAAAGCGACAAAGAGCATTTGAGCGCCTTGTAACGCATTTTTCATAATAATTCCCTATTTCAAAGATACGCAGACAAATCCGACGAATTCTATCATCCTGCAATCGTTTGCAACGTTGCTTAGATCAAACTTTCGAATGAATTTATCATCCAAACGAATGTTTTGAGAGTTGGTTGCTTGCAAAATGGACGATTTTACGAGTCCAAATTAAGCCATTCAAAGAACATCGATGTGCTGTGAGCTAATAAGCGCTCTTTAAAATGAAGCTTCAAG
Source organism: Vibrio sp. YQ_11 (assembly GCF_043103065.1). Classification (NCBI taxonomy): domain Bacteria; kingdom Pseudomonadati; phylum Pseudomonadota; class Gammaproteobacteria; order Vibrionales; family Vibrionaceae; genus Vibrio; species Vibrio sp. YQ_11. The sequence continues at coordinate 16,923 of NZ_JBICJM010000009.1, read as the reverse complement.
AGCAATGAATATCAGGTTTTATGTCTTTCAATATGCATCGATATGAGTTCATGTTGATGGGGTAACGTTAATTAATCACCTAGTGATGCAAAAAACGGCATTAACTTGGTCAAACTACAAACAATTCACTCAGTACGCGCCTTGCTCAAGGTTTGATAGTTGCTTATTATGCGGGTTCTTGTTTAGAGGATTATGAAAACTATGCGCTATTTAGCTCTCTTACTGATCGGTTGGTTGTCCCTGCCGGTGTATGCATTAACTCAGGTAGATATCTATCGTGCCGAAGTGGTTATCGACAGTGAGCAGAACGACGGTGAGTCTGCGGCTCGTGAACAAGGTATGAAAGATGTGATTGTTCGAGCGACTGGTTCTCAATCTTCTCTAAGCAACCCTGTTATCCAAAAGGCGCTGAGTTCTAGCTCTCGCTATATTTCTCAGCTTGGGAAAAGCCAAGTTGATGGTAAAGCAAGTCTTAAAATGTTGTTTAACAGTGGGCAAATTCAATCGCTTTTGACTCAAGCTCAGTTGCCTTCATGGTCACCGAATCGTGCCAATATTTTGGTTTGGCTGGTGGAAGAGCAAGATTACGACCGCGCAATTGCATGGGAACATTCTGATTCTGCCAACGTTGCTGCGTTGAAAAAAGCAACGGAAGCTCGTGGCCTTCCAATTACGATTCCTGTTGGGGATTTTGACGATGTCACGGGCGTAAACACGTCTGATCTTTGGGGCGGTTTCATTGAACCGATTAGCCAAGCCAGCCAGCGTTACCCAGCGGACGCGGTATTAATTATTCGTGCGCAAGGCGAGCAGATTCGTTGGACTTTGTATGACCAAGCGCCTGCAAAGATTATTGATGCGCAAACTTCTCCACGCAGCGGGTCGGCAACAGGTGCAGACGCTATTTCCGCAATGGTGGATGGTATTGCTGATTACTACGCAAGTAAAAACGCCGTTGTTGTCTCAGGCAAGTCTTCTAAAGCTGTGAACGTGAAAGTGTTAAATGTAACGTCTGCTGCTGATTTCTTCCGTTTAGAAAATGCACTTACCAAATTGAATTCAGTGGCGGGCACTGAAATCAAGCGTGTACAAGGCAGTGAGTTAACGCTGACTATTCATTTGCTTGCTTCACAACAAGCATTTGAGCAAGAGGCTTCGTCTATCTCACAATTGATGGAATTTGAAGATCCACTCGGTGACGTTGAAGAAGTGACGCCATCGGAAGATCAATCGGTAGAAACTCTACCTTCAGAGGCTCAAGCTGTAGAAGGGCAACCAAAAACGTTGGTTCAAGCCGTTGAGGAAACTGTGCCAGCAGCGCAAGTACAACAGCCTGTTGTGATTCCTCAAGTGCAAGATCAATACGATCTGATTTATGAGTGGAATTCTACTTCGCAAAGTTAATCCGCGTTTGGGCATAGAATAAAGAAAGAGTCGCAATTGCGACTCTTTTTGTTTTTGAATCAGAGAAGTTATTTATTGAACTTCGCTTTTTCTTCTTTTTCTACTTGTGACAAGCGTTTGAGTTTAAGGCCTAGCTCTTTTCCTCGAGCACGAGCAAATAAAATATTGCCAGCAAAACCAAGAGAGGTAAGCACCAGCTCAACCGCTGCCAACCACCGTTCACCACCGTCCACGTACAAGATAGTGAGGGCGTGCAAGAAATACAGCATCAAGACAAAGTTCGCCCATGCATGCGTGTAAGGTTTGCCCGCTAAGATGCCAGGTAAAGGTAGCAATAACGGAATACACCATGCAATCGCGAGTGTTGTGCTACTCAGATGAGGGTGAGGAGATAAAGCGAGTTGCCAAATCGCGACCCATGCTAATAAAGCTAAGTTGCCGAACAAAGCGAGGTAGCGATATGTTTTTGCTTGAGCACCAAGAGGTGGTTGTTCTTCGAAAGAGTCAGACATCGATTCTCTATCCTTGAATTGATACCAATTCTACTGATTATTAATACTGGTATTCGTGACAAGCTTTGAGCTTTAACGCTGCTGTTGCTAGTCGTTTACCTAATTGTTGTGCCAGGCGAGTCTCCTCCGCTGTGAGACTTGGTTCGTGTCCTACACTGCTGGCACCGTAGGGTGTGCCACCAGATTGGGTCGAATGCAGCTCTGGTTCAGCGTAAGGAATACCAAGTACCATCATCCCGTGATGCAGTAATGGCGTCATCATACTTTGAAGTGTGGTCTCCTGACCGCCATGCATCGAAGATGATGAGGTAAATACACAAGCTGGCTTATCGATTAAGTCACCGCTAACCCACAAAGGGGTGGTTTGATCCCAAAAGTGCTTTAAAGGCGCTGCCATATTGCCAAACCAAACGGGACTACCGAACGCTAGACCGTCGCACTTTTTCAGTTCCTCTAGAGTAACAATTGGATCGGAAGGGGTATGTGAGTGAGGTGACAATTCTTCAACTGTACGCAAAATTGCTTGGCATTGAGGAGTCGATTCGACTCCTCTTGCTATCTGTCTTGCCAGTTGTTTTGTTGAGCCATGACGGCTGAAGTACAAAATAAGGATCTGGCAATCCATTTATAGAATATCCAACACTTGCTCTGGTGGGCGACCAATTTTAGCTTTGCCGTTTGCTACAACAACTGGACGTTCGAACAATTTTGGGTTTTGCGCCATCGCTTCGAACAATTGTTCGTCACTTACTGATGCTTCGCCTAAACCAAGTTCTTTGTAAACGTCTTCTTTTGTACGCATCATTTCACGTACTGATGAGAAGCCGAGTTGAGCGTATAGCGCTTTTAGTTCATCCACATTTAGTGGCGTGTCTAGGTATTTTACGACTTCCGGTGTAACACCATTTTGCTCAAGTAACTCAAGAGTTTGACGGCTCTTTGAGCAACGTGGGTTGTGATAAATCACGACTGACATGGTTTTCTCCATTTCGTTATTGTAATGCCATGAATCGATCTCGTTGGATCATGAGTTGGTCGATACGAGCATCGTATCGCGCTTGTTCTAAGCTACCCAATTCGGCCATTTTACTTGCTTCACTGTAATATTGAATCGCTTTATTCCAGTTTGCTCTTAGTGCCAGAATTTCCGCGCGTGCTGCAAGCTCTTCATCACTACGTCCAAGGGCATGATAGCCTTTCGATAATAGTTGCCAGCCATTGCTATCTTCTGGGTTATCGTGTGTATAACGCTGAAGTGTACGCACCGCTTGATCATTTTGGTTTGCTTCAAGCAACGCGTTGGCGTAGTTAATTGTTAATACTTTGTTTTGAGGATTACGCTTTAGCGCGCTATTTAGTAACTCAACGGCTTTTTGTGGCTGTTTTTTCTCGATGTATAGATCGGTCATTGCATCTAAATAGAATGGGTTTCCCGGATCTTGCGCTAACAGTTTTTTCAAAATCGGTTCTGCTTGTGATAAGCGTTTGTTGTCCAGATGAACCAGCGCTCGGCCGTAATCAAATGACGGCATGATGTCCGCTGAAGCTTTCTTTTGAGTACGCTCAAACCAACCTAGTGCGGCTTGTCCGTCGATACCGGCATATCGCGCCACAATGCGTGCGCGCGCCAAATGGTAATCGATAGAAGGTGCAATGCGCATTGGGGGATAGGCTTGTGCACGTTGACGGCTATCTGCTACACGGTCTTCTGGTAAAGGGTGAGTCAGTAGCATTGGTGGCGGTTTACTCGCGTAGCGGTACTCATCAGCTAAACGTCCAAAGAAACGCGGCATTGCTTGCACATCAAATCCTGCTTTCGCCAAGGTTGCGATACCGAAGCGGTCGGCTTCTTTCTCGTTTGAGCGAGTGTAGTTGATTTGGCTTTGCATGTTGCCTGCTGTTGCGGCGGTAATCGCTGCCATGCCAGCTTCTGGTGAAGCAATCGAAAGTAACAATGCACCAGCAAGCGCGGCTAAAGTCGCTGGAGAGCGCCTTGCTTGGTCTTCCATACTGCGCGCTAGGTGGCGCTGTGTTACGTGCGCAATTTCGTGCGCGACAACGGATGCGAGTTCACTTTCGCTACGAGCATGAAGAAATAGCCCTGAGTGCAATGCAACGTAACCGCCAAAAAAGGCAAAGGCGTTGATATTACGATCACGAATCATGAAGAAGTGGAACGGCGTTTTTACATCGTTCGCATTAGCAACGAGGCGGTGTCCGAGGGAATCGATATATTCGTTGATGACCGGATCGTTGACGATAGGCTTACTGGCTCTGAGCATGCGCATGTACGCGTCGCCATAAATCAACTCTTGGTCTATAGAAAGCGTGCCGCCAGCTGCCGTACCAATATCAGGCAAGTCGATGCTATTGGCGTAAGTCGTTGGTGAACTGATTGCAGCAGCAAGGCACAAACAAACGAGCGAGCGAGTGCGTTTTAACATACGGTTTAAAGATTCTCCAAAATACCTAAGTACGTGGTTGGAGGTCGAGTACCTCACAACATCACCACTATACTTTATGGTCATCCTCTAGGATGAATAGGCTAGCACTAAGACCAAAAATAAATGAATTGGTTTCGTAAATTGTTTTATATCCGAGTCATTTCAGCATGCGGTTAAATCATGTCAGAAGTGCTAGCACCAGCTCAAAAAGCCGTTACAATACAACCCTATCATAAGTGCAGAGCAATACAATGGAATCCATGTTACTTGATTTGCGCGAGCAACGCTGCCCAATGGCGCTGTTACTTGCCAAGCGTCACGCTGCTGAGGTCTTTCAGGATGAAGAATCGCAGTATCATCACCTTGTCATTCAAGTGGTGGATAACAGCTCTAAACGAGACATTGTGAATTACCTTCGTACTCAAGGGTACGTGGTTGATTGCCAATCTACACCAGAGCACTACACATTGACTGTTTTCAATAAGGAATCCGCATAAGATGTTCGAAATGGTAAGTCGTTGGTATCAACGCCGCTTCTCAGATCCCCACGCAGTAAGCCTTGTCGCCATTTTGCTGTTTGGTTTTATCACCATTTACTTCTTTGGGCATTTGATTGCGCCATTGCTGGTGGCGATCGTATTGGCATATCTCCTAGAATGGCCAGTGGTTAAATTGTCTCGTATGGGTGTGCCTCGCACCTTATCAGTGATTATTGTTCTGCTGATTTTTATCAGCATCATGTTGATTGCCTTATTTGGTTTGGTTCCGACGATCTGGACTCAGGTTGGCAACTTAATCAACGATATTCCGAACATGTATAACGGGCTGCAAAAGTTCATCATGACGTTGCCTGAGCGCCATCCGGAACTGGCGAACCTACAAATTGTAGAAACCGTCGTGACCAACGCAAAAAACCAAGCACTAGGTTTGGGTGAAAGCGTGGTAAAAGGCTCACTTGCATCGTTAGTTAGTATTGCCACATTGGCGGTGTACTTGATTTTGGTGCCGCTGCTGATTTTCTTCCTACTTAAAGACAAAGAAGAAATGCTTAGAATGGCGAGCGGCATTTTGCCGAAAAACCGTAAGCTGGCGAACAAAGTTTGGCACGAGATGAACGAGCAAATCTCGAACTACATTCGCGGGAAAGTGCTGGAAATCTTGATTGTTGGTGGCGTGAGCTATGTAACATTCGCGATTCTAGACCTACGTTACTCCGCGCTCTTGGCCGTTGCTGTAGGCTTGTCGGTATTGATTCCATATATTGGTGCAGCTGCGGTAACCGTACCGGTTGCGATTGTTGGTTTGTTCCAATGGGGCATGACGCCACAATTCTACTGGTTGTTGGTGGCTTACGGCATCATCCAAGCGCTAGATGGTAATGTGCTTGTGCCAGTTCTATTTTCAGAAGCGGTTAACCTTCACCCGGTTGCGATTATTGTTGCGGTACTGGTGTTTGGCGGTTTATGGGGATTCTGGGGAGTCTTCTTTGCGATCCCATTAGCGACGTTAGTGAAAGCCGTTTGGAATGCGCTACCAAGCACCGAAGAGAGCGAACCCGTCCAAGAGTAACGCGTTCGACATTGAGCAAAGCTCCGTGATTATTCGATTGAATAAAAAGCCCAGCAATCAATGCTGGGCTTTTTCGATTCTTAGAACGTTAACTCTTAACGTATGACTCTAAACGAGCTCGTATTAGGCGTTTTCGTTTAGGTAGTTCAGAACCACTTCGTGGTGATCTTTCGTTTTGAACTTGTTGAATACGTGCTCAATCACGCCTTCTTCATTAATTAAGAAGCTGATGCGGTGAAGGCCATCGTAAACTTTGCCCATAAATTTCTTTTCGCCCCACACACCGAATTGTTCAGCAACAGCGTGATCTTCGTCAGACAGTAGCGTGAAGTTTAGCTCATCACGTTCAATGAACTTTCCTAGGCGCTTAACTGGGTCGATACTGACACCCAGAACAACCACGTTGTGCGCATCTAGTTCTGCTTTTACATCACGCAGGCCCTTTGCTTGCGTGGTACAGCCTGGAGTCATGGCTTTTGGGTAGAAATAGAAAAGGACTTTCTTGCCTTTAAAGTCATCAAGAGTAACAGTATTGCCGTCTTGGTCGAGCAAAGAGAAGGCTGGCGCTGGCGAGCCTGCTGTCAGCGTATTCATTATAATTTCCTTTACTTTATAGTGTGTTTTTAATGAAATTCAGAGAACCTTGTACGTTGAGCGACTTACAAAGTTCATCAAAATCTTCTTGTAATTGCATCAGGTTGCAATCGGCACTGACCGATGCGGTGATCGCAATATGAAATTGGTCAGCATCAAGCTGCAGTTTGGACTTGCTAATGGTTTGTGCGCTGAGCGAATCTAAGCCAATTTGCTGGTCTGCGAAGAACTGAGTAAATTTCTCTGTCAGTCCTGGGCGATCTTCAGATTCGATAAAGACTTCCATCGTGTAACTGTTGTCGAGCAGCTCGTGCGCAGACGTTCGCTTCATGATGGTGATTAGGTCATGCTCTTGCCCTAATAGTGGTAGCTGTGTTTCAACACGAGTGATGTGACTGGCATTTCCAGTCAGTAGCATGATCAGAGTAAATTCATTGCCAAAGATAGCGATGCGGCTATCAACGATGTTACAACCAGCTTGAGTCACGAGCTTAACCACTTGGTTACAAATGCCCGGACGATCCGTTCCAACTGCTGTAAGTACCAGATGTTGCTTCATAAATAAGCTTCTTGTCCTTTCTTCAATAGAGAGATGTTAGCACAGATATCGAAGAGAAATATCGAGTGAGTTCTTTTTTTAGTTCGTAGGATAATTGAGATTAAAAAAGGTGAAGTGCTAAGTAGTGAGTATGGGGTAGACTGGGAGACAGAAGGCCATCGAGCAGGGAAAATGCCGAAAATAAGTACAATATGAGCAGTGAAAACTTGGCGAGCCTCTATCAGTGGTTTATTTGGCGCTAAACTAGCCTTTTTATTCACTAAAACCTGACTTGATAAATGTCGCTAAAGCGTATATTTCTGAGCGTAACAATAGGCCGCAAAAATTCTTTGGTGAAGTTACCCGTGGCTTGTCGCCTAGATAATTAAAGGCTCATACCCAAGTCATTCTCACTAAAACAAGCCTTTCTGGGCCGCTTAGGCACAAAACCATATAACCAAGACGATTATCAAAATTGCTGGGAATAAGACCAAATTGCGCAATTAAGTTGCTAGACCTCTAACAACTGATAATTATTCATTCATTTGTACTTTGTAAGCGAGTTTACGCTCTTGTGTTTTTCAATCGCATTACAGTACCATGCAGAAAGAGTTAAATGAGGGAGATAAACATGTTTTCAGGAAGTATCGTAGCGCTGATTACACCATTCAAAGCAGATGGTGAAGTAGATTTCGACGGTCTACAAAAGCTAGTAGAGTACCACATCGAAGCGGGTACAGACGGTATTGTGGCAGTAGGCACGACAGGTGAGTCAGCGACACTGACCATTGAAGAGCATGTAAAGGTCGTTAATAAAACTGTTGAGTTTGCCAACGGTCGCATCCCTGTGATTGCCGGCACGGGTGCAAATGCAACCCACGAAGCCGTGACATTTAGCAAATTACTCGCGGATTCTGGTATCGCAGGTTTCTTGAGTGTGACGCCTTATTACAACAAACCAACACAAGAAGGTTTGTTCCAGCATTACAAAGCGATCGCAGAAGCGAGCGACGTACCTCTAATTTTGTACAATGTACCGGGTCGTACTGCCGTAGATCTGCAACCTGAGACAGTGGCACGCTTGTCAAAGCTTGATAATATCGTTGCTCTAAAAGATGCGACGGGCGATTTGAGCCGAATTGCACTTCACCGTGAACTTTGTGGCGAAGATTTTATCTTACTAAGTGGTGATGATGCGACGGGCTTGGAATTCGTGAAACTGGGCGGCAATGGTGTTATCTCGGTAACGAACAATATTGCAGCGAAAGACATGGCAGACATGTTCCATTTGGCAAGTGAAGGTAAATTCGAAGAGGCAGAAATCATTAACCAACGTTTGATGACTCTGCATAAAAACCTATTCGTTGAATCAAGCCCGATCCCAGTAAAATGGGCAGCGCATAAGCTGGGTTTGATTGAAGAAGGTGGCTTGCGTCTTCCTTTAACCGCACTTTCTGAAAAATCGCAGCCGATCGTGGAACAGGCGTTGACAGACGCAGGTATTTACTAGGATTGAAGTTCATACTGGGGGCGATTAAGCCCTCAGTGTTTTAGGAGTATAGATGAAGCTTTCAAGCCAGTTAGTGTTAAGTTCATTAGCTGTATTCGTATTGACTGCCTGTTCAGGTGGTGCCAACCAACGTCGTCAAGCAAAAGACGATTTCGAGTATTTGAACACACCAGCTCTAGAGGCATGGAACGTTCCGCAAGGAGCTCAACCTCAGTTCTACCCAAACTATGACATCCCTCAGGGCAGTTATGCGGGTGGCTTAGGGAAGTCGGTTGATATCCGTCCACCTCAGCAAGTACTTGAGTTGATTCCTGGTGCGCGCCTAGATCGCAGTAGTAACGGTGAAGTGACACTTTGGCTATTGCGCAAAGATGAGCTAGATAAAGTTTGGCAAACTGTGCAAGGCATGGTTGAAGCAAGAAAAATTCCAGTGGAAAGCCAAACCGATTCTCGAATCGAGACAGGTTGGGTAACGTGGAACTCTCCTGACGAAGAGCTAGAAATTGGTAGCCGATACGAGATCTCTCGTGCAGAAGCAAATGGCCGACACGGTTTCAAAGTGAGCTTAATTGACTGGCGTGAAGGCGATCAAGTTAAGGAAGTGACTGCGACTAACCGCGAGCGTTACAACGTGTTCATGACTAACTTAGTAACGGCTCGTTACGATCAAGAAGTTCGTGAAGAAGCGCAGCGTAAAGCTCAAGAGTTGGTGAAACAGATTCCTGTCACGATGGGCAAAGACCGCAGTGGTCTGCCTGTTATCATCGCTCGTGCGCAATACAATGTATTGTGGCAGCGTTTACCGAACATTTTACCTAAGATGGGTTTCACGATTGAAGAGCGCAGCCAGTCACAAGGTACGGTAACAGCGAAGTATGCATCTCCAGATGATGAATTCTGGAATGAAATTGGCGTGAAACCAGTCGACCTAAAAGCAGGTAAATACACCTTCTTGCTAGGGGACTTGGGCAACCGAACTTCTATTAACATTACCGATTCATCAGGCAAACCTGTTGATGAAGAGTTCTTGAAATCTCTAGTGCCAGTTCTTGGTGCGGTGGTGAAAGAGTAAGTTAGATAGTTGAAGTAAAAAGGGACCATTCGGTCCCTTTTTTGATCGTTTTTCGTTGCTCGGAGCATAGTCCAAGTCACAGCATTCAGACGCTTAACTCAATTAGCAAGAGCGACTAGAAAGCCGCTTATTTTTGTTCGTGTTTGTTACTTTCATCGTCGCCGTAACGTTCTTTATCTAGTTCGTTTAGACGATCCAAATCGTTCTTGCGACCTTTATCCATCTGGTTGAACTTCATTTTGGCGGTGTACTTCAGAGCGGCAATGTTCCCGATGATCACACTCAAGACCACAATGATGATCACCCAAGGGTTGGTAAGAAATTCGATCATAACGCCTCCGGTGGTGGGGTGATATTGCGAATATAGGTAGATAAGATGCTATCTAAATTATTCAGTATCGATTCTAACCCTGCAATGTTGTGTTGTTGATTTTGTCGAACCAGCTCATCTTTTAGCATTTCGGCGTTCAGTTGAGCAGCACATTGTTGACCGATGGCTTTGTGGCTAATGTGCCAAGGTTCAATGGCGACGCCACCTAAATCTTGCAGATAGGGGAAGAAAAAGCCGAACTCATCAATGTGATCTTTTAACCAACAATAAAACGCCAGCTGATGACCTTCTAGATATTCCCAAGGTTCCAATTGCAGCTTGGTGTCTGGTGGAAGTAAGTTGCGAGCATACACATCGAAATCACACCCCCAATGATGACGACTTCCTCCTGGCAATGCCGACCAGCGAAGAATGGCCTTTAGTTTTTCTTCGTCACTTAACGCAGTCTTATTTAAAGGCTGCGAGTTCGAATCCAAAATCGGCAACTCGCCTTCGTACTTCCCATTCCAAATTGCGCGCTGGCGAGAAAAGTCTCGAAAGCCACTGGCAATTTCCATTTTAAATCCCGCTTTTGTTGCTGCTTCGATCATATTGAGCAGATCGTTCGCGACATCGGGATGCATTAAAAAAGCCTTCTGACCAACCATGGTTGATTGAAGGTGAGAATCGGTCGTTCCGGTGAGTTGCGCAGGAGTCATGGTATGCTCATCAATGGGTTAACTACGTGCGATTACTTCGCGAGTAGGTGTTTTAAGGTGTTTTCGTACATGTCAGTCAACTTCTCAAGATCGTCCACTTTTACGCATTCGTTCACTTTGTGAATCGTGGCATTGACAGGTCCAAGCTCAACAACTTGACCGCCCATGCGAGCAATGAAACGTCCGTCTGACGTACCACCCGTTGTGAGTAGCGCAGGTTTGGTGTTGTTCACTTCCGCTACGGCAGCGACCACAGCATCAAGTAGAGCACCCGTGTCTGTTAAGAACGGGTCGCCGTTGAATGTCCAGTGTAGATCGTAGTTGAGATCATGCTTATCCAGTGTTTCTGTTACGCGCTGGACGATAGTGTCATTGTTCAGTTCGGTGCTAAAACGTAGGTTGAATTGAACGTTGAACTCGCCAGGAATCACGTTGGAAGCCCCTGTACCCGCAGATACATTGGGAATCTGGAAGCTTGTTGGCGGGAAGTAATCATTGCCTTTATCCCACTCTGTTGTTGCCAGTTCGTGGATGGCAAGTAGCGATGCGTGAACAGGGTTATTAGCGAGGTGAGGGTAGGCCACGTGGCCTTGTGTGCCTTTTACGGTTAGGTCTCCGGTAATCGAACCACGGCGACCATTTTTCACAACATCACCCACAATTTCTGTACTAGAAGGCTCACCAACGATGCACATGTCGATGTTCTCACCACGTTCCATCAGCGCTTCTACGACGCGAACGGTACCGTTAATGAAAGGACCTTCTTCATCAGAAGTGATCAAAAAGCCAATCGAGCCTTTGTGATCTGGGTGCTCGGCAATGAAGCGTTCAACGGCCACTACCATCGCCGCCAAAGAGCCTTTCATATCGGCCGCACCGCGACCATGAAGGTAACCATCAATGATGGTTGGCTCAAACGGTGGTGTATCCCATTGTTCTAGCTTGCCTGCGGGTACAACGTCTGTGTGACCTGCAAAAGCAAACAATGGTGCTTCGTTACCGCGACGCGCCCAAAAGTTGGTGGTGTCTTCAAACACCATAACTTCAATTTCAAAACCGAGCGCTTTTAAACGTTCGATCATTAGGTCCTGACAACCTGCATCTTCAGGTGTTACGGACTGGCGGCTGATCAGGTCTTTTGCAAGTGTCAGTACTGGACTGTCTGTCATCCTTGAGTCTTCCTTACATTTATGAATTAAAAATCGTAGCGTATTGGTCTGCTTTGAAGCCGATATGGAGTTGGCCGTCTACGTTCAGAATTGGGCGCTTAATCATCGCTGGGTTGTCAACCAGCAGCGCAATAGCATTTTCTTCGTTAAGCGTGTCTTTTTGTTCTTGAGTCAGTTGGCGGAATGTGGTGCCACGTTTGTTGAGAACTTGTTCCCAGCCTAGCGCCTGACAAAATTCAGTCACCATTTGAGCATCAATACCTTGTTTGCGGTAGTCGTGAAAATCAAACGTAATGTTTTCAGCTTCCAACCATTTCTTTGCTTTTTTGATGGTGTCGCAGTTTGGAATGCCGAACATGGTAATTGTCATAATGTTTCCTTTTTTATTCTGTTTTTACTCTCTAGAGCGCAACGCGCTTTGGGGAGGTATTTCTTGGCTGATTCAGCATCCTATCAAGAAGCAATCAAACTGACAAAACGCTGTGGAGAATAATTTTCATATAGAAGTGGATAACTGGTCTCACATGCCAAAACAGAACTTAATTTGGCATAAAGCGGATAAAAAAACGCCTAAATCAAGTGGAAAAGTCGAGTTATTGATCAAACGCAACATCTTACTTGGCAAAAACGAAATAATGATTCAGCACAATTTTAGGAGGTGTCAATGGAATTGAGTCCTGTTTTTGCAAGGCGGCTATATTTGGCCTTGTTGGTGGAAAACCTAGAAAGGCCGAATGTGCCAAAGTTGATCGAAAAAACGGGGTGGCCTCGTCGTACAATTCAAGATGTACTAAAGGCATTACCGGGGATCGGCATTGAACTCATATTCGTTCAAGATGGCCGACGTCATAATGACGGCTATTACCAACTTTCGGATTGGGGACCTTTTGATAGCCAATGGGTTTTAGATCGGGAGAGAGATATCGCTAGCAGTCTTGGATTTCGTGCATAAGCCAGCAATCGCTGGCTTTTTTCATATCTAGGCGTCACTCATTGCAGAGGTAAGCAGAACCCAGCACGCTAAATGAGGTGATGAAATCTTGCGGAGAAACCATGAACACAGTGTCCGCGTCAATGGCCGCAGCATTGTTTTTTAAATCATTCATCGCCCCTTGCATCATCGCGTCATTGGTCATGAAAATGTAGTTATACCAATGGCCCTCGCTTCCAGTGACTTCACCTTTGTATTCGCATCGCTCAGGGTTGAACTGACCGTCAATGCGAATATGAACATCTTGGCTTTGAGCATGAATCACGTGAGAAGGCATCGTACACCCAGCGAGAAGTACGACAAAAAATCCAAGTAATACCTGTTTCATCCGTTATTTACCCAACATAATGTAAGCCGCAAAGCCAATCCAACTTAACGCAAGTAGCGCCCAAGGCAGCTTACTTGAGAAGTGGTTTGGCGAATCATCCGTGATGTTATCTGACTCGATAACATCTTCTTCATGTTGGCGCAGCTTTTCACGCTGCTGTTTTTTCTTTGCTTTATCTGCTTGACGATTTCGCTCTTTTTGCTGTTTTTTGTATTGAGCGATGCCTTTTTCGATACCTTGAGCAATCAGTTTGGTTTGTTCTTTCGTTTGACCCGGTTTCTGTGTCGCTTTTGCGATCTTCATGGCTTCGGTTTGAGTTTCTAGAGAAGGAACTGGGGTTGCAGGGGTTCTTTTTTTCATGTTTCTCATCGACGTCACTGTAAATCTGCGTTTAGTTTACCTGCGTAAGATGATGAAATGAACTTTAGTTCTCATCTTTGCTTGCTTGCAACTCTGAATCGATCGGTTAAAGTGGCGTTTTTATGAAACTAAGAAGACGATATTGTGCGCTACTCATTTGACCAATATGACGCTCATGGATTTTTGAAAGCGCCTATTCTTGTTTGGCTAGGATGGATGTTTCTGGCTCGCTCTTGGGTGGTTTTTGCAATGGCGGGTGTCAGCCGAGAAAGCGGCAGCAAGCTTTTGTCCATTGTCTATCCTGATTCCAGCACGTTGTATTTAGGTTTGTCGATTGGTATTCCAAGCCTGTTATTGATGTGGCTGATGGGATTGCGTCACCCAGATCGTGGTTGGGTAAATCAAATAACGCGATATGGCCGTGAGATGACTTTGATCTTGTGCGGTATTCAACTCGCTCAGACCATGTATCATGTGTACCTAGAACATGGTGTATTCAATTGGGCAAATGCTCTAACCATCACCTTATTAACTTGGTTTATGATCTATCTTCTCAACGGAAGATGGGTAAAAGACTGTTTTAACGTGCCACAGCTTGAGCACGATGCGAAACAGCCTTCAAAAAATTAAAAACAATAATTTCCCGCAATGGGGCAAAGTATAGAGGATACCTCAATGTCACAAGCTCAAACGGCGATCGTGCCAGAAGCAGGGCCATTTGCACTGTACACTCAACTAAAAGTGAACCAAAACCGTGAAAACGTATTGGCGAAACTGAAAGCGCTTCCTGAGCTGGTTAAAGACTTAAACAACAGTCAACCGGGCGCTAATCTGACGATTTCCATCGCATTCACCAAATCATTCTGGCAGCACCTAAATATTGACGCACCAGAAGAGCTGATTGATTTTCCACAACTTGGTGAAGGCGACATTATTGCGCCAACAACAGATGTTGATGTGCTTATTCACTGCCACTCTACTCGCCACGATTTGCACTTTTACGTACTGCGCAAATTCCTAACCGATATCGCAGAAGATGTGACGGTCGTGGATGAAACGTACGGCTACCGCTACCTAGATGCACGTGACATGACGGACTTTATCGACGGCACAGAAAACCCGAAAGGGGACGCTCGCGCTGACGTAGCATTGGTAAAAGATGGCCCATATGCTGGTGGCAGCTATGTTATGGTTCAACGTTTTGAGCACAACTTGCCAGCTTGGAATCGCCTAAATATCAAAGCTCAAGAGAAAGTGATTGGTCGTACCAAACCCGATTCAGTCGAGCTAGAAGACGTACCGGCAGCATCTCACGTTGGTCGAGTTGATATTAAAGAAGAAGGCAAAGGTTTGAAGATTGTTCGTCATAGCTTGCCATACGGCACAGTGACTGGCGCGCACGGTCTGTTGTTCATCTCTTACTGCAATACCCTTCACAATATCAAAGTGATGCTAGAGAGCATGTACGGTGTAACCGACGGTAAAACAGACCAACTGCTTCGCTTCACTAAAGCAGTAACAGGCGCTTACTTCTTCGCTCCTTCACAAGAAATGCTAGCAGAACTGGCCATTAAGTAATTAATAGTTAACAGCTTCCAAAGCCCTCCATTCGGAGGGTTTTTTGTTTTCTATTCTCTCATTCCAATCTCTTTTCAAAAAACGCTAAATCTTTCTGTTGCTTGGTCGATAAGTACCCAAAGCCTTAATTTATTTGGAGTCTGTGTCTCTTGGCTATCACCGTTAATACCAATGTTGCAGCACTTGTCGCACAACGTCATTTGACCAGTGCAACGGATATGCTGAATCAATCCATGGAGCGTTTGTCTTCAGGGAAGCGTATTAACAGCGCAAAAGATGACGCGGCAGGCCTGCAAATCTCCAATCGTCTGCAATCACAAATGCGTGGTTTGGATGTGGCGGTTCGTAACGCTAATGATGGCATCTCTATCATGCAAACCGCAGAAGGCGCGATGAATGAGGTGACGAACATCATGCAACGTATGCGTGATTTGTCGCTTCAATCGGCTAATGGCTCAAACAGCCAAGCCGAGCGTACGGCGTTGCAAGAAGAAGTCACCGCGCTAAACGATGAGTTAAACCGCATTGCGGAAACCACATCTTTTGGTGGACGCAAACTGTTGAATGGCACATTCGGCAAATCGTCTTTTCAAATCGGTGCAGCTTCTGGTGAAGCCGTACAGATTGAGTTGAAATCGATGCGCACTGACGGGTTGGACATGGGGGGCTTTAGTTATGTCGCTCAAGGGCGTGCTGATTCTGATTGGCAGGTAAAAGAGAACGCCAATGATCTGACGATGTCTTTCACCAACCGTTCTGGCGAGACGGAAAAAATCCAAATCAATGCCAAAGCTGGTGATGATATTGAAGAACTCGCGACCTACATTAATGGCCAAACCGACAAAGTGACGGCTTCTGTTAATGAAAAAGGTCAGTTACAGATCTTTATGGCAGGAGAAGAAACCGCCGGAACGATTTCATTCTCAGGAGATCTTGCGAGTGAGCTTGGGATGTCGTTGAAAGGTTATGATGCGGTCAATAACCTGAACATCACAACCGTTGGTGGGGCGCAGCAAGCTGTCGCTGTACTAGATACGGCGATGAAATTTGTCGATAGCCAACGTGCCGAGTTAGGTGCATATCAAAATCGCTTCAATCATGCGATCAATAATCTAGATAACATCCACGAAAATTTAGCGGCATCGAACAGTCGTATTCAAGATACTGATTACGCCAAAGAAACCACGCAAATGGTGAAGCAGCAGATCTTGCAACAAGTCAGTACCACTATTTTAGCCCAAGCTAAACAGGCGCCAAACCTCGCACTTACCTTGCTTGGTTAGGCGATTTGGATTCTTAATTTCAACGCAAAATCAGGTTGTATCGACAGCTCGAAAAGAAGCTTTAGCGAAAAATTGAAGTTTTTTTGCTTTTTTATCTGCTTCATCACGATTCCCTTTCCAAACGAACTTTTTTCAAAAAAATCCAAAAAATTCCCTAAAGAAATCAGGTTGAGCGCCGTTAATAAAAGTAACTTTGAGAGAACTACTTGGTTTTCCGAGACGTCGGAAACCGCTACATCGGAAAATCAATTGGAGAAATCACCATGGCAGTGAATGTAAACACTAACGTATCAGCGATGACCGCTCAGCGTTACCTAAACAACGCAAACTCAGCACAACAAACCTCAATGGAGCGTTTGTCTTCAGGTTTCAAAATCAACAGCGCAAAAGATGACGCTGCGGGTCTACAAATCTCGAACCGTTTGAACGTACAAAGCCGTGGCCTGGATGTGGCTGTTCGCAACGCGAACGACGGTATCTCTATTGCACAAACTGCTGAAGGTGCAATGAACGAGACCACCAACATCCTACAACGTATGCGT